>NZ_QTNE01000049.1:0-1596 GCF_003603495.1 Bacteroides sp. AM41-16 | reverse complement strand
ACCTCAAATCCGCAACTAAGCTCTTCAGCGTCCTTCTTGCGTCTAAACGTCCTCTCATCACTGAATTAGCAGATAAATTGAGGCTGAAATACCCACTTCTGCCCACAATATCCCCTTGCCCCACTATGCGACTTGAGGCAATACGCAGTATCATACCCATAAGTTGTAGGCGTTATCCAAAATCAGTCTGAAAAATATCTGCGTAAGCATTATTACAGGTATAGATATTCAGCACATACCGCCTTGATGTTCTGATCCACTTGGCTGGTACAGAGACAAACCTGAAGACAAACGCTTTTATGCGACTTGTTGCATTGAGTCCGAACCTCTTTACGTCAAGTCTGTGGATAATGGCCTTGTAGAAATTACGGATAAGTGCCGTAAGAAGAAGGAACACAGTGTTCTCTGCCATGAAGGATTTGGGCAATCTGTCCCACCCGAAACCATTGTTCATATCATCGAAGATACGTTCCTTTCCTCCACGAAGGTTATAGAACTCGACAATTTCTCTTGTGGAAGATTCATAGTCGTTAGTCAGGATACAACGGTATGTGTATTCTCCTTCCCAAAGATCCAGCACACCGTCCATCCGTTTCTGTCTTTGAATCACAAGTCGGTATGCTTTACCCTTCCACTTCTCAACAAGAATAGAGTTCAATTCGAACTCAATGCCATTGATTTCCTCAGTCTTCCAGCCTCTAAGAGCAAAGATGTCATTGTAGAGCGAACTGCAGCGGTTTGCGCGGATATAGAAGGATTTGCTGTGTTTCTCTATTTCCTCCACGATTTCCTCGGAACATGATCCACAATCAGCTCTGAAACGATTGATTGTAAGTCCGTTCTGCTCAAATCTCTCAAAGAATCTCTTCAGCGTGTCCTTCTGATGAAAACGAACGTTGGTGTTACCATCGCTATTCTCAATGCCAACAATCAAGTCGTCAATAACCGCCACGCCAGGGCGATAACCAAGGAACTTCTTGTATGTAGGCTTTGCATCATACTTCTCAGTCTCTATGAACTGATGGTCGAAATCAACATCATACATCTCGCCCTCTTTCAGTTGGCCGGATGCAAACATACAATTGAGCAGTAAGGTATTGAGTGTGTCAGCCGTGTTGAAATCGTAGTTCTTACCCGTATCTGATGTGTATGAGATGTTTCCTTGCGTCAGTTCCTTTATCGCTCTGAGGATAGTATCAGAACTACAAGTACGAAGTGTCGGATGGAGCGAGAGATGGTTCATCAAATGAGTAGTGACATCCTCAATGCATGAGCCACCACAGAAGTAGATACTCATGAGGGAACGGACGATTTCACTGTACTGATAACCGAACGAGCTACACCTTAGACCGAGTGTCGAGTCGATTACAGATGACAATGTGGAGTCAAATTGCTCCATGATTGAAAATATTCCTCCAAAAGGAGTGAGCTTCTCGGATTTTATTTGTATTTTTGCCATGCCTGATGAGGTTTTGTTTGATTATTTTTTTGCAACACTAAGTTAAGTGAATCCTCTGACATGGCAAAATCCTGAGCAACTTTTTGTTGCTCAGGTACTTAAAAAAAATATTTTATAATAGTGTTGCGGAATTAAGG
>NZ_QTNE01000048.1:0-2169 GCF_003603495.1 Bacteroides sp. AM41-16 | reverse complement strand
AAAAATCATCTTGACAACCACCCGACTTTGAACTACGAAGGATGAAATTTTTCAGGGACAACTTCCAGCATTTCCAAAAAACAGTTTACCCATTGACTTGGAGACAAACAGACAATTTGAGCATTAAGGTTTAAACCGAATTTTTCCGAAATTGACCTGACCTGACTTTTCCTGAAAATCGACTTTAAAGCTGTTTTTACAGATAAATCAGGTTTCTCTAACAGACAGGAAATAAATGCTAAGTATTTGGCTTTAAACTTAAAATCAAAAAATAACTGTTTTCTTTTAATGTTTAACAGGGCTGATTTGACAGTTGGCGGTGGAAAGAAACTTTCAGGACCTACCTCATAGACAAGTTTCAAATCAAAAAAAGTATGATAGAAAACGGTATATGGATTGTAAAGCTTCCTCGAAAATAACTTTTGTGTAGGTTCTAACTGAAGGACAATTGAACCTCCCAGAAAATTTTCAAGACTCTCAAACATCAGGATTTTGAAAATATCGGAAGTAATGCCATAAGGAATATTTGACACCACTTTGAAAGGAAATTTCGGAACTGCAAAATTCCTAAAATCACAACCGACAACTTGAACATTTCGGGCATCAGAAAATAATTTTCGTAAATGTTCAACCAAAGCTGTGTCGTTTTCAATAGCAACAACATTGTTGGCGATTTTTAATAAATGAACAGTAAGGAACCCCTTGCCTGCCCCAATATCTAAAACCGTATCCTGATTACTTATATTTGCTTGTCTTATTGCATCTTTTATTAGCACTTTATCAATAGTAAAGTGCTGACCCGTAAAACGAACGGGCAATTTCTTTTTTGTCATTAGTAACTTCTGCTGAATTCAAGTTCCAAATGCAACGGAATTCATATTAATAATTTGTTTAAATTTTTCGTTTGGTGTGAGGTATCCAAGTCTTTTACGAGGTCTATTATTTAGATTGTTTTCAATCCATTTAATACGCTTGTTGGTTACTTCACTAAAGTCCGTACCCTTTGGGATATACTGCCTGATAAGACCGTTAGTATTTTCATTGGCACCACGCTCCCAAGAGTGGTATGGCTTACAAAAATAGAAATTAATATCTAGTTTTTGTGCTATATCCTCGTGTTTTGCAAATTCTTTTCCATTATCAGCCGTTATTGTGTGTATTAAGTTTTTTACTTTTCGTAATGCCCATACTGTAATCTTTGCTACAGGGATGGCTTCTTTCCCTGATAGCTTACGTATCCATACTCTGCTTGTTGCTCTATCATTAATGGTTAGAATAGCACCTTTGTGATTCTTTCCAATAATTGTATCTATCTCTAAATCACCAAATCTTTCTTTTTGCTCTACAATTGAAGGTCGCTGATCAATCTCCACTCTATTCGGAATAAATCCTCTACCTGCGTTTTTAGAACCACGCTTTGAATATTTGCGTCCTTGCCTTCTAAGAGATTTATGAAGATCCCCACCTTGTCGTTTATCTTGCCATATCCAACAATATATAGTTTCGTGAGATACCATAGCTATATTTTCTACTTGGCTTCTGCCCACTATCTGCTCTGGGCTCAAGTCCTTTCGCAGAAGTTTTTTTACACGCTTCTTCATAGCTTGTGTAAATACCTCCTTTCGCTTCTTTTCAAACTTACGTTTATCTGCCTTTCTTTGGGCAAGATCAGGGTTGTATTTTCCACTACGACTATCGCAATTGCGTTTTATTTCTCTATAAATATTACTCCTATCAACTCCAATAGCTTCAGCTATATCTTTTTTACTCATCGGAACTTGCAACATCTTAGAAATTGCATACCTTTGCTTTTCGGTTATATGTTTACTCATCTACAACTTTTATTTCTTTGGACGGACAATAAAAACAAAGATAGTAACATTATCCATTCAGCAGAGAACAGAGGGAATTGTCTCTCTTTTCTCTCTGAAAAAAATATTACTTATGCAGCTATTAATCCTTTTCTTTAAAAGTTGCATTTATAACTTGAACTCAAGTCAGAATAACCGTCTTTTGTTATTTGATACCCACATGGCTTAACCATAAAAATGCCTAAGCCCTTAGTGTACGAACTTACTTCTGAGGCATAGTCTTTACTTGTATTTAATGGAACTTTCCCTTTAATCAATAGTTCGTTAAAATTTGAGATAATGGCTAAGCAGCTTTACG
>NZ_QTNE01000047.1:0-2436 GCF_003603495.1 Bacteroides sp. AM41-16 | reverse complement strand
GTCGAGTAGGTCAGCCCCCTTACGGGAGCTTTCCCCTCTAAGAACCGTACGTGCGAGTTTCCCCGCATACGGCTCAAGCAACATGACCGTTACCGACTTTGTTATCGGTAGAGCCATCTCATTTTCGACTTTCATATTCATAATCTACTTTGCATTTTACGTTTACAACTGGTATGTACAAGAGTTCTTACCTTTCGTCCACTGACTATTTGTTCAGTGATACTCCAAGGTCTTTCCCTGTCAATACGCTCTCCACATACAGGACATACTTTATTCTGTCGTTTCCAAATGTTTATTAGAGATTGCCTGCCTTTCAGCGTTTGCTTCATTCGGTAGGTTTCTCTCCATTCGTAGTACGATTTATCTGATGGGTCATACGGATTGGCATAATGCCGAACCTTGACGAATTTCTCATGGTGGATGGTTGGTAGATAGGTCAGTTCGAGATAATCAATCTTATCTTTCTTGCCCATATCTGCCGCAAATCTCCACGAGTGCCCATTTAGTGTTCTGAAATACTTATCCTTTACCCATCCTTTACATTTCTGCGGATGTCTGCGTCTTGCCCATTGCCATATTTTCTTGAAGATTTCCCAATCCATTCGGTGGAATACATTCGCAGAAGTACCATATTTATAATAATTACCCCAACCTTTTATGATTGGATTCAGCATCATAATAAGTGACTTCTGTTTTACACACTTGTTGGCTTCTATCGTCTTGCGGATTTTTTCGCAAAACCTCTTTTGCGCATCTTTGGATGGAGTTGTCAGCAGCGTATTATTGCGGAACTTTCGGATATTGAAACCGAGAAAGTCAAATCCCTCATTTATATGTGTGATTTTTGTCTTTTCTTCTGATAGTGTCAGACCTCTTTCCGCAAGGAACTTACGTACTAATGGAAGTATAACCTGTTCTATCGTTTCCTTATCCTTTGCCGTTACAATGAAATCATCTGCATATCGTACAAGATGTATCTTAGGAACTATCTTTTTGTAGTTCACCTGATATTTCTTGACACTCTTTTCCAACAAATCTTGCAGTCCGTCAAGTGCCATGTTTGCAAGAGTTGGGGATATTATGCCACCTTGTGGGGTTCCCTCTTCCGTAGGAAAGAGTTCTCCATTGAACACATATCCGCATTCGAGCCATTTGCGTAGTATCTCCTTATCCATAGGGATATTGTTGATTAACCACGCATGGCTGATATGGTCGAAGCATCCTTTGATGTCCCCCTCAAGAATCCATTCGGGAGCGACCGAACGAGAAAGAACGATGTAGCATTGCTCGATGGCATCATGTGTACAGCGATGTCTGCGGAATCCGTAGGAATGGCTGTCGCCAGTGGTTTCCGCTATCGGGTCAAGTGCCATTAGGTACAATGCCTGCATCGCACGGTCTTTCATCGTTGGTATTCCGAGTGGGCGTAATTTCCCGTTCTTCTTTTTGATATTTACACGTTTTAAAGGTTGTGGCTTGTAGCCATGTCTTTTCAGAGTGAATATGGCTTTGGCTTTCGCCAATGGAGAAGACCATGTAATCTTGTCAACGCCGGAAGTAGATTTTCCTTTGTTAGTCGTAACTCGTTTTACCGCCAATGCTTTGGCGTAGAACGAGTGGGTAAGCATCCATTGCAGGGCTTTCACCTTGTTATTTCTGCCTTCCCTTTGAGCCTTTACAATACGTGCTTGCAGCTTTTGGACAAAACGCTCACATTTGTCCCAGTCGATTTTCGACCAGAGTTCGTGAATGTCTATGTCTTCGGGCGCACACGCCAATTTCTTTGCGTTCATTTGCTTTCCTTTCTTTAAAAGTTCTGTAAACTATCTTGTAAAGTGTCACCATAGGCGGAAGTCTGCCCACTTTCGTGTCGGATGATGTTACCTTTACCAACCCGTGATATTGGCTCAATCCGTATCCTCCCCATTACAGGGAGGCATTCGCTTTTTCCGCTATCCTATACCCACACCCCATGTAGGCTTGCCTTGCGGCTTGCTTACCAGCTCTGATGAACTGGAGAGATACGGGCTTACCGTGTTTTACATAAGTGATAAATAAGCGGGTTAGGTCCTGTCTATTCCACCGGCAGTGCTAATGTCCGTGTGCCCCCAAAGTTCAAGAGGACAGCCGACTGCTTACCTTTTGGTCCGAGCCTGTCAACAGCCTTTGGCTCGTTATACCTTACGATGTTTATCGGACAGTTCACTTTCGTTGACCATACCGCTAAGCCAAGCTCCTCGTGCTGAATGGTGTTATCAGCCGTTGATTTCCCCTCACGGTTCAATCTTCTCCTTTTGGAAAGGCTACCTTGTCGGGACAGCTCCGTACAAAAGGATTACTCCCAATGCACGTGTCCGTAGGCTACTCCAGACGGAACTGGAGGTGTAATCTTGATGTTACACAATCACTTACGCAACTTCACGTCGCACAAACTTG
>NZ_QTNE01000046.1:0-2495 GCF_003603495.1 Bacteroides sp. AM41-16 | reverse complement strand
GACGGTCGATCGGGTAGGTCAAGGGCATTGCTGCCCTCTTCCCCCCTAAGAACCGTACATGAGAGTTTCCCCTCATACGGCTCAAGCTTTTCTAAGCCTCTGTTTGTATGCAGAGACCGGCTCAAACTACTTCTTGTTTCCATTTGATTTGCGGGATAATTTAAAACATTCATCATGAACCAACAGATTGCATTTCTTTCCGTTTTGAACGGTTGGCATGACATTCCATGCCTTGTGCGTATCAATAGGCTCACCGCATATAGGACATTTGCGTCCTTGCTTTTCCCATAGGTACAGCAGTGACTTGCGTCCTTTTAGCGTAACAAGCATTTTCGACTTCTTTCTTTTATAGAAGTACAGACGACAGTCTGCATCAAACGGGTTCATGTCTCCTTTAATCTGCGTGTATTGCAGGAATGGAAACGATGAAGTCAGAGACAATAATGTCAATTGGTCTTCCTTTCCGTTTGGTTTCTTGAATTTTGAAGCGAAAGTCCATTTGTTCCCTCGAATGTCATGCCAATATCGGTCTTTTATCCACCGTTTCCCTTTCTTGGAATGACGGCGTTTTGCCCATTGCCATAGTGAGAGGAATATCTGATGGTCGATTCTGTGAAATGAATCACGTGTCGCCCCATGCTGATAATAACCTCCCCATCCTCGGATTTTAGAGTTCAACATTCTGATTAACGACTCCTGTCTGCAACCCTTGTTCTCCTTAATTACCTTACGGATATTCTCCATAAAGCGTTTCTCGGATTTCTTTGTCGGCTTGGTCAATATGTCCTTGCCGTATTTGCGGATATTAAAGCCAAGAAAATCAAAACCGTCATGCACGTTGGTTATCACCGTCTTTTCCTCTGATAAGGTCAGACCTCTTTCAGACATAAATTCAGCAACCAATGGCTTGATTTCATTTTCAAGAGTTTCCTTGTTCTCGCAAGTGATGATAAAATCATCCGCATAACGTACAAGGTTCACCATTGGTGAATACAACTTACCATTAACATGATGGCGCTTATATCTATCTGCAAGAGCTTTCTGCAATCCGTCCAAAGTCATATTGGCAAGTGTCGGAGAAATTATACCACCTTGCGGTGTTCCTTCCTCGGTCGGGAACATTTGCTTGTTGAAAACATAGCCACATTTCAACCATTTTCGGAGTATTGCCTTATCCATTGGGATATTGGCAAGTAACCACTCATGGCTGATATGGTCAAAACACCCTTTTATGTCACCCTCCAAAATCCATTCGGGAGAATATCCCTTTCGGAGAATGTTATGACATTGCTGTATTGCATCCATACAGCAGCGTTCCTTGCGGAAACCGTATGAACGAGTATCAGCTGTAGTTTCTGATACAGGCTCCAATGCCATAAGATAGAGTGCTTGCATGGCTCTGTCTTTCATTGTCGGTATTCCCAACGGTCGCAGTTTGCCGTTGCTCTTCTTGATATGAACTCTTCTCAGCGGCATTGGCTGGTAGCCTCTGCGTTTGAGTTGGGTTATTGCTTGCATTTTAGCTTTAGGGGTATCCCATATTTCTTTGTCAACCCCAGGAGTACAACCACCCCCGTTAGAAGTAACCCTCTTTACGGCTAAGGCTTTTGCGTAAAAAGAGTGGGTAAGCGTCCATTGCAAGGCTTTCACCTTGTTATGTCTGCCTTCCTTCTGAGCCTTTACAATACGAGCTTGAAGCTTCTTAACAGCTTGCTCCGCCTTAGTCCAGTCTATTCTGTCCCAATTTGATTGCAGGTTGTCAGTCGGCGCACACGATTGGTCGAGGAGATTTTCTTTGATTTTATCGTTCATTTGCATTCCTACTTTAAAAAGTTCTAAAAGTTTATTGTAAAGAATTACCATTTGGCTAATGTTGGGTATTTGCCTCCCAAACATTACCACAGAAGTCTGCCCACTTTCGTGGTAGGTTGATGTTGTCCCTTGTCAACTCGTGATAAGTGGCTCAAACCCTATCCGTCCCATTACAGAACGGCATTCGCTTTCTCTGTTATCTTATACCTGCACATCATTCAGCATCCATTACTTTCAGCTTACCTGTCTTTTGTCTGACAGGAGATGTACAGGCTTACCATGTTCCACATAGATAACTAACGGATAGGTTAGGTTCTGTCTCATCCTCCGACGGTCTTTACATCCGTGTAATCCTACCATGGAGAGGATTATCTGACCGCATCCCATTTTGGGTAGAGTGTATCAGTATCTTGCACTCTTTTACGACATTACGAAGTTTACTAACAGTTCGCTTACGCTAACCATACTATCCAGCCTCGCCACTCTACGGTATGATACTAACCATACTTGACTTCCCCTCACGGTTCTGTCTTGTCTTGTGAAAGTGTACTTTGTCCCGACCGCTTAATACAACATTAAGGTGCATCGGTCGGTAGGCTACCGCTGACGGAACAGCGGGTTAAAACTGATACTTAAAGTATCATTCCAACAATTATCTATGCGACTTCATGTCGCACCCACGG
>NZ_QTNE01000045.1:0-2508 GCF_003603495.1 Bacteroides sp. AM41-16 | reverse complement strand
GGTGCGCCCGTAAAGGGAATTTGACGAATGTCGCTTTGGCAAGCGACTGGGCAAGTGTTTAAAATGCCCATTAACAACCGCTAACCGGAGGGGAAAACCCCACAAGGGAACATAGCACGTTGGTAAAGCCATAAGTCAGCCAACTGTCAGGCTGCGACCGAATGGCAAGTTAAAATGATAGATATGAGGATAAAGCCAGCATTGGTTGAACGATAGTCCGAGCAGTCGTATCCTTGGGCAATGACGGAAGACAGTTGAATAATTCTTCGGAATTATACCGTTATGTTGCGGTACTACACTGATGACACGTAGCAGGAGTAGCATAAACTTACCGCAAGGCAACTACCATAAGTAGTAAAGGACGAAAGTCGTATCCGACAATCTATCGAGCCAAATAGTCGTCAAATTTCTAAACGGGGATTGCCTAAACCGGAAAGCCAGTTGTAGGGCTATGGGGTCTGCCCCTGAATATCCGGCATGGCAACGGAGCTTCCATAGTAGTCTGAGCAGGGTAACGCCCTGTACATGGCGAAGGGGAGCAGCTAATTAAGTTTAACAATTTAAAGGAAGATGTGAGAGACATGAGAAATCCAGAAAATGTGTTGAACAGTCTGAGTAAACACAGCGGTAACTTGAACTATAAGTTTGAGCGGCTGTATAGAGTGCTGTTTAACGAGGAAATGTTTTATGTAGCCTATCAGAATATTTACAGCAAGACAGGCAACATGACGGCAGGAGCCGATGGTAAAACCATTGACGGAATGAGTATTGACCGAGTTGAACAACTGATTGGCAGTCTTAAAAATGAGACTTATCAGCCTAATCCGTCCAAAAGGACGTACATACCTAAGAAAAACGGGAAAAAACGTCCGCTTGGCATACCCTCTTTTGATGATAAGCTGGTACAGGAAGTAGTCAGAATGATACTTGAAGCAATCTATGAAGGTAGTTTTGAACATACTTCACATGGGTTTCGTCCCAAACGAAGTTGTCATACTGCTCTTATAGATATACAAAAGACATTCACTGCCGTGAAATGGTTTATTGAAGGCGATATTAAAGGATTCTTCGACAATATCAATCATGACGTACTGATTAATATTCTTCGGGAACGTATCGCCGACGAGAGATTTTTGCGGCTTATCAGAAAATTCCTGAATGCCGGATATGTGGAAGACTGGGTATTTCATAGAACGTACAGTGGAACTCCGCAAGGCGGGATTATCAGCCCAATACTGGCTAACATCTACCTTGACAAGTTCGACAAGTACATCAAGGAATACATCAATCGGTTCAATAAAGGGGTAACAAGAAAAGGCGACGCTCGATACAAGCTCTACGAACAGCGAAGATACCGACTGGCAAAGAAACTAAAGAATGAGAAAGATGTAAAGGTAAGGAAACAGATGACCGCCGAAATTAAGCGGCTACGAGAAGAACGGAACAACTATCCGGCACGTAATGAAATGGACAGCAGTATCAAACGGTTAAAATACGTGAGATACGCAGATGACTTTCTGATTGGAATTACCGGTAATCTTGAAGACTGCAAAACAGTAAAAGAGGATATTAAGAATTATTTGAATGAAGCTCTTAAACTGGAACTGTCAGACGAAAAGACACTGATAACCAATGCGCAGAAACCAGCGAAATTTCTCGGATATGACGTATTTATACGTAGGTGTAACGATTTACGTAAGGATAAGTACGGTAAAACGGTTCGTGCATTCGGACACAAGCCTGTATTGTACCTGAATTTTGAAACGATGCGGAAGAAACTCTTTGATTATAAAGCCGCAAGAATCGCGGTCGTCAATGGCAAAGAGGTTTGGAAATCCATCGTCAGAACGTACATGCTGAACTTGGATGACTTGGAAATAGTCAGTCAGTTCAATGCCGAAATCCGAGGGTTCTATAATTACTACTCAATAGCCAATAACAGCTATGTCATCAATTCTTTCTATCACATTATGTCATACAGCATGTATAAGGTATTTGCGAACAAATACAAATCATCTGTAAAGAAAATACTTCTGAAATATAAAAAGAACAAGGTTTTCCAAGTGGCATATGAAAATAGCAAGGGTAAGACACTTTACCAATCATTTTATCATGATGGTTTCAAACGCAAAAAGGTTGCAGGGAATATTTACTGTGACACTATTCCACGGACAGTTTCCATAACAGGTGGACGTAACAGCCTTATGGAAAGGCTGAAGCTCCAAGTTTGCGAATTATGCGGTGCTACCGATAAACTCGAAATGCATCACGTTCGCAAACTTAAAGACCTGAAAGGTAAATCCGACTGGGAAAAGAAAATGATAGCTCGAAGACGAAAAACTTTGGCTGTCTGCTCAAAGTGTCATGCAAAAATAGACCCCGACCGAAGAATCAGACTGAATTAATTAGTGGAGAGCCGGATACAGGGAGACTTGTAAGTCCGGTTCGGAGGCGAGTACTCGGAAACCTACCATAGAAATATGACAAGGCGCTGGGTGCTTAGCCTAC
>NZ_QTNE01000044.1:0-2689 GCF_003603495.1 Bacteroides sp. AM41-16 | reverse complement strand
ATACTGAATCCCGTATTTTGCATTTACACAAAATATTTTATAGTGCCCTGATAAATTTAAACCGATTATAAAAGTTGCACATCCCTTGTGTCGGGTATGTGCAACTTTCTTATAGACTTTAGTTTTTGTATCAGAATTGATAGCCTACGCTGAGCTGATAACCATAGTTGCGTAGGTTACATTGTTTCTGTACTTTCTTTATGGATTCGTAGTATTGGAGTGAAACGGTGTATCTGCCTGCTATTACTGCTTTCATGCCTCCCACCGCACCATAATTCCAACGGCGGAAAGCGTCTATGGTAGCTTCATATTCATACGGGATGTCTGCTTCTGTCGGCACGATGTATGAATACCCGTCCATAGGTTTCCAATGATTGGTTTCTCCTGTATAATAAGGGTTCTTTACGTCGCATTTACCTGCATTGAAGTTGATGGAGCCGTAGACACCGATGTAGGGTATCAGGCTGAGGCTTTTGTTGATACGGATGTTGTAGCCTATTTTTATGGGGATGTTCAAGTGGTTCATCTTTATTTCCGTATCGGGGAAGTAAGGCACGCTGGCATTGAACAGCTCCATACTGCTTCGGGTTTGCATCCAGGTAAGTCCCGACATCAACATCCAATGGTGCTTGAACTCATAGTCCACGGTTCCGCCCAGTTGGAAACCGCCTCCCATGCTTCCCACTTGTTCGGCTTTCGATTTATCGTTTTTGTAGTGAGACCAGTTGCCGCCAGCTTCAACGCCGAATTTGACTTGTTGGGCAGAGGCTTGGGGCAACAGATATGCTGTAAGAATGAAGAATATTATAATCTTTTTCATTTTTATGGCATTGTTAATGTGAAACTACCTCCGTATGCTTTATTGTTATCAAGTCTTGGTAATTTGTGGTCACCGAAATTCCCATATTTTTTTCCTTCATAGTTTACATATACATATTTGTATAGAACTGAGTCTGCTGTATTGACCATCATGTCTGTCCAAACACGTAAATTCCCTGAAAGAATTCTATTTCCCGGTTGTAACCCACCCGTAGCAAATTTATAATCTCCACCGTTATCATGGAATGCATGATATTGCACAAAATTGAGTCGGTAAGGTTCTCCAATGGCATTAGGGAGAGTATAATACATTGGAGATGCACTTAATTGAAAGAATATATCTCTGTGTGTATCTCTTCTCCAACCATACCATAACTTCTTTTGGCAACCCACATGGACAAATATGCCACTTGATGCTTCAAGAGTGACGGAACCAGTTGTCTTTTTCCCATCCTTTGTTTCTTTGAAAGTAAATTGGTTTGTTGCACCGGCTCTCGTATCAGCAGCAAATACTGCTTTCTCAGAACTACTCATGTCATTGTTTAGTGAAATTTCTTTGACTTCATTGCCTATCACTACTTTTTTGTTTTCATTGATAAGGTAGGTAGAGAGGTTGTCGCCATCGGGAACGTACAGTGTCAAGTCTTCTACATCATATTTGTTCGTAATCAGTTTTTCACTGTACTTTTCTACGTATTGGGCATATCTCTTTCTGAAGTCGGCTTCGCTGGTTGCTACTGCGCCTATTTCATCTAATTCCATGTCTGCTTCGTTGGCAAGTTTCTGCAGAGAGATAAAGTTGTCTACGTATTCCAATCTTTCTTTAGCAGTCATGTGGCTGATTTCTGTTATAGTCGATTGGTAATCGGACTCGGAAATGAATTGTAGTGCAAGTTCTCCTTCTACAGAACTTCTGGTTGTAGTTCCATTGATTGGAATAATTTCCCCTTGGTTGGTGATTTGCACAATTTGAAGGTTTTTAGATTGGGGTACGGAAGGCTCGATTTGTGTGTTGATTTCTTCCTCTTGGCATGAAATATTAGCCAATAGGATGGTTGCAAGAAATAAAATTTTCTTCATGATTAATTGTTTAAAATGTAAATAATATGTTGGTTAATCCTCTTCCTCTAATGTGATTTCTCCCGTGATGTCTACAGCAGGGGAGGTTATTTCTATTGTATAAGGATAATCTTCAGGTGTATAGATATACAATGTTTTACCTTCGTAAATGGAGGTTTGTTGTTCGTTGATTACGATGTTCCCATTTTTATCTGCTACGGTGATGTCGGATTCATGCAATGGAAACTGAAATAGTATTTGCAGACAGTTATCGTTATTGCTTACATCTATAGTATAGTCTATAGGGATGCGTGGAAGCACATTTTTGCGTGTTTCATGCTTCCTCAAAAGGACTGGGCGTTTTCTTGGCTTATTAACTGCTCCACTTATCGGTACAATAAAGAGTACCACTAAAAGAATCATAAATAACTTTGCTTTCATTATTCGTTGTTTTATCGATTTATGGCGGCAAAGTTAGAGGGAAAAACTAAAATGTAAGCATGAAATCAATCACACTTGTTTTTTGTAAGGTGTTGATTTGCAGATGTATTGTGTTTAGAATAATCACACTTACTTATTCTTTAGCTACATCCGTTCCTTTTTCATGCGGTATTTTCGTTGGGCAAGGGCATGTGTGTCGATATTGCCAAAACAAAGGGATATTGTTTGAGAAGAGAACCCAATTTCATCTAAGCAGAGAAATAATAAGTCTTCATCTGTCAATTTGGGATATTGGGCTTTTATGCCAGCTATGTAATCAATATAAGGCACTATAAAATATTTTGTGTAAATGCAAAATACGGGATTCAGT
>NZ_QTNE01000043.1:0-3233 GCF_003603495.1 Bacteroides sp. AM41-16 | reverse complement strand
CTCTCTCATTTTCAATCGATTACATAAGAATTAACAGAGTATTGGTGGTAAATCCTTAGTCATATCTGTTTGTATGAAACCTGGAGCCACTGCATTCACTGTGATGTTACGAGGGGCTACTTCTTGAGCTAAAGCTTTTGTCGCTCCTATTAGCGCTGCTTTTGCAGTACTATAATTTACCTGACCTACCATTCCTTTCAAACCAGAAAGCGATGACATGTTTATAATTCTTCCACCTCGTTTACGAGGCATCATATGTTTCAATAGGCGTCTTGTGATATAGAAAAAGCCGTTAAGATTTGTGTTAAGTACATCATGCCATTCCTCATTAGCCATCATAAACATAACATTGTCTCGACGAATACCTGCATTGTTTACTAACACAGAAATATAATCATCAGGATGTCTTTGCTCCCACAGGTCAATCGCATTTTCTATAGATTGTGAATCTGCAACATCAAAAGGTAGCAACTCTGCATAACCTCCGTTCGCCTCAATTAGTTCCTTTACCTCATTAGCACTTTCGGAATTAGAATGATAATTGATTATGACAGGATACTCATTTGCTAAGCGCAAAGCCACTGCACGTCCTATACCTCGCGAGGCTCCTGTTACTAAAGCATATTTCATATTTATTAATTGTTTTATTATATTTTTTGAAGAAACGCACTTGGTATATAGGCTGTGGCCATTGTTACCAAATCATCTACTACCACGCCTACTCTCTGTTGCCCCTGCCAGCGTGCAACTATTCCAACCACCCCTTTGAATACACCATCAATAACCTTTACCAACTGTCCTTTCTCGAACTTTGGCACTTCGACTAATGACACGATTGTATTATCCGCATCGGCAGCACAGATGATTTTGAGACTTTCCATCTGATAGTCTGGAACTATCATAGGAACCTTCTCTATTCTGCGCCCAACGTGGACGTGACGATAGTAAAAACGAAGGAATGGGAGATTTACGTTGTCGTAAACAAAGGTTTTGAGTTGTTCTTCGGTACCGTAGGCGAAGAAGATGTTGGGTAAACGTGACTCGATAACAATTTTGCGCTTACCTTTTATAAGTTTCACTACCTCGGTGGTAGGATAGAAAGCCGTGATGCCTTTGGCGGTCATATAGTCGTATGCTTTTTTCTCTCTACCATAGGTGGTGCGTAAAGCATACCAATGAGGAATTTCTTCCTCTTTTTGCGCTTTAGACTTACTTGCTATATGGGCATTTCTGGTGGACACCCCTGTTTGTGAACTCTCGGCGGAAACTGTGCTTTGAGCTTCGGGGAGGGCGTTGGAGGTAAGTCCAGCGCAAGGAGGGAATTCACCTCCTCCTGAGGTGTGTACATCTTCTGATGTCCATTCATCGACTTTCATATCGGTGCTAACTTTTTTCTAGACAGAAATCCGTTAAATTGCGACAAAAAAAGCGTGGAATCGTCCTGTTGTCCATTCCACTTCCTGAGGCTCTAGCAATTGCCTATCATAGTTGAACAGACAACGTCAGAGCCCACGCCGATATGAAAATCATGTCCGTGTAAAGAGACCTATATAATACATTTGATTGCGCCCGAAAGGGTACAATCTATGCTTACAAGGTCTCCACGGGATTGAAATAATCACACCCGGGACATCTACCGTTGACCATATTCAAGACTATGATTAACTGTTAATTTGCTAGATTACAGGAAGTCTTAAACACAGCGTCGATAAACGCCTTCCATTATGTCTGGATTGCTTTCCCACCCAAAGCCCGCTTTCGTATAGATATGTCATGGTTGACTTCACTACACTCAGCACGGCGTAGGCTGCCGACTCGGTTATCATGAAAGAACTCGTCTTACAGCGACAACTGCGGTCTGGCTATACAATCCGACTGCAAAAATACGAAAATTTATTGAGAAAAGACAAGAAATGGCAGGAATTATAAATACTGCAACACAAATTTAAGACTATTTAAGCCTAATCGCTTTAATATCTCAGAAATTTTGTATAAACAAATACTGTTTTTCATTACTTTGATATCAAAATGTGAACGAAGAACTATCTGTGTTTAGATAATTTATATAGTATTAAGAAAAAGTAGTAGCAAACAAACTCATAATAAGTTTGCTTGCCACTTTATAAATAGACCAATTAAAGACCAATTCGGACCTTCCTTTCTTGTTGTACTATAGTATCTGCGTAGAATTCTCCCGATTTGATAGTGTTGTTTTCTTTTTGAGGTTTATCACTTATATCCTTTTCTTGAACAGGTGGTGCCAATTCTAACTGTATTTTTCTATCCAATGCTGCCAGTTCCGTCTTCAGACTTTTCAGCTCTTCTTCTCTCTTCCAGACCTTGGAAGCAATTTCCTTTAGTTGCGGTATCTCCTTCTCCAGTGTCCTGCATCTTGAATCATACTGTTCAATGTACCCTTGTATCTTCTGCAGGGCATTCACAAAGTTATTTGCCGCAGCTATCGGGTCAGACTTGGCGAGATGTCCGTTGTTGTACTGATACTTGTAATGGCCCTCAACAACAAAGCGGTTATCAACGAAGGGAAGACCGCTCTCAAAGCTTGTCTCGCTTACGACCTTGATAGGAAATCCATAAATTGCACCTATTTCCTTGTATTCCCCATCTGTCCTTTCCGTTTTTGCCATCCTTTGAAGCTGTTTGCCTATCACTTCCAGATTATTGGACTCGAGACCGTTAAGGGTGATGAGATTGAGAATATTCCCGTCCATATCCTTCTTTGCCTGACTCATAAACTTGTCATAGTCCGCTGTCATGCCTTTGAGTATAGTCCGATTGCCGTCCAGCTCTTCTGACTTTGACTTCAGTTTCTGTTCCGAATCACGCTTGCCCCTGTTGAACGATTTGCGCTCACCCTCCAGAGAAGCAATCTTCTTCTCCAGCTTTGCCTTGTCAAGCAAGTCGGTATTTCCGGAGAGAATAGCCATATACTCGGAAAAATTCATGCCCGATTTCTCGTCCATCGCTCCCTCGTCAATGGTTCTCGCCCCCAAGGCTCCGCTTTTCAACTGCGAGATAAAAGTCTGCTTGCAGTGCAGGAGGTTAAACTTGTACGAGTCAAGCGACTTTTCCACCGCATAGATGATGACATCCACCTTGTTGTCGGCATAGATTTTGGCAATCTCGTTGCCGGCACGCACACCTCGACCGTCACGCTGTGCCAAGTCTGACGGTCGATCGGGTAGGTCAAGGGCATTGCTGCCCTCTTCCCCCCT
>NZ_QTNE01000042.1:0-3582 GCF_003603495.1 Bacteroides sp. AM41-16 | reverse complement strand
ACTCGATCGTTGGTTCTTGAAGTTATGCTTCCATAAGAACCTCTTGTGCTGCGCGTAATTGTTTATCAGAATAAGAGAGAAAAGTAGAAGCCGAGCCGTAAGGCGAGGGTTTGACTGACAGTCCTATAGCTCAGTTGGTTAGAGCGCTACACTGATAATGTAGAGGTCGGCAGTTCAACTCTGCCTGGGACTACTTCAAAGTTGAAAACTGAAAATTGAGAAATGAAAATCGGGAACTCTCCGGATTTTCCACTTTCCACTTTCCGTTTTCCACTTATAAGAAGGGGGATTAGCTCAGCTGGCTAGAGCACCTGCTTTGCACGCAGGGGGTCAACGGTTCGAATCCGTTATTCTCCACTCCGTTTTGATTATTGTTTTATAATTGAAACACCGTTCTTTGACATGATGTGACCAAAAAAAAGTAAAGTTAAAAGCTGAAAGTATATATCGACCATACGTGATCGGTAAGACAAAAAGTAAGTAAGGGCACATGGCGGATGCCTTGGCTCTCGGAGGCGATGAAGGACGTGATAAGCTGCGATAAGCTGCGGGTAGGTGCAAATGACCTTTGATCCGCGGATTTCCGAATGGGACAACCCGGTACTTTGAAGAAGTATCATCCTGCATTGCAGGAGGCTAACGCAGGGAACTGAAACATCTTAGTACCTGCAGGAAAAGAAAATAAACAATGATTCCCCCAGTAGTGGCGAGCGAACGGGGAACAGCCCAAACCACCCATGTTACGGCATGTGTGGGGTTGTAGGACCACGTCGTGGCAAGAAAGTTGGTGAGCAGAATGTTCTGGAAAGTACAGCCATAGAGCATGACAGCTGCGTATGCGAAGCCAAGCGAAGCCTAGTGGTATCCTGAGTAGCGCGGAGCACGAGGAATTCTGCGTGAATCTGCCGGGACCATCCGGTAAGGCTAAATACTCCCGAGAGACCGATAGTGAACCAGTACTGTGAAGGAAAGGTGAAAAGCACTTCGAACAGAAGAGTGAAATAGTTCCTGAAACCATGTGCCTACAAGCGGTCGGAGCACCTTCTGGTGTGACGGCGTGCCTTTTGCATAATGAACCTACGAGTTACTTTTTCCGGCGAGGTTAAGGATTTCAGATCTGCAGCCGAAGCGAAAGCGAGTCTGAACAGGGCGTATAGTCGGAAGGAGTAGACGCGAAACCAAGTGATCTACCCTTGGGCAGGTTGAAGGATGGGTAACACCATCTGGAGGACCGAACCAATAAGCGTTGAAAAGCTTCTGGATGACCTGAGGGTGGGGGTGAAAGGCTAATCAAACTTGGAGATAGCTCGTACTCCCCGAAATGCATTTAGGTGCAGCCTTGACTTATACTGGCATGAGGTAGAGCGACTGATAAGATGCGAGGGCTTCACCGCCTATCAAGTCTTGACAAACTCCGAATGCGTGTCAGTTCTATGTCAGGAGTGAGGGCATGGGTGCTAAGGTCCATGTCCTAAAGGAGAACAATCCGGACCAACAGCTAAGGTCCCGAAATGAATACTAAGTTGAACTAACGAAGTCAGATTGCTAAGACAGCTAGGATGTTGGCTTGGAAGCAGCCATTCATTTAAAGAGTGCGTAACAGCTCACTAGTCGAGGAGTTTGGCGTGGATAATAATCGGGCATAAGTATTCTACCGAAGCTTTGGGATGAGAAATCATCGGTAGGGGAGCATTCCACTCGGCGTCGAAGGTGAAGCGCGAGCTTTGCTGGAGCGTGTGGAAAAGCAAATGTAGGTATAAGTAACGATAAAGGGGGTGGGAAACCCCCTCGCCGAAAGACTAAGGTTTCCTGATCAACGCTAATCGGATCAGGGTAAGTCGGGTCCTAAGGCTCAGCCGAACGGCGAGGCCGATGGCAGAACCGGTTAATATTCCGGTACTACCTGTGGGAGTGACGTGGAGACGGAGTCGTGACAGCGCCGCGGACTGACGGAATAGTCCGTTGAAGGGTGTAGATGCTGATTGTTCCAGGCAAATCCGGAGCAAGAGTCGAACCTGATAGTATGGAGCGTTCTTAGAACAATCCAATAGTGCGTGTAATCATACTTCCAAGAAAATCCGCTAAACTTAATCCTGCAGGTACCCGTACCGCAAACGGACACACGTAGTCGGGTTGAATATACTAAGGCGCTTGAGTGATTCACGGTTAAGGAACTAGGCAAACTGACCCTGTAACTTCGGGATAAAGGGTCCTCGCTTTACGGCGAGGCGCAGAGAATAGGTCCAGGCAACTGTTTAACAAAAACACAGGGCTGTGCAAAATTGAAAGATGAAGTATACAGCCTGACACCTGCCCGGTGCTGGAAGGTTAAGAGGAGATGTCATCGCAAGAGAAGCATTGAATTGAAGCCCCAGTAAACGGCGGCCGTAACTATAACGGTCCTAAGGTAGCGAAATTCCTTGTCGGGTAAGTTCCGACCTGCACGAATGGTGTAATGATCTGGACGCTGTCTCAACCGTGAGCTCAGTGAAATTGTAGTATCGGTGAAGATGCCGATTACCCGCGATGGGACGAAAAGACCCCGTGAACCTTTACTATAGCTTAACATTGAATTTGGGTAATTGATGTGTAGGATAGGCCGGAGGCTTCGAAGCAGGTACGCCAGTATTTGTGGAGCCGCTGTTGAAATACGGCCCTTTGATTATTTGAGTTCTAACCCGTTGTTGCGGGGACACTGTTTGGTGGGTAGTTTGACTGGGGTGGTCGCCTCCAAAAGTGTAACGGAGGCTTCTAAAGGTGCCCTCACGACGATTGGTAACCGTCGGCAGAGTGTAATGGCATAAGGGCGCTTGACTGGGAGACTTACAAGTCGATCAGGTAGGAAACTAGAGCATAGTGATCCGGTGTTTCTGTATGGAAAGGACATCGCTCAAAGGATAAAAGGTACTCCGGGGATAACAGGCTGATCCCTCCCAAGAGCTCATATCGACGGAGGGGTTTGGCACCTCGATGTCGGCTCGTCACATCCTGGGGCTGGAGAAGGTCCCAAGGGTTGGGCTGTTCGCCCATTAAAGTGGCACGCGAGCTGGGTTCAGAACGTCGTGAGACAGTTCGGTCTCTATCTATCGTGGGCGCATGAAATTTGCGTGGCTCTGACACTAGTACGAGAGGACCGTGTTGGACTGACCTCTGGTTTACCGGTTGTGCCGCCAGGTGCATTGCCGGGTATCTAAGTCGGGATTGGATAAGTGCTGAAAGCATCTAAGTACGAAGCCAGCCACAAGATTAGATTTCTCAGGGTCGTTGTAGACTACAACGTTGATAGGATGCAGGTGTACAGGCAGCGATGTCATAGCCGAGCATTACTAATTGCCCGTCCACTTTTTGCCTTCCGTGTATGGAGGTATATACGTTCAGCAATGTATGGACACTTTACTTTTTTCTCATCATGTCTGCCTTATTCAGGTGACTACAGCACCGGGGTTCCACCTCTTCCCATTCCGAACAGAGAAGTTAAGCCCGGTCACGCCGATGGTACTGCGTAACAGTGGGAGAGTAGGTAGTCGCCGTTTTCAGAAGAAGCCTCCGTGTCTGATAAGGATACGGAGGCTTTGTTCGTTT
>NZ_QTNE01000041.1:0-4195 GCF_003603495.1 Bacteroides sp. AM41-16 | reverse complement strand
CTCGTGATTTTCCGTTTAGGAGAGCCAGTTCTCCGATAAGGTCGGTTATCTTTTCTTGTGCCGTTATGAATGTCTCTTTGTTCCGGTTTATCTCTTCCGATGTGAAGCCGCAGGAATAACGGAGGTACTCGTACACATGGCTGTCTATCTGATATCGTGCTGTAACCTTTGCTTGCAATTCTTTCCCTTCCAGTTCTTCATCTCTGAACTGTGGTTGATAGACCGGGTAGAACCTAAACCCGGTCACCTTGCTACGTTTGTTGTTTGGGTTTTCACGCACTTTCACGTAGTTGAAAGTGTATGGGCAGCTCTCATCAAGCGCAGCCTTTGCTGGTTTCAAAACTCTTTCCTCAAAATGATCTATTCTGTCTTTTCCGTTCTTGTCCTTGTATTTGTCCGCAGGTATGCCAAGACGGTCTTTCAAGTTTTCAAGGGATATATCCAAAGGGTACACCTGCCCACTCATTAACATGTAAAACCTAAGGGAATACCCAGTAGGTAGCGCAAGAGCCTTGTTTAACTCAAATTCTCTGTACCCCTTGGCGAACTTGGTAAACACATCCCAAAGGTCGTTAGACACACGAAAGGTTATAATGCCAGTGCGTTTTTTATATTTTGGGTTAGATATAAATCCGCACTTCCACCATTCCTCGTCATCTTCGTAAGTAAAAAAACGTCCTGCCAAAGAATCGAGTGCGGCTATGATTTCATTGTAATCACGTCCGGAAAAAATAACGTCAGATACATGCATTTGTGCATCAACATCCCAAAGTCCATGCTCAAACTTGCGTTTCGTGCCTGCATAATCTTTCAGTTTTACTCCCTTTAGTTCAGCTTGGCACGCTTCCAGTATGCGAAGAACTATTCTTTGTTCGTGTATGGACATGTCTTGCTGTTTTGACCATGTATATACCCATGAAACAACAACATCTTTATTCTTGGTAATAGGTAGTTTCTTTTTCATAAACGATTGATTTGCTGCAAATATACACAATCCCCACATTAAAACAAAAAAAGAGGGGTAAAACTCCCAAAGTGTGGGGACTAATTTACTTTTAAACTCCCAAAGTGTGGGGACTAAACTCCCAAAGTGTGGGGAAACACATGTTCTAATCCCTTTATTTATGGGCGTTTGCGAAGAAGTGATAGAGCATATTACAGACGATGCTTATAACAGACAAGGGGAATTTATAGAGCTAAGTGGTTGATTTACTGTCGGAAAAAGAAAAACGATAGGGAAAAAGAGCAAAGCAAAACCAACCAACGGGCGGTAGGATTGGAAACGGGTTTTTATGGCGTGTACACGTTTGTGTACAAAATGTTTGTATTTTATTGAAATATAGCTATCTTTGTGCTGAATTTAAAAGCAAACAGATATGGAAGCATTATCAGTAAGAGAATACCGTAACAACCTCGCAGCGTCTTTCACCAAAGCTGACAATGGCGAGCAGGTACTAATTCGCAGGAAAAACGAGATTTACGCTTTGGTAAAAGTTGGTCGTGAAGATTTGATGATAACCCCGGAGCTGCAAGCAAGGATTGACAAGGCAAGGGAAGAAATCAAATCCGGAAAGTGTGTTACCCTCAAAAGCAGTGAGGATATTGACGCTTATTTCGATAGTCTATGATGTACACAATTAGGGTTTCCGACGGGGTGGATAAGGTGATTGCCAAATGGAAGAAATCAAACCCCAATTTGTTCAAGAAGTATAAGAAAATCTACAAAGAATTGTTAGAGCACCCTAAGACTGGGCTTGGGCATCCCGAAGCGTTAAGGGGCGGTGGGGATATTACATGGTCTCGACACATTACCGCCCATGACCGGATAATCTATGACATTTACGAGGAAGTGGTAGAGGTCTACATCTTGGAGGTAGAGGGGCATTACAACGATAAATGATAAAACTGTTATGGTCGAATATTGTGTTTACTGGTTAGAGAACGGCGAGCCTATGCACGAGGTGTTCTCTTCTCTTGCCGCCGCCGAGATGTACTCATGTGCGATAAGAGGGAAAGAAAACATTGAATGGGTGGAGGTGTCCGAAGAAGAAACCATTGATTTGGACGAACTGGAAGACATGTTCCCGGATGACTTCTGCGGCGTGTAATCCCCTTGGGTAGAAATGGGGTAGAATTTGTTAGGCTGTGGGGGATTTTCTAACACGCCGGGGCTTTTTGCTGGGCGGTTGGCGTGGATGTATTCCCATGCGGCATGTGTATATATAGCAAGAAGTGTCCTTGTCGGACAATTCTTGCTTTTCTCGCTTTGCTCAAAAAGATTTTAAGATTACCTTTGTGGCATGGAACTAAGACGGAACGAAAAGATTACATTCCGGTGTACCGAACTTGAAAAGGACGCACTTGCGGAGCAGGCAGCCCGGTGCAGTCTAAGCGTATCGGAATACTGCCGGAGTTTGTCCCTTGGGGGGCGCCCAAGGGAGAGGTACACCGAGGAGGAACGGCAGCTTCTCCGGGACATAGCCCAGTTGAAAGGGACGCTCCAACGGCTGAACAACTACTTCGGTGGTCGCCAGTACCGGGAAGTGTTCGAGGAGAACCGGGCACTAATTACAGAGCTCAAAAAAATACTCTCACGATGATAGGGAAAGGGAAAAGCATATCACATGGTGTGGCGGCATTGGAGTACGACCTCGCCAAAGAGATAAACGGGCAGGCAGTAGCCACCGAGATAGCCCGGCATGAACTTTATGGGTGTACTGGTGCGGAAATGGTGCAGGAAATGAAACCGTATCACATTGATTTTCCGAACGTAAAAAACAACTGCCTACGTTTCGAGGTCAGCCCCTCGATAGAGGAAAGCGCCACCTTTACGGATGCGGACTGGGCGGAACTTGGTAACGACTTCATGCAGCGCATGGGGTTGGCGAACCACCAGTACATCATCATCCGGCACAGCGGTACGGAGAGCAAGAAAGAGCAAGCCCACCTGCACATACTGGCAAACCGGGTTTCCCTTTCCGGGGAACTGTACCGGGACAACTGGATAGGGAAAAAGGCAACGGAAGCCGCCAATGCCATAGCCAAGGAACGGAACTTTGTACAGTCGCAGGACATTGGCAAAGTCAACAAAGCGGAAATCAAGGAAGCCATGGACGGCGTATTGAAGAAGATGCAGGGCTTTGACTTTACCAAATTCAAGGAAGAACTTGGTAAGAGAGGTTTTAAAGTCCGGGAAGCCAGGGCAAGCACCGGGAAACTTAACGGCTACTATGTCACAGCCCGAAGCGGTACGGAGTATAAGGCAAGCGAGATAGGGAAAGGCTACACTCTCGCCCATATCGAGCGGACACAAAGCAAACTGAAGTGCAACTCAATGAACATATCTCATGGAAACAAACTCACACCCGGAAGCGGCAGCTTCCAACGTTAAGCAGGGACAGTACAGCCCCCGGAAAAGAAAAGATACAACGCCAAGGGTAAACCCGCAGCTTGCGGTAGAACTGGTGTATCAAGAACTAAAGCGTGTTGAAGTCTATACGAAGCGCATAGAGGACGCAACAGCCCGAAAGGTACAAATAGACGGGAAAAGCCTTGAAAGTGCCGAAAATCGCCTAAAAAACGTGTTGGCGGACTTTGAACGGCAGGGGTACAGAATGAAAAACGGCGGTTATGTGGACAAACGAATTTCGTTCTACTCAATCCTTTGTGCTGTTATCTCCCTATTGTTCGCTTGTTTCATGTGCTATCTTTGGACGGATGCAGCCAAAGACCGGGACAACTACAAGCAGTATTATGAATACTACCAAGAGCAGGCAAGGGAACAAAAGGGGAATAAATAAACATCTAACTTTACGAATTATGGGAACAACGGAACACGAAGAACCCCGGTTCTTCTTCATACTGAACAAGGGTGCGAAGTCCGGCGGCGAAATCACCCATGCCGTCCTAAACGGTAGTATCGTTTCGAAGCCGGCAGGCTGGGACGCCTTTCATGGGCTTGCACTGGCGAGAGAGAAACTAAGCAGCGAGGAAATACAACAGCAGATGAAAGAACTTGGTGTAGAAATGGAAATCGTTCCTCTGATTTGACAAGATTACCCGGAGTGTTTCAGCCGGGTAATCTTGTTACTTATCCTTGATTTTCCCTTTAAGGGCGTTTATAATCCACCCTTTCGGATTGTTCTTTTCTCGTGATTTTCCGTTTAGGAGAGCCAGTTCTCCGATAAGGTCGGTT
>NZ_QTNE01000040.1:0-6716 GCF_003603495.1 Bacteroides sp. AM41-16 | reverse complement strand
CGGTTATAAAAAGAAAAAGCGTCTAGCTAAATCAGGAAAAGACATACTTTTTTCTCCCTACTTTGCTTCCACACTTCCACCCACCTCCTGCATCCCCTTGTCCATCGGCATTTACCCCGCTGTGGAAGTAACTCCCAAAAGTGGAAGCAAAATTTGCTTCCACCTATTCAAAACGCCATAGTTTTACTGCAACTCACTCATTCTTATTTTAATACATCGAACAAATTTTATAAAACACTGACGCCAGTTTCCCCATACTTCTACACCCATCCTACCCATAAAATCTGCAATACCTCTCCCTTATCTTCATCCAAATCCACAACAGCCTCCTCCTCTCCTCAGCATAAAAAATGCCCCCGTTCATTTCATTCTCCCTCCACTTTCCACTATCTTTGTCCCCACGATGAAAAAGTTTGCCGACGTCATATTGCCTTTGCCTTTGTACAGCTACTTCACCTACTCCCTGCCCGACGAATGGGTGGATGAAGTGCAGACCGGTTGCCGGGTGGTAGTGCCATTCGGACGGAAGAAATACTATACAGCCATCGTGCGCAACGTGCACTATTGTGCCCCCACCGAATACGAAGTAAAGGAAGTGTCCGCTTTGCTGGATGCCCGCCCGATACTGCTTCCGCGGCAGTTCAAGTTCTGGGAATGGCTCTCCGATTACTATCTCTGCACGCAAGGAGACGTCTACAAAGCTGCCTTACCCTCTGGCTTGAAGCTGGAAAGCGAAACAATCGTAGAGTACAACCCCGATTTCGAATCCGATGTCTGCCTGCCGGAGAAGGAACAGAAGATACTGGATATGCTCTCTGCCGACCCGGAGCAATGCGTGACGAAACTGGAGAAGGAGACCGGCATCAAGAACATACTTTCTGTCATCAAGTCACTGCTCGACAAAGAGGCCATCTTCGTAAAGGAAGAATTGCGCCGTACCTATAAGCCTAAGACCGAAACCCGTGTACGCCTCACCGCCGCCGCCCGCAACGAACACCGCCTGCACATCTTCTTCGACGAGTTGCAGCGCCGTGCCCCCAAGCAACTGGACCTGCTGATGAAATATCTGGAACTCTCCGGCTACCTCAGCGGACGAGATATAAAAGAAGTCTCCAAAGCCGAACTGCTGCAACGCACCTCTGCCACCCCTGCCGTATTCAACGGTCTTGTGGACCGTGGTGTATTCGAAGTCTACCAGCAGGAAATAGGTCGCATAGACAAAGCACTCCTCAAAGAAGTCATCCCCGTCAACCCGCTGAACGAGCACCAGCAACGCGCTTATCACTCCATCTTAGAGAATTTTCAAAGCAAGAACGTCTGCCTGCTACATGGTGTCACGGCAAGCGGCAAGACCGAAGTCTATATTCATCTGATAGAAGAAACCATCCGGCAAGGAAAGCAAGTGCTCTATCTCCTGCCCGAAATAGCCCTCACTGCGCAAATCACAGAGCGCCTGCAACGCGTTTTCGGTTCCCGTCTGGGCATCTACCACTCCAAGTTCCCCGATGCGGAACGGGTAGAAATCTGGCAGAAGCAGTTGTCGGAAGCAGGCTATGACATTATTCTCGGCGTCCGCTCCTCCGTCTTTCTTCCTTTCCGCAACCTCGGTCTTGTGATTGTGGACGAGGAGCACGAAAACACCTACAAGCAGCAAGACCCTGCTCCCCGCTATCATGCCCGCAATGCAGCCATTGTACTCGCCTCCATGTATGGCGCCAAAACTCTGTTGGGCACGGCAACCCCTTCCGTAGAGACCTGGCACAATGCCACATCCGGTAAGTATGGCCTCGTGGAACTGAAAGAACGCTATAAAGAAATACAACTGCCGGAGATTATCCCCGTAGACATTAAGGAGCTGCACCGCAAGAAGATGATGAACGGTCCGTTCTCTCCACTGCTCCTGCAATACATCCGCGAAGCGCTGGAACAGAAAGAACAAGTCATCCTCTTCCAGAACCGCCGCGGCTTCGCCCCCATGATAGAATGCAACACCTGCGGCTGGGTACCCAAGTGCAAGAACTGCGACGTCAGCCTCACCTACCACAAGGGGCTGAACCAACTGACCTGCCACTACTGTGGCTACACCTACCAACTGCCCCGCATCTGCCCCGCCTGCGAGGGCACTGACCTGCGCAACCGCGGCTTCGGCACGGAAAAAATAGAAGATGACATCAAAGCCCTCTTCCCCGACGCCCGCGTAGCCCGTATGGACTTGGACACCACCCGCACCCGTACCGCCTACGAGCGCATCATCTCCGATTTCCAGCAAGGCAAGACGGACATCCTGATAGGCACGCAAATGGTGTCCAAGGGTCTGGACTTCGACCACGTCAGCATTGTGGGCATACTCAATGCCGACACCATGCTGAACTATCCCGACTTCCGCGCCTACGAGCGCGCCTTCCAGCTGATGGCGCAGGTTGCCGGACGCGCCGGACGGAAGAACAAGCGCGGCAGGGTGGTGCTACAAACCAAAAGTATTGACCATCCCATCATCCCGCAAGTCATTGCCAACGACTACGAAGCCATGGTAGGTGGGCAGCTTGCCGAACGCCAGATGTTCCACTACCCACCCTACTACCGCCTAGTGTATGTCTACCTGAAGAACCGGAACGAGACTCTGCTCGACCTCATGGCACAGACTATGGCCGCCAAGCTCCGCACCGTCTTTGGCAACCGGGTGCTGGGACCGGACAAGCCGCCCGTAGCACGCGTACAGACTTTGTTCATCCGAAAGATTGTCTTGAAGATAGAAACCAATGCCCCGATGGCACGTGCCCGCGAGCTGCTCGTCCAGGTGCAAAAGGAGATGGTGGCGGAAGACCGCTTCAAGTCGCTGATAGTGTATTATGATGTAGACCCGATGTAAATAACTCGTAACTAAAGAAATATGAAGAAGATACTTTTCGTTTGCCTCGGCAACATTTGCCGTTCCTCCTCGGCAGAGGGAGTCATGAAACATCTGGTAGAAGAAGCCGGACGTGCGGATGAGTTTTTAATCGATTCTGCAGGCATTCTGTCCTATCACCAGGGCGAACTGCCGGACAGCCGGATGCGTGCCCATGCTGCCCGCCGTGGATACAATCTGACGCATCTTTCGCGACCCGTACGTACCGAGGATTTTTACAACTTCGACCTAATTATCGGTATGGACGACCGCAACATCGACGACCTGAAAGATCGTGCCCCTTCAACCGCCGAATGGAGCAAGATACACCGCATGACGGAATACTGTACAAAGTTTACCCATGTCGACCATGTACCGGACCCCTATTACGGCGGTTCCGAAGGTTTTGAGTATGTGCTGGACATTCTGGAAGATGCTTGTGCGGGGTTACTGCAGAGCATTTAATCCAGCGGCATTACATGGTACAGCGTCCCCTGCCGTGACTTCTTGTTCGGTATTTCAAGCTTCTTGAGTGTCCGCCCGAATACGGCCACCTTATTGATAGCCAGACGGTCACGCGTCTTTGTCTGCAAGGCGGAAAGAATCTGCATGGGCATCATCCATTGCCCCTCCTCATCCTCTTCTGCCGCGCGGAAATGGCTGTGGAAGAGTTGTTCCAGTGGGGTGAGCTGTTCAAATTCCCGGTTCGTCCGCTTCAAGATGGCTTCATCGGCATCATCCAGCCAGTAGCGCTCACCTTTGGCTACGGCATTCAGAGCTTGTGCATAGAGCTGGCGGTAGTTGATGGTGACATTTGTATCGATGGGGCCGGTGACCTCAATGCAGATGAAACGGCGGCTGCCACTGGGGTCGGACAACAAGTCCTTCTGGTTGCTGGTGCCGATGAAGGAGGCATACCGCCGCATCTCACGGATGGTGCTGCCGTAGGGTTTGCGCAGGTTGGCAACCGGTTTCTGCAGCAGATGCTTCAGGAAGCCCTGCTGGTTGATGTTGATTTGATCGAACTCATCGATGTTGACGAGCAGAAAGCGTCCCAGACTGCGCTCCGCTTCCTGCCTACTCTTGAAGTCGATGCTGTCCGTATAGCCGAAACGCAGCTCCGGTGGCAGCAAAATGCGGCAAAAGGTGGATTTCCGGAACCCTTGGGAACCGACAAGCAGAGGAGAAGTATTGTTTCCGTGTTGCCGGTCCATTCCACGCCAGTGTGCCACCATGCCCAGGAACCAGCGGTAGAACAACTCCCGCCAATGAGGATTGTGGCACGGGACGAGATCGGCCAACGCCCGGATGCGGTCTTTCCCGTCCCAGCGGCCGGTATCGTAAAGGTATTCTTCGACGGGATTATAGAGTGGCACATGGTCTGAAGTAAGGAAACGATTGATGTCGCGGTCCCATACGCGGATACCCTCCTTCAGGGCATTCATGGAGACCGTACTGCGGGCACGCTGGTCAGCAGGCTTGAAATAGAAATGGACGGAGTCGCGCTGACGGTATTCCAAATCATCCAGAACGGTGTTGTAGCGGAACTCATACCGGCGGCCCATAAACTCTTCCAGCCGGAAAACGCTCTCCTGCTCTTGCGTCAGACTGCTCTTTTTCCCGAAGCCTTTAAGCTCTTGATATAGGTTATGAATCGTTTGACGAACAATGAATTCATCCGCTTCCCGGTAATAGTGCATCAATGTCTGGCGGACTACTTCCTCTTCGGGGATGCCTGCCTTGAAACAATGTTCGGCCAGAGGCACCAGCAGTATCCGTAAATCCCCCTCCCGTTTCCAGCCGTCCAATTCGCGGAATGCACGGTCAAGGGCTGATTCGAAGAGTATGGCGAAGGTGTCCGAGGCTTTACTGTCCGGATGCAGCCGCAACAGCGGATTCTTTTCTGCGAGTTTTCGTTGCCGGAAGTTCTCTTCCTCGGGCATGCCGAGGGGCTGTTCCAGGCAGAAAGGTACAGCGGCAGGATTGTAGTATGGATATCCGTCCAGAGTCATGCGGCAACTCTGGGTAAGGGAAGGTTCTTTCAATGTAATGGCAAACGGCAGTAAGGGCTGGTAGCACTTCACCGCCATACGGTAGGCGTGGGCATGAAACAAGGTGGCATCGCTCTCCCGCTTCGGCGTTGTGCCGTCGGGCAGGGCAAACAATACCCATATCTTGGCACTCCGTCCGCTGGAACCGCAGAAAGCGGCAAAGGTCTGTGGTAGCAGGGCGGCTTGTTGTTTTACATATTCCGCTTCGGCAATGCCCGACAGACGGTTTACTTCCAGTTGTACGAGTCCGTTATAGTTCTTCATCCACCGTTCCCCCTCTTGTGTACGGCTATATTCCACGGCAGGGTAGATGCGTGGCAGTTTGTCTATATGTTCGTATTGGGCGCAAGTACCCTCCAGTTGAGGAAGGATGGCCCGGAGGGTCGATACATGTCCGGCTTTGGTTTCGGTTTTCAGTTTTTTAATCAGTGCATCCGCTTCCAGGGTGCTGAGGGCTTCCTTTCCGCTCTCTTTTTCTGCTCTAATCAAGGTAATTTTCATTCTGTTTGTCAGCTTGTTTGGGTAAATATAATTCTCGTAAAGATACTACATTGAAGAGCTGAAAGCAAGCATTCTGCGGAATAATTATTAAATGGATACAAGTCTCCACGACTCATGCAGAGAAGTGTTAAAAGCAAGTGAGTTTCTTTGTCAAAACACTGGCATTCCTTTGCTTTTCTCCCTTTGTTTGTCTACTTTTGTATAGGGAATAGATGACGCCTAACGACCATGAACAACTCTGCTTACGGCCATGAAGCAATCGCTTGACGACCGTAAGCAGAGTTGTTCATGGTCGTTAGGCGTCTCTCTTTCCATAGCTTTTACGGATGAAGTACGCACCCCGCACCTATTCCGCATAGGGCGCAAACTTATTATATAACAACTTAAAAGACATTGAACTATGGCAATTTTATTTGATTGGTATGAACTTCCGGAACCAAAAGACAAACAGCGGGAAGAAAAGATACTTCATCCACGCATCCGCTTGAACGGCTCTACCACTACCGACGAACTGCGTCGCAGAATTCAGGAACGCAGCTCGTTGACGGAGACTGATGTCTCGGCGGTACTGGATGCCTTGTCGCACGTCATGGGGGAAGACCTTGCCGAGGGGCGGCAGGTGCATCTGGACGGTATCGGCTATTTTCATCCCGTACTGACGAGCACGGAGCCGGTGACCGCTGCGACCAAACGAAAAACCACCAAGATTAAGCTGAAGGGCATCAAGTTTCGTGCCGACCAGGTGCTGAAGAATGAGATAGGTGCCATCAAAGTTAAACCGCTGGGGCTGAATGAGCATTCCCAAAAGCTGAGTGACAAGGAGATTGACAGGCGACTGACGGGCTACTTCTCTACGCATCAGTTCCTTACGCGCGAGAGTTTTCAGGTTCTCTGCGGGATGATGCGTTCCACTGCGCAGCTTCATATTCGCCTGCTCCGCAGCGAGGGTAAGCTCGAAAATGTGGGAAAACTGAACCAACCGATTTATGTGCCTTGTACGGGGTATTACGGTAGAGACGAGTAGGTTACGGTAAAACTTAGGCGTTTTGAGTAGGTGGAAGCAGATTTTGCTTCCACCTTTTTGGGTTGCTTCCACAGCGGGGCAAATGCCGATGGATAGGGGGGATGCAGGAGGTGGGTGGAAGTGTGGAAGCAAAGTGATGGAAAATAAATTTCTGGAGGGGATTTAGAAAAAGAAAGCAGGAAAGTAAAATTAAAGATTAAAAAAATCGGCACTATAAAATATTTTGTGTAAATGTAAAATACGGGATTCAGTA
>NZ_QTNE01000004.1:0-274052 GCF_003603495.1 Bacteroides sp. AM41-16 | reverse complement strand
GAAGAAGCCTCCGTGTCTGATAAGGATACGGAGGCTTTGTTCGTTTTTGGCGGTCTCATAAACTTTTCTTATATTTGCGCCGAACTAATTTTATATCAACGTTTAAAGCAAATTGAAAGTATGAAGACTAAAGTTTTATTGGCTGCCGTTGCGGTAGCGTTTTCTTTCGCAGTGACATCTTGTGGCAACAAAAAGGCTGCAGATTCTAATGCAACTGAGGCAGATTCTTGCTGTGCTGCAAAAACAGAACAAGTATGTGACTCTGCAAAGGCATGTTGCCAGGCTGCTGATTCAGCAGCGTGTCCTAAGGCTGCATGTGATGGTGCCAAGTGTAACAAACCTTGTGAGAAGAAGTAATTCAGAACTTGTATTGAATTGAAGAATAAGGAAGAGGCGTACCTCAAGGTACGCCTCTTTTTGTGATATATTTTAGCGATAAATGAATACAAACTTATAAAGTGATATTTTTTATCGGAAAAAAGTAACGAATTTCTTTGTGTGCTACGAAATAATATCTACCTTTGCAACGTCAAAACAAAAAGAAGATGATTCAGAACTTTACATATATTCTACTGTGTGGTATTATTATTCTACTGGCAAGGTTTAGTGGAAGTGAGTGCTGTGCGTGAATATATATGTAAGATGCAATGATATATGAAGCCTTTCTCACTTCCAAGTGCGAAAGGCTTTTTTTATGGAACATAAATTAAATACAATAAAGCAATGAGTGACAAATTATTTATTTTCGACACAACGCTCCGCGATGGCGAGCAGGTTCCGGGATGCCAATTGAATACAGTGGAAAAGATTCAGGTAGCCAGACAACTGGAAGCCCTGGGGGTGGACGTGATTGAAGCCGGATTTCCGATTTCAAGTCCGGGAGATTTCAATTCGGTCATTGAGATATCAAAAGCTGTGACATGGCCCACTATCTGCGCCTTGACACGTGCCGTACAGAAAGATATTGATGTGGCGGCAGAGGCTTTGCAGTTTGCCAAGCATAAACGCATTCATACTGGTATCGGTACATCTGACTCGCACATTAAGTATAAATTCAATTCCAATCGCGAAGAAATTATAGAGCGTGCAGTGGCTGCCGTAAAGTATGCACGTAAGTATGTGGATGATGTAGAGTTCTATGCCGAAGATGCAGGCCGAACGGATAATGAATATTTGGCACGGGTGGTAGAAGCTGTTATCAAGGCAGGTGCTACTGTGGTGAATATTCCCGATACAACGGGGTATTGCTTGCCTGATGAGTATGGCGCGAAGATAAGATATCTGATGGAACATGTCAACGGTATTCATAATGCCATTATTTCTACTCATTGCCACAATGACTTGGGCATGGCTACTGCCAATACAATGGCTGGCGTGCTGAATGGTGCCCGCCAGGTGGAGGTAACCATCAATGGTATTGGTGAACGTGCCGGCAATACTTCTCTTGAGGAAGTGGCGATGATTATCAAATGTCACAAGGACATAGAAATCGAGACCAACATCAATACACAGAAGATTTATCCAACCAGCCGTATGGTGTCCAGCCTGATGAACATGCCGGTGCAGCCCAACAAGGCTATTGTAGGTCGCAATGCTTTTGCCCATTCGTCGGGTATTCACCAGGACGGTGTATTGAAGAATGTGCAGACGTACGAAATCATTGACCCGCATGATGTGGGTATTGATGATAATTCCATCGTATTGACAGCCCGTAGCGGACGTGCAGCCTTGAAGAATCGTTTGTCGATATTGGGAGTACAGCTGGATCAGGAGAAGCTGGACAAAGTGTATGAAGAGTTCTTGAAACTTGCCGATAAGAAGAAAGATATCAATGATGACGACATTCTGGTATTGGCAGGGGCAAATCGTACGCAGAACCACCGTATCAAACTGGAATATCTCCAGGTGACCAGTGGGGTGGGGGTTCGTTCGGTTGCCAGTTTGGGATTGAACATCTCTGGCGAGAAGTTTGAAGCCGCTGCCAGTGGAAACGGTCCGGTAGACGCTGCTATCAAGGCTTTGAAGAAGATTATTGACCGCCATATGACATTGAAGGAATTCACTATCCAGGCTATCAGCAAGGGTAGCGACGATATGGGTAAGGTACATATGCAGGTGGAATACGATAATCATATTTATTATGGGTTCGGTGCCAATACGGATATTATCGCGGCATCAGTGGAAGCGTACATCGACTGTATCAATAAGTTCAAGATGTGATTTTAATCGTAAATTGTAAATAGCTAAATTGTACATAAAGAGATGAATACATTATTTGATAAAATCTGGGATGCCCATGTGGTACAGAAAGTGGAAGACGGTCCCACACAGCTTTATATTGACCGGCTTTATTGTCATGAAGTAACCAGCCCGCAAGCCTTTTCGGGATTGCGCGAACGTGGAATCAAGTGTTTCCGTCCGGAAAAGATTTTCTGTATGCCCGACCATAACACGCCGACGCATGACCAGGACAAGCCGATTGAAGACCCGGTTTCAAAGACTCAGGTAGATACACTGGCCAAGAATGCGGAAGAGTTTGGATTGGCCCATTTCGGCATGATGGACAAGAAGAACGGAATTATCCATGTAGTAGGTCCGGAACGCGGGCTGACCCTGCCTGGCATGACCATTGTCTGCGGTGACTCGCATACTTCCACCCACGGGGCGATGGGAGCAGTGGCTTTCGGTATCGGTACGAGTGAGGTGGAAATGGTAATGGCCTCGCAATGTATCCTTCAGACCCGTCCTAAGACAATGCGCATCACTGTCGACGGCAAACTTGGCAAGGGAGTGACGGCAAAAGATGTGGCATTGTACATGATGTCGAAGATGACGACCAGCGGCGCTACGGGATATTTCGTGGAATATGCCGGAGAAGCTGTGCGTAGTCTGACTATGGAAGGCCGTCTGACCTTGTGCAATCTGAGTATAGAGATGGGTGCCCGCGGCGGTATGGTTGCTCCGGATGAGACCACTTTCGAGTACATCAAAGGACGCGAATATGCTCCGAAGGGTGAGGCATGGGACAAGGCATTGGCCTATTGGAAAACATTGAAGAGTGATGAGGATGCAGTGTTCGACAAGGAAGTCCGTTTTGCTGCCGAAGATATTGAACCGATGATTACATACGGTACCAACCCGGGCATGGGTATGGGTATCACACAACATATTCCTACTACCGAAGGCATGGGAGAAGCTGCCCGGACCTCTTTCATGAAGTCTATGAGCTATATGGGTTTCCAACCGGGAGAACCTTTGCTGGGTAAGAAGGTTGACTATGTGTTTTTGGGTGCCTGCACCAATGGACGCATTGAGGATTTCCGTGCATTTGCCTCCATTGTGAAAGGCCGTCGGAAAGCCGAGAATGTAGTGGCATGGCTGGTTCCGGGCTCCTGGATGGTAGATGCACAGATTCGCGAAGAGGGACTGGACAAGATTTTGGAAGAGGCCGGTTTTGCCATTCGCCAACCGGGTTGTTCTGCTTGCCTGGCAATGAACGACGATAAGGTGCCTGCCGGAAAGTATGCAGTGTCTACCAGTAACCGTAATTTTGAAGGACGCCAAGGACCGGGTTCCCGAACACTGCTTGCCAGCCCGCTTGTAGCTGCAGCAGCGGCAGTGACTGGAGTAATTACTGACCCGAGAACGCTGATTTGATGTACGATTGGACGATTTACGATTAAAATTACTTCGTAAATCAAACATCGTTCAACAAAGGTAAATCAAGAGTATTTTCAATCGTAAATTGTAAATCGTAAATACAAAGATGAAGACAAAATTTGATATAATAACCAGTACTTGTGTGCCTCTTCCATTAGAGAATGTGGATACAGACCAGATAATCCCTGCACGTTTTCTGAAAGCTACTACCCGTGAGGAAAAGTTCTTCGGAGATAATTTATTCCGCGATTGGCGCTATCATCCGGACGGTTCTCTGAACAAGGACTTTGTTTTGAACAATCCCACTTACGGTGGACAGATTCTGGTGGCGGGAAAGAACTTTGGTTCCGGTTCCAGCCGTGAGCATGCTGCATGGGCCATTGCCGGTTACGGTTTCCGCGTGGTGGTATCGAGTTTCTTTGCCGATATACACAAGAACAATGAACTGAACAACTTTGTGCTTCCGGTGGTGGTAAGTGAGCCGTTCCTGAAAGAGTTGTTCGACTCTATCTCTGCCAATCCGAAGATGGAAGTAGAAGTGAATCTGCCCGAACAGACCATCACCAACAAAGCTACGGGCAAGATCGAACATTTTGAAATCAATGCCTACAAGAAACATTGCCTGATGAATGGCTTGGATGACATCGATTTTCTGGTTGAGAATAAAGATAAGATAGAAGCTTGGGAGAATAAAAATGAAGCATAATCATCCGAAGATAGAAATCATGGACACTACGCTCCGCGACGGTGAACAGACCAGCGGAGTCTCCTTTGTGCCCCATGAGAAGCTGATGATTGCCCGTTTGTTACTGGAGGAATTGAAGGTAGACCGGGTGGAGGTGGCTTCTGCGCGGGTATCCGAAGGAGAGTTTGATGCCGTAAAAATGATTTGTGACTGGGCGGCACGCCGTAATCTGTTGCCAAGAGTAGAAGTGCTTGGCTTTGTAGATGGCCACACGTCGGTGGACTGGATACATGCGACCGGTTGCCGTGTCATCAATCTGCTGTGCAAAGGCTCGCTGAAGCATTGCACCTACCAGTTGAAGAAGACTCCCGAAGAGCATATCGAGGATATTCTGTCCGTAGTGGATTACGCCAACGAGCAGGATATGGTAGTGAATGTCTATCTGGAAGACTGGAGCAACGGCATGAAAGATTCTCCGGAATATGTGTTCCGTCTGATGGACGCCTTGGAGCAGACCAATATCCGCCGCTATATGTTGCCTGACACGTTGGGCGTATTGAACCCGCTGCAGGTCATCGAGTTCATGCGCAAGATGGTGAAACGCTATCCGCATGCCCATTTTGACTTCCATGCCCACAATGACTATGACCTTGCCGTGAGCAATGTGCTTGCCGCCGTACTTAGCGGTTGCAAGGGACTGCATACTACCATTAACGGCCTGGGCGAACGCGCCGGCAATGCTCCGCTTGCCAGTGTGCAGGCTATCTTGAAAGACCACTTCAATGCCATTACCAACATTGACGAAAGCCGCCTGAACGACGTAAGCCGTGTGGTGGAGTCCTACTCGGGTATCGTAATCCCTGCCAATAAACCGATTGTGGGCGAGAATGTATTTACCCAAGTGGCAGGCGTCCATGCCGACGGTGACAATAAAAGTAACCTCTACTGCAACGACCTTCTGCCCGAACGCTTTGGCCGCAAGCGAGAGTATGCCCTGGGCAAGAACAGCGGTAAAGCCAATATCCGGAAGAATCTGGAGGACTTGGGGTTACAACTGGATGAAGATGCCATGCGCAAAGTGACCGAACGCATCATTGAGTTGGGCGACAAGAAAGAGTTGGTGACGCAAGAAGACCTGCCCTATATCGTTTCGGACGTACTGAAGCACGGAATGGCAGAAGAACGCGTCAGCCTTAAGAGCTATATTGTGAATCTGGCGTATGGATTGAAGCCGATGGCTACGTTGAAGATAGAAATTAACGGAAAGGAATATGAGGAAAGTTCCAGTGGAGATGGCCAGTATGATGCTTTTGTGCGCGCCTTGCGCAAGATATATAAAGTGACACTGGGTCGTAAGTTCCCGATGCTGACGAACTATGCCGTGACCATTCCTCCCGGTGGGCGTACCGATGCCTTTGTGCAGACGGTTATTACCTGGAGTTTTGAAGATACGATATTCCGTACACGCGGATTGGACGCAGACCAGACGGAAGCAGCCATCAAGGCGACGGTGAAGATGCTGAATATCATAGAAGACGAATACGAATCATAAAAAATGGATCTCATGGAGAAAAAGAAATCGTTTTTTGAGAGGCGTCCTTATGTATGCTATGCGTTGTATGCAGGCTTGCTTTTTGCTTTCAACCTCTTTCTGCGTTGGTGGAGCGGCGAGTTGGATGCGGACGAGTATCTTATGTCAGCCATCAATACCCTTATATTGACAGCTGGTTTTGTGTGGGGTGACCGGTATCGCCGCAAGAATCTTGCAAACAAAAAGAAGATAGATGAACTTTTAAATAATAAAGAAAACAATGGATTTTAAAATTGCAGTGTTGGCCGGTGACGGTATCGGCCCCGAAATCTCTACCGTAGGCGTGGATGTGATGACTGCCGTGTGTGAGAAGTTCGGACATAAAGTGAACTATGAATATGCCATCTGCGGTGCAGACGCGATAGACAAGGTGGGTGACCCGTTTCCCGAAGCCACTTATGAGGCTTGTAAAAATGCGGATGCTGTATTGTTCTCTGCCGTAGGTGACCCGAAATTCGACAATGACCCTACTGCCAAAGTGCGTCCCGAGCAGGGCTTGCTGGCTATGCGCAAGAAACTGGGACTGTTTGCCAACATCCGTCCCGTGCAGACCTTCAAATGTCTGCTCCATAAGTCTCCCCTTCGTGCGGAACTGGTGGATGGTGCCGATTTCCTTTGCATCCGCGAATTGACCGGTGGCATGTACTTCGGTGAGAAATACCAGGACAATGACAAGGCGTATGATACGAACATGTATACCCGTCCTGAGATTGAGCGTATCCTGAAAGTCGGATTTGAATATGCCATGAAACGCAGTAAACATCTTACGGTGGTGGATAAAGCCAATGTGCTTGCCTCTTCCCGTCTTTGGAGACAGATTGCCCAGGAGATGGCACCGCAGTACCCCGAGGTGACAACCGACTATATGTTTGTGGACAACGCCGCCATGAAGATGATTCAAGAGCCGAAATTCTTTGACGTAATGGTTACGGAAAATACGTTTGGTGATATTTTGACGGACGAGGGTTCCTGCATCAGTGGCTCTATGGGATTGCTGCCTTCTGCTTCTACGGGAGAGAGTACGCCGGTATTCGAACCTATCCATGGTTCCTGGCCGCAGGCGAAAGGCTTGAATATAGCCAATCCGCTGGCGCAAATTTTGTCTGTAGCCATGCTTTTCGAATACTTCGACCTGAAAGAGGAGGGGGCGTTGATTCGTAAGGCAGTTGATGCTTCACTCGATGCGAATGTACGTACACCGGAGATTCAAGTAGAAGGTGGCGACAAATACGGTACCAAGGAAGTGGGCGCGTGGATTGTAGACTATCTTAAGAAGTCTTGATAACAGTGTCTCATTACCGTTCTGTTCATCAGTAACTTCTCACTGCAAAGTTCTGCAAACCTTTTGCAGTGTCACTGCAAAGCTGTTACAGTTGCGCTGCAAAGCAGTTGCAGTACCACTGCAAACCTATTTGCAGTAACGCTGCAGCTCGTTTGCAGTACTACTGCAAAAAGCATGCACCATCTTTGCAGTGGGAAGTCGCTGATTGTCAGATATGGTTCTTCCTCCTCATCCTGCCTTCTTCAATCGTTTCATATCCTTTCATCCTCTTTATTCGTGTTAAGCTTTGATAGATGGCAGTATAATCTTTCCTTTCCCGCACGGTTTATTTCTTGGAATTTCCATATCTTTGTCAGCATATCCATGTTACATAAGTGTGTACGGGAAGAATGTATTAGACAGTGAGATTATGGCGAAAATTGCAAAGAACCTGACGGAGTTGATTGGGCATACTCCTTTGATGGAATTGGCTGAATACAGTCGTAAATACGGATTGAAAAGAAATATTGTGGCTAAGCTGGAATCTTTTAATCCGGCGGGAAGCGTGAAGGACCGTGTGGCATTTGCCATGATTGAGGATGCCGAGGCACGTGGGGCTTTGAAACCCGGAGCCACGATTATTGAACCTACCAGTGGCAATACCGGCGTGGGACTGGCGATGGTAGCAACCATCAAGGGATATCATTTGATATTGACCATGCCGGAGACCATGAGTGTGGAACGCCGTAATCTGTTGAAAGCCTTGGGTGCGGAGATTGTACTGACCGACGGACTGGCAGGTATGGCCGGCTCCATTGCCAAAGCGAAAGAATTGCGGGATGCGATACCTGGTGCGGTTATTCTGCAGCAGTTTGAGAATCCCTCCAATGCCAAGGCTCATGAACATACTACGGGGGAAGAAATCTGGACGGACACGGATGGTAAAGTGACTGTTTTTGTTGCCGGTGTGGGCACGGGCGGTACGGTCTGTGGAGTGGCGCGTGCCTTGAAGAAACATAATCCGGATGTCTATGTTGTGGCTGTAGAACCGGCCTCCTCTCCGGTTCTGGAAGGAGGGGAAGATGCACCGCACCGCATCCAGGGGATTGGGGCCAATTTTATTCCTTCCATTTATGATGCTTCTGTAGTAGACGAGATTATTCCGGTGCCCGATGACGAGGCCATTCGTGGAGGACGAGAGCTGGCTTCTACGGAAGGCTTGCTGGCTGGCATCTCATCCGGTGCGGCGGTATATGCGGCACGGTTGCTGGCCGAACGCCCTGAATTTGCGGATAAAATGATTGTTGCCCTACTGCCCGATACGGGGGAACGCTATTTGTCAACAGAACTGTTCGCTTTCGATACCTATCCTTTGGAATAAATACTGAACTATTATATGAAGAAACTTATTTTTTCTTTCTTCTTGTGTGGAGCCACGATGTTCCCTGCCTTTTCACAAACCTATCAGGAACTGAGCGAACGTGCGGTTGCAGCCACGGAGCAAGACAGCTTGTCATTGGCCGAAAAATACATTGAACAAGCTTTGAAAATGGAGCCCGCCAATCCTCATAACGCTTTGCTGTTCTCCAACTTGGGTACGATACAACGTCGGCAGCACCGGTATGAGCAGGCCCTTGACTCGTATACTCTGGCATTGAACATTGCTCCGCGTGCCATACCTGCCCTGATGAATCGTGCCGCTCTTTACCTTGAGTTGGGGAAGGATGATTTGGCCCGGATAGACTATTCTTTGGTGCTGGATATAGAAAGCGATAATCAGGAAGCCTTGCTGATGCGTGCCTATATCTATATGCGGCAGCGCAACTATAATTTTGCAAAGTCTGATTATGAACGTCTGCTGAAACTTGCCCCCCAGAGTTACAATGGCCGTCTGGGGTTGGCTACACTGGAGCAGAAGGAGGGCAAATATGAAGCGGCGCTTTCGATATTGAATGCCATGATTGCAGAAAAAGGAGGAGAAGCTACCCGGCTGACTACCCAGCAATATGCCGTACTTTACGTAGCACGTGCGGGTGTAGAGCAGGATATGAAACATGTGGACCTGGCCATGATGGACTTGGAAGAAGCCATCAAGCTGGATGCTTCGCAGACAGAAGCCTACTTGATACGGGGGCAAATTTACCTTTCTCAAAAGAAAAAGGAGTTGGCAAAACGTGACTTCGAAAAAGCCATTTCGCTTGGCGTGCCGCAAGGTGACCTTAGGGATTTACTGTTACAGTGTAAATAATATTCAACTGTATTTCCGTATCAGTTCCACAAACTCTTTTCCGTATTTCTTCTTTTTATATTCACCGATACCGCTGATATTACCAAATTCTTCTATGGTAGTGGGGCGGGAGGTGCTGAGTAGGTGGAGCACTTTGTCGGACAGTACGATATAGGCAGGAAGTGCTTCCTGGTCGGCAAGGCGTTTGCGGAGAGTGCGGAGAGCCTCGAAAAGTTCCCCACTTTCTTTATTGGGCAATCCCAATGGCAATTCTTTGGTTGGAACTGTAGCCTTGCGTTTACGGCCTCTTGTAGCTTGTACAGCTTCCTCGCGGCGGATGGTGACAAGCAGGGCGCGTGCTCTGCCAAACAAGACATCTGTTCCGCTTTGAGTAATTTTCAGATGGTTGTTTTCATTGTAGGCTATTTCGAAATAGCCGAGTTGCAACATTTGCAGCAGGTAGTCATGCCAATCTCTGGCAGGTACTTCACGCCCGGCTCCAAAGGTCTTAAGGCGATGGTATCCCCTTTCTGTAACTTCAGAACTCATGTTTCCTCGGAGGATGTCCACTAAAATACCGGTTCCTATCTGTTGCTCGGAACGCGCGATTGCACTAAGTGCCTTTTGTACGATTATTGTACCATCGAAACGTTCGGGGGGATTTTTGCATACATCACAGTTTCCACAGTCGCAGGTCGTATTTTCACCGAAATAGCTTAACAGAATGCGGCGGCGGCAGATATCTGCTTCCGCATATTGCTGCATGCGTTGCAGTTTTTCCAGGTTGATGCTTTGTTGTCCGCTGTCCGTTGCGAATTTAGTGAGCAGAATGAGGTCGGCCAGTGAATAGAACAAAAGGGTGTCACTGGGCATTCCGTCTCGTCCGGCACGTCCTATTTCTTGATAGAAACTTTCAATGCTTTTGGGCAAATTGTAATGAATTACCCAGCGCACATTGCTTTTGTCAATTCCCATTCCAAAGGCAATGGTGGCGCATACCACTTGCACGCGATCATTGATGAAGTCGTCTTGTGCTTCATCTCTTCGTGCCGACGACAGTCCGGCATGATAGACTGCTGACTTTATCCCTTGTTTTTGAAGCATTTGTGCCACTGTTTCAGTCTTGCTGCGGCTCATGCAATAAATGATGCCGCTCTCTCCCGGATGGCGGGCGATGAAGTCGAGGATGGCTTTGCTTTTTTCCTTCTGCTGGTAACCTCTTTTTACGGTGAGACTCAGGTTGGGACGGTCGAAAGATGAAATGAAAATTCTCGGTTGGTTGAGGTGTAGCTGTTTAATAATATCTTCACGGGTTATTTTATCGGCTGTGGCAGTAAGTGCAATGATGGGAACCTGGGGAAACAGTTGGTGAAGGATGCCCATCTGTGTATATTCCGGACGGAAATCGTGTCCCCATTGTGAGATGCAGTGAGCTTCATCAATGGCGAAAAGGGAAATATGCATATCCCTTAACAGATAGTTGGCTTCCGCCAATAATTTTTCAGGAGAAATATATAGCAGTTTCAGCTTGCCTTCCATGCATGCACGTCGTAGGGAAGCATTCTCTGTTTCATCATTATTGCTGTTCAGTGCACCGGCCGCGATACCGTTTGCACAGAGCGTTTCCACTTGGTCCTTCATCAAGGAAATGAGCGGAGAAACCACTACCGCCGTGCCTTCACTCAATAGGGCGGGAAGTTGGTAGCAGATGGACTTTCCACCTCCCGTAGGCATCAGTACCAATGCGTCTTTACGGTCTATCAGATGGCGTATGATGTCTTCTTGTAAGGGGCGGAAACTGTCGTAACCGAAATATGTCTTGAGCGTTTGTAGCATAATCTGGCAGTATGGATTTCTTCCGGCAAAGGTACACTAATTATTGCATATACTACAAATGGAAAGTCATCAAGATTTTGTATCATATGAGTTTCTGCAAAAGGTTAAAGTTTCTTATTAATGGCTGAATTGACCTACTTTTCAACCTTTTTCGTTGTTTATTTATCAAAAATATATACGGGAAAAGTTGTGTATTAAAAAAAAATGTCTGACTTTTGTAAAGTCTAAGGGGCTAACCCTTTGGCTTTTCCGATTTTAAACAACCCTAACCAGTTAATTCAATGAGTGATTTAGAAAACAATGCCCAGGAAAAAGGAACGAAGAAACGTCCTTACAACCTGCGCGAAAAGAAAGAAAAGGATGCTGCCTACCGTTCTTTGATAAGGCCGGAATTGGCAGATGAGTTGTATGACAAGATATTGAATATCGTTGTTGTACAAAAGAAGTACAGAGATGCTGATTATTCCGCTAAGGATTTGGCGAAAGAATTGCAGACCAATACTCGCTATTTGTCTGCAGTGGTGAATTCACGCTTCGGCATGAACTATTCTTGCCTGCTGAATGAATATAGAGTAAAAGAAGCTCAGCATTTGTTGACAGACAAAAGATATGCTGACAAGAATGTAGAGGAGATCAGTACGATGGTCGGCTTTGCAAATCGTCAGTCTTTTTATGCTGCTTTCTATAAAAATGTAGGTGAGACTCCTAATGGATATCGTAAAAGACACGCAGAAAAAGAAGCTAAGAAGAAATAATTCTGTATGACTGAATGAATAAAAAGGAAATATTCCGGAACAGTTGTTTCGGGATACTTCCTTTTCTTCTTTTTTAATACCAATCCATATACTCCCGACACATGAAGAAACAACTAATTTCTATGGTGACTGCCCTTTCTCTATTGACGGCTTGTGGCGGAAATCCGAAAACAACTGCTGAGGCAGAAAAATTTGACTATACAGTGGAACAATTTGCAGATTTACAGATTTTACGTTACCGCGTACCAGGTTTTGAGGATTTGTCCCTCAAACAAAAAGAATTGGTTTATTATTTGACGGAAGCGGCTTTGCAGGGCAGAGACATTCTTTTCGACCAGAATGGCAAGTACAACCTGACGATTCGCCGGATGCTGGAAGCTGTCTATACCGGCTATAAGGGAGATAAGAATACTCCTGATTTCAAGGCTATGGAAGTGTACCTCAAGCGGGTATGGTTCTCTAACGGCATTCATCATCACTATGGCAGCGAAAAGTTCGTTCCGGGATTTACTCCCGAATTCTTCAGGCAGGCTGTACAGAGTGTGGATGCAGCTACATTGCCGCTTGCCGAAGGACAGACTGTGGAACAACTGTGCGAGGAAGTGTTCCCCGTTATTTTCGACCCCACGGTGATGCCCAAACGGGTGAACCAAGCTGCCGGTGAAGATTTGGTTTTGACTTCCGCATGCAATTATTACGATGGCGTGACGCAGCAGGAGGCCGAAGATTTCTATAATGCCTTGAAGAATCCGCAGGATGAAACTCCCGTTTCCTATGGTTTGAATAGCCGTTTGGTGAAAGAGGATGGCAAGATTCAGGAGAAAGTATGGAAAGTGGGGGGCTTGTATGGACAGGCACTTGAAAAGATTGTCTACTGGCTGAAGAAGGCAGAAGGAGTTGCCGAGACTCCCGAGCAGAAGGCGGTGATAGCCAAACTGATGGAATTCTATGAAACCGGCGATTTGAAGACATTCGATGAATATGCCATTTTGTGGGTGAAGGATTTGAACTCACGCATTGACTTTGTGAACGGTTTTACCGAAAGTTATGGTGACCCGCTCGGCATGAAGGCAAGCTGGGAATCTCTGGTGAATTTTAAAGATTTGGAAGCTACCCAGCGTACAGAGTTGATAAGCGGCAATGCACAGTGGTTTGAGGACCATTCGCCGGTAGACGGACAATTCAAGAAGGAGAAAGTGAAAGGGGTGTCTGCCAAGGTAATCACGGCGGCTATTCTGGCCGGTGACTTGTATCCTGCAACTGCTATCGGCATCAACCTGCCCAATGCCAACTGGATACGTAGCCATCATGGTTCGAAATCCGTTACAATCGGTAACATTACAGATGCTTATAACAAGGCAGCTCATGGCAACGGGTTCAATGAGGAGTTTGTGTACAGTGATGCAGAGCTTCAACTGATTGATAAGTACGCAGATGTGACAGATGAACTGCATACTGACCTGCATGAATGTTTGGGACATGGTTCCGGTAAATTGCTCCCGGGTGTGGACCCGGATGCGTTGAAGGCATATGGTTCTACTATCGAAGAAGCGCGCGCCGACTTGTTCGGACTCTACTACGTGGCCGACCCGAAGCTGGTGGAACTGGGGCTTACTCCAAGTGCGGATGCTTATAAGGCTCAATACTACACCTATCTGATGAATGGTTTGATGACACAGCTTGTACGTATCGAGCCGGGTAACAATGTAGAAGAAGCCCATATGCGCAACCGTCAGCTCATAGCCCGCTGGGTGTACGAGAAAGGTGCGGCGGAGAAGGTTGTGGAATTGGTAAAGAAGGATGGGAAGACGTACGTCGTGATAAACGATTATGAGAAAGTGCGTGACTTGTTTGGCCGGTTGCTTGCCGAGATACAGCGTATCAAGTCCACCGGTGACTATGCCGGTGCCCATGATTTGGTGGAAGCCTATGCCGTGAAAGTCGATCCCGCTTTGCATGCCGAAGTGCTGGAACGCTACAAGAAGCTGAATCTTGCGCCGTATAAGGGGTTCGTCAATCCCAAGTATGAAGCGGTGACGGATGCCGACGGTACTATAACAGATGTGACAGTGACTTATGATGAAGGTTATGCGGAACAGATGTTGCGTTATAGCAAAGATTATTCTACATTGCCTTCTGTCAATAAATGATGAACTATGATAGATACTAAAGAGCAGCTGCATCAGCGGCTGAAAGATATAAAGACACAGCTCCGTCTCTCAATGAACGGGGCTGTATCCCAAAGTATGCGTGAGAAAGGGCTGGTATATAAGCTGAACTTCGGCGTGGAGTTGCCCCGTATCAAGGGTATTGCTGCCGGTTACGAGAAGGACCACTCTCTGGCTCAAGCTTTGTGGAAAGAAGATATCAGAGAGTGCAAAATATTGGCGGGACTTTTACAGCCGGTAGAGAGTTTCCTGCCCGAGATAGCCGATATCTGGGTGGAAGATATCCGTAATATCGAGATTGCAGAACTTACCTGCATGAATTTATTCCAACATCTTCCTTATGCGCCTGCCAAGTCCTTCCATTGGATTGCAAGCGAGGACGAATACACGCAGGTTTGCGGCTTCCTCACCATAGCCCGTCTATTGATGAAGAAAGGGGATATGAGTGAACGGGTTGAAAATGAGTTCCTCGACCAGGCAATAACGGCTTTTTTGTCGGGCTCCTATCATGTGCGCAATGCAGCCATGACCGCTATCCGCCGCTTTATGCAGCAAAATGAGGAAAATTCTTTTCAAGTTTGCCGCAGGGTGGAGGGTATGGACAATTCTTCTTCTGATGTAGAACAATTACTATACAATCTTGTAAAAGAGGAGGTTTGTTAGATTAGTTCTATGGTTATAGAGACTGATGCGGTAAGGGAATATTTCCCTTATCGCAATTTTTATCTCTTTCTCGTTTGCTTTCCACAAAAAAGGATTAACTTTGTTGGCTGTAAAACTGCGCCGTCAAATGGAAAGTCAGAATGTGAAAGATACAGTTAGGCAGATATTCACTGAATATCTGAATGCGAACGGGCATCGGAAGACTCCCGAACGTTATGCCATACTTGACACCATTTACTCCATAGACGGTCATTTTGATATCGACACGCTCTATTCACTGATGGCCGACCAGGAGAATTTCCGCGTCAGCCGTGCAACGCTTTACAATACCATCATTTTGCTTATAAATGCTCGTCTGGTCATCAAGCATCAGTTCGGCAACTCTTCCCAATACGAAAAATCTTATAATCGCGATACGCACCATCACCAGATATGCACCCAGTGCGGAAAGGTGACCGAGTTTCAGAACGAGGAGTTGCAACATGCCATTGAGAATACCAAACTGAGCCGTTTTAATCTTACGCACTATTCCTTATATATGTATGGGTTGTGCAGCAAGTGTGACCGGGCCAATAAACGGAAGAAAAAGAATAATAACCATAAAAAAGAAAAATGAAAGTAGACGTATTATTAGGATTACAATGGGGCGACGAAGGCAAAGGCAAAGTCGTTGATGTGTTAACTCCGAGATACGATGTCGTAGCTCGTTTCCAGGGCGGACCGAATGCCGGACATACACTCGAGTTTGAAGGGCAGAAGTATGTGCTCCGTTCCATTCCGTCTGGAATATTCCAGGGAGACAAGGTGAATATCATCGGTAACGGAGTGGTGCTTGACCCGGCTCTCTTCAAAGCGGAAGCCGAATCATTGGAAGCGTCCGACCATAACTTGAAGGAACGCTTGCACATTTCCAAGAAAGCACACCTCATTCTGCCGACTCACCGCATACTGGATGCTGCATACGAAGCAGCCAAAGGCGATGCAAAGGTAGGAACGACCGGAAAAGGCATCGGACCGACTTACACGGATAAAATCAGCCGTAACGGTGTGCGTGTAGGCGACATTCTGCATGACTTTGACAAGAAGTATGCAGCGGCCAAGGCCCGTCATGAACAGATATTGAAGAGCCTGAACTATGAGTATGACCTTGCAGAAATGGAGAAGGCATGGTTCGAAGGTATCGAATACTTGAAACAATTCCAGTTGGTGGACAGCGAACACGAGATGAACAATCTGCTGGCTGCCGGCAAGTCTGTATTGTGCGAAGGTGCGCAGGGGACAATGCTGGACATTGATTTCGGTTCTTATCCGTTTGTAACGTCTTCCAATACGGTTTGTGCAGGTGCTTGTACCGGTCTGGGCATTGCTCCCAACAAGATTGGTGAGGTATATGGGATTTTCAAAGCCTATTGTACGCGCGTAGGTGCCGGTCCGTTCCCGACGGAATTATTCGACAAGACCGGTGACCAGATTTGCACGCTGGGTCATGAGTTCGGTTCTGTGACAGGACGTAAGCGCCGTTGTGGCTGGATTGACCTGGTGGCATTGAAATATGCCATTATGGTAGACGGGGTTACCAAACTGATTATGATGAAGAGCGATGTGCTCGATTCTTTTGAAACCATTAAGGCTTGTGTAGCTTACAAGATGGATGAGGAAGAGATTGATTACTTCCCGTTCGATATCAATGAGACTGTTGAACCGGTTTATGTAGAGCTACCCGGTTGGCAGACGGATATGACCAAGATGCAGAGTGAAGATGAGTTCCCGGAAGAATTCAATGCATATTTGTCATTCCTGGAAGAACAGCTTGGTGTGCCCATCAAGATTGTTTCTCTGGGACCGGACCGTGAGCAGACCATCGAACGGTATACAGAGGAATAATAAAACAAACAGATAACCTTAGACACGGATTACACGGATTTCGCGGCTTCATCTGAAGAACCGTGGGTGTCCGGATAATCCGTGCCTTTTTTATTTATTGCCATGAAAACACGTCTTTTGTCTTTTTTACTGTTGTTTCTTCTTGTGTGCTCCGCACAGTCGCAGACTTACCAGCCGACGGAGGAGAACTTGAAATCCCGTCAGGAGTTTCGGGACAATCGCTTCGGTATCTTCCTGCATTGGGGGATATACAGTATGCTGGCTACCGGAGAATGGACCATGACGAACAAGAACCTTAATTATAAGGAGTATGCCAAACTGGCGGGAGGTTTCTATCCTGCCAAATTCGATGCTGCCAGATGGGTGTCAGCCATTAAGGCGTCCGGGGCAAAGTATATCTGCTTTACATCCCGGCATCACGATGGCTTTTCTATGTTCCACACACGCTTTTCCGATTACAATATTGTGGATGCTACCCCTTTTAAGCGGGATATTCTGAAAGAATTGGCGGACGAGTGCCACAAGCAAGGTATTCGTCTGCATCTCTACTATTCGCACATCGACTGGTATCGCGAAGATGCTCCGTGGGGACGCACCGGACGTGGAACGGGACGACCGAATCCGAAGGGCGACTGGAATAGCTACTATAAATTCATGAACAACCAGCTGACCGAGCTGCTCACCAATTATGGAAAAATAGGTGCCATTTGGTTTGATGGCTGGTGGGACCAGGACCAGAATCCGGATTTTGACTGGCAACTGCCCGGGCAATATGCCATGATACACCGCCTGCAACCGGCTTGCTTGGTTGGGAACAACCATCATCAAGCACCGTTTGCCGGCGAGGACATCCAGATATTCGAGCGCGACCTGCCGGGAGAGAACCGTGCCGGCCTTTCCGGGCAGGATATCAGCGCCTTGCCCCTTGAAACCTGCGAGACGATGAATGGAATGTGGGGATATAAGATTACGGACCAGGATTATAAATCTACCAAAACGCTGATACATTACCTGGTGAAGGCTGCGGGTAAAGATGCCAATCTGCTGATGAATATCGGTCCTCAGCCGGACGGTGAGCTGCCTGCTGTTGCATTGGAGCGTCTGGCAGAAGTAGGGGAATGGATGAAGGTATACGGTGAAACCATCTACGGAACCCGTGGCGGCTGCATTGCTCCGCATCCTTGGGGAGTCACTACACAAAGAGAAAATAAATTATACGTGCATATTCTCGAATTGCAGGATAAGGCTCTCTTCCTGCCGTTGGAAGGCAAGAAAGTGAGGAAGGCAGTGGGGTATGCCGACCGTCTTCCAGTGAAGTTCCGTAAGTGTGAAGGAGGGGTGATGCTCTACTTGCCGGAGGTTCCGACGGATATTGATAAAGTGATAGAGGTGGAGATTGAAAAATAAATTATAAATCAGAAATCTTTAATTCTTCCTAAAAGATAAAGGAAACGCTGGCATTGCTCACCGTTTCCTTTTATTTTTGGCAGACTATTTGTTATACAATAAGAAACGACTGATTTATTCACAATTTAAAGAAAGAAAATTATGGGAACAGGAATGATAGGAATGCAATGGATTATTTTTATCGGTATTGCCGTCGTCAGTTGGCTGGTACAGATGAATCTTCAGAACAAGTTCAAGAAGTACTCTAAAATCCCTACCGGCAACGGAATGACGGGAGCGGACGTTGCTTTGAAGATGCTGCACGACAATGGCATTTACGATGTGACCGTGACGCATACTCCCGGACATCTGACCGACCATTATAATCCTGCCAATAAGACAGTAAACCTGAGTGAGAGTGTTTATAGCAGTAATAGCATCATGGCTGCTGCCGTTGCAGCCCACGAATGTGGTCACGCCGTGCAGCATGCACGCGCATACGCTCCGTTGACAATGCGCAGCAAACTGGTGCCGGTAGTCTCTTTTGCCTCACAGTGGATGACGTGGTTGCTGCTGGCAGGTATCTTGATGCTGAACTCCTTTCCGCAACTGTTGCTGGCGGGCATTATACTGTTTGCATTGACAACTTTATTCAGCTTCATCACCTTGCCGGTGGAAATCAATGCAAGTAAGCGTGCGCTGGTATGGCTTAGCAATTCCGGCATTACGAATTCATATAATCATGCGCAAGCGGAAGATGCACTCCGCTCGGCTGCCTATACGTATGTAGTGGCTGCTCTCGGTTCGCTTGCTACCCTGATTTATTATATCATGATATTCATGGGACGCAGAGATTAAACACATGATGCAGACATAAAAAACAGACCATCTGTTCACCCGAAACAGATGGTCTGATTAAATAGATGATGTGTCTCTGCCGGATGCATCATCTGTTTTTTTATTCCTAATAGGGCGACTGCCAGAACCAGGCATCGTCATTGACCACGTACTTGGCTTGGAAGAAGTTTTCTGCATTAGGGTCTGAGGGGCAAAGCAGTACATCGTCTGCTTTTATGCTATAGAGATTCTTGGCCATATAGCTGTCTAAATAATATTCTTTGGTAATCTTCTGCTGGTTATTCCAGTTGGCTTCTTCATTTAGGATTACCGGACGACCGTCTCGCAGACGTTCGCGCACTTCTTGCACGCTTAGCATGATGCCGTTTTCATCCATCACCCAGGCATTGTTGGTAGGGTCTACCCATATCCATTTATCCAAGGTATTGGAATAAACTACGTTAATGGAATGGCATTCGCCAATGTATTTTTGGGGTAATTCGCTGATGTGGCGTGCCTTAAATCCCATGGACAGATAACAATCCTTCAGTACATGGGCAAGACCTCCGCAATGCAGACCTCGCGCACCGCCTTTGCAAGCTTCTGCCCATTTTATGATGTTGCTGCCTGCCGGACTTTCATGGTTTCCGTCATGTTTTATGGTATTGTGTATATAAGTCAGTATGTTCTTTATTTTTGATAGTTCGTCGCCTGCGCCTGCCACACTGTCCAACTTGAAGTATTGGCGTACCTCTACTAAATACTTGTTGTTGGGATTGATGTATTCGAAGCGGGGGAGTGTATCAGGGCGCTCATTGTGGGTGTATCCCGGTGTTTTTTGAAGTATGTCGAGGTAGTCACCCACTTTCTTCACTTTGGCAAGCACTGCCTTGAACCGTTTATCGCTGCGCAGGTTGTCTAAGTCGGTATCATTCATCATGTGGTTGTAATCTTGAAATCCATTGTCGTAGGCCAGTTCTAAATTTTTGATGGCTTCACCTTTTTTCTTTAACAAGGATTGGAAGCAGGCTAAATTGTAGTAATAGGACTGTATGAGCCAGCTGTACTTTTTCTGAGTGTTCTCGTCTTGTTCTTTGAACAGAGTTATCAAAGCCTTACCGTTCTTTTCGGCTTCTTTATAGTTTTTCTCATTGACGGCTTGTTGCAGCTTTTGTACGATGGTTTCTTCTTTTTGGTCGAAGTCTTTGGCGTTGCCGGATTGTGCCCGGCTAACACCGATGCCGCATAGCAACAACATGCAGAATAAAATCAGTCTCTCTTTCATAAATGTGTAAGTTTGAAGTTTGTTTTGGTCGTTTTTATGCGACGGTAATGATACAAAGGTAAACATTCTCTTTTCTTAATCAATAAAATACTGTAACTTTGTCGTCCGATTTTTAAAATAATTGAACTGATTATGGCAGCAAAACCAAGTATTCCGAAAGGAACCCGTGACTTCTCGCCCGTAGAAATGGCGAAGCGTAACTATATATTCAATACGATTCGTGAGGTGTATCATCTCTATGGTTTTCAGCAGATAGAAACGCCCTCGATGGAAATGCTTTCTACCTTGATGGGGAAGTATGGTGAGGAAGGCGACAAGCTTTTGTTCAAGATACAGAACTCCGGTGATTACTTTTCCGGACTGACAGATGAAGAACTGTTGAGCCGTAATGCTCCGAGACTTGCCTGCAAGTTTTGCGAGAAAGGTTTGCGCTATGACCTCACAGTACCTTTTGCCCGCTACGTGGTGATGCACCGCGATGAAATAACTTTTCCTTTCAAACGTTATCAGATACAGCCCGTGTGGCGCGCCGACCGTCCGCAAAAAGGACGCTATCGTGAGTTCTATCAGTGCGATGCCGATGTGGTAGGCAGTGATTCCTTGCTGAATGAGGTGGAGCTGATGCAAATTGTCGATACGGTATTTACCCGCTTCGGCATCCGTGTTTGTATCAAGATTAACAACCGTAAGGTATTGAGTGGCATTGCCGAAATCATCGGTGAGTCTGACAAGATTGTTGATATTACTGTGGCCATTGATAAGTTGGATAAGATAGGTCTGGACAATGTCAATGCCGAGTTGAAAGAGAAAGGCATCAGTGACGAGGCTATCGCCAAACTGCAACCTATCATTTTGTTGAGCGGAAGTAATGAAGAGAAACTTGCAACTCTGAAGGAAGTTCTTGCTGCCAGCGAGACCGGACTGAAAGGCGTGGAGGAAAGTGAATTTATCCTTTCCACCTTAAAGAACCTTGGCTTGAAGAACGAAATCGAGCTGGATTTGACATTGGCCCGTGGCTTGAATTACTATACCGGTGCCATCTTCGAAGTAAAGGCGCTGGATGTGCAAATCGGTAGTATTACTGGTGGAGGACGCTATGACAACTTGACGGGTGTATTCGGTATGTCCGGTGTCAGTGGTGTCGGTATCTCGTTCGGTGCAGACCGTATCTTTGATGTGCTGAACCAGCTTGACCTTTATCCGAAAGAAGCGGTGAACGGTACTCAGTTACTGTTTATCAACTTTGGTGAGAAAGAGGCCGCATTCTCAATGAATGTATTGACTGAAGTGCGTGCGGCAGGCATCCGTGCCGAGATTTTCCCCGATGCAAGCAAGATGAAGAAACAGATGGGGTATGCGAACTCCAAAGCCATCCCGTTTGTGGCCCTGGTGGGTGAGAATGAAATGAATGAAGGTAAGGTGACATTGAAAAATATGGAGACCGGAGAGCAGAAAATGGTCACTCCCCAAGAGCTGGTTAGCGAACTGAAATAATAAAAACTGAAATACATTTAAAAAGGAGCACAAAATTGCTCCTTTTTTTGTATATTTATGGCACAAATATAGGTATTTGTAATAGTGGCGTAGGAAAAATGAAACATCCTGCATTTATCTTTGTACTGACAAAAAAGGAGGTTCTTATGGTTTCTGTTGAGCTTAAGCAAGAAAAACACAATGCCCTCGTCAGTTTCCTGATGATTGTCATAGCGGCATTGTTCCTGCTCTATATGGGCAGTTCATTGGTACATTCTACAAAAGCGTTCTGGGAAAATTATTCCATAGAAGAGCTGCTGGAATAGAAGGAATTCAAGTCAAATCACTACCTTTGTCGGCAAAACATATTGCCGATGATACTTTATTTTACCGCAACCGGAAACTCACGCTGGATTGCAGAATTGCTTGCAGAGGCTATGCATGATACTGCCGTCAGCATTGTTGATTGCCTTAAGCAAGGCTCGATACCCGCAGGGCTGTCGATAGCTGACAGACTAGGTATTGTTTTTCCGGTACACTCATGGTATGCACCTCGTGTCTTGATTGATTTTTTGTCGCAGCTCCGGTTGCCGGACTGCTGTTACCGTTATGCCGTGTGTACATGCGGGGACGATATGGGAAAGGGAATGAACCGCCTGGCGGAACATTTTCCGTTGGATGCAGCCTGGTCTGTTGCAATGCCCAATACCTATGTACCGATGTTCAATTTGGACGATGGGGCGCTTTGCCTCAAGAAGATAGAGAACGCACGGCATGCTGTCGCTTCGATTGCCGAAGATGTCATTGCACGGAAGAGGGTCTGGAATGTGCATGAGGGCAGTGCTGCCTGGCTGAAAACGTATGTTGTGAATCCTTTGTTTGTCCGTTTTGTCATTGGTACAAGGAGTTTCCATGTAGATGAAGGCTGTATCTCTTGCGGAATATGCGGCAAATCTTGTCCGGTAGGTAATATCCGGTTGGTGGATGGGCATCCGGTGTGGGGAAAGCAGTGCATTCATTGTATGGCTTGTTTGCATTTTTGCCCCCGGAAAGTGATACAGTATGGAAAAGCGACACAGAAGAAGGGGAGATACCGGTTGGAAGATTATCTTTGCCGCTTCACCACTCCCACATAAATCAGCAGAATAACATTCATTACCAGTGCGTAGATAATGGCAGGTATTGCAATAATGTCATTGTTGAATACAAACGGACTACTGGCAACAGCAATTGCTTGTGCGGCATTCTGCATACCGATTTCTATAATGAGTGTACGTTGTTCTTTCCGGTTGAGGCGCATGGACTTCGATAGCACTACGCCGCCTCCCATAGCCAGCAGGATAAGAATGGAGATGCAGAGGCCCAGTTTGCCGAATTGGCCGGTGATGGTAGCATGGTGCTGTATGAAGAAGATGGTTGCCAGCAGGATAAGTGCGGGAAAGGCTGTCTTGGACAATATATTATGAATCCTTTCTGCCATTTGCGGACGGTAGCGCTTCGTGAATATGCCGGCTACAATGGGAAGAAGCATCAGAACCAGGTTCTGCATGATAAGGCTGCCTACGGGGAGATGGATATCTATGTCCAGATTGCTGTCTACAAAGTGTGTGGCGAATTCCATAATCACGGGGATAGTGAACAGCGTAATAATGCTGCTGCATGCCGTCAGTGACACGGACAATGCTACGTCTCCTTTGGCTATCATGGAGAAGATGTTGGATGAGCTGCCGCCTGGCGAGCAGGCTATGAGTATGATGCCGATAAAGAACAGAGGTTCGAGCTGGAAGACATGTCCTAAAGCAAATGCCAGCATCGGCAGTAGGATGATTTGGCCTGCCAGCCCGGCAATAATGGGGCGGGGGCGTTTGCGGAACAGTTTAAAGTCTTCGGTTTGTAATGTCAGTCCCAGTTCAAACATCAATAAGGTAAGAATGGGGAGGACTATCCATATTGCGTTCATAAGTCAAATCATTTTTGAGGCTGCAAAGATAGCAAATATTGTTGTATACTTTGCCATTTTGTCAGCCTTTGTCTGCCAAACAATCAGCTTGTTCGTTTGGCACGGTTTTCGTAAGTTGTTTATCGCTTGTTTAAAGCAAAATTACCATTATAACAAATGTATAACATATAAAACAAAAAGATTATGAACATTAAACCATTAGCAGACAGAGTGCTGATACTCCCTGCACCTGCAGAAGAAAAGACAATTGGCGGTATCATTATTCCTGATACAGCGAAAGAGAAACCTTTGAAAGGTGAAGTTATTGCAGTAGGCAACGGAACAAAAGACGAAGAAATGGTGTTGAAGGTTGGTGACACAGTGCTGTATGGCAAGTATGCCGGTACTGAACTGGAAGTTGAAGGAACCAAGTACCTCATCATGCGTCAAAGCGATGTGCTCGCTGTTTTAGGTTAATTTGTAAATTGTAAATCGTTAAAATGTAAATATAGTTATGGCAAAAGAAATATTATTCAATATCGATGCCCGCGACCAATTGAAGAAAGGTATCGACACACTGGCAAATGCAGTAAAAGTAACCCTCGGCCCTAAAGGTCGTAACGTTATCATCGAAAAGAAATTCGGTGCTCCCCACATCACGAAAGATGGTGTAACGGTAGCTAAAGAAGTAGAGTTGGCAGACGCATATCAGAATACTGGCGCACAGCTGGTAAAGGAAGTTGCTTCCAAGACCGGCGACGATGCAGGTGACGGTACTACAACTGCTACTGTTTTGGCTCAGGCTATCGTAGCCGAAGGTCTGAAGAACGTGACTGCCGGTGCTAGCCCGATGGATATCAAACGCGGTATCGACAAGGCTGTTGCCAAAGTGGTTGATTCTATCAAAGGCCAGGCGGAAACAGTGGGTGACAACTATGACAAGATTGAGCAAGTTGCTTCCGTTTCTGCCAATAACGACCCCGTTATCGGCAAGCTGATTGCAGACGCTATGCGCAAAGTTTCCAAAGACGGTGTTATCACTATCGAAGAGGCAAAGGGTACTGATACTACTATCGGTGTGGTTGAAGGTATGCAGTTCGACCGTGGTTACCTCTCTGCTTACTTCGTTACCAATACGGAGAAGATGGAGTGCGAAATGGAAAAACCGTACATCCTGATTTATGATAAGAAGATTTCCAACCTGAAAGATTTCCTGCCTATCCTCGAACCGGCAGTACAGACCGGTCGTCCTTTGCTGGTTATTGCAGAAGATGTGGATAGCGAAGCGCTGACAACTTTGGTTGTAAACCGTCTGCGTTCTCAGTTGAAGATTTGTGCAGTGAAGGCTCCGGGCTTTGGTGACCGTCGCAAGGAAATGTTGGAGGATATTGCAGTGCTGACCGGTGGTGTTGTCATCAGCGAGGAAAAAGGTCTGAAGCTGGAACAAGCTACTATCGAAATGCTGGGTACTGCCGACAAGGTAACTGTTTCCAAGGATAACACGACCATCGTAAACGGTGCCGGTGACAAAGAGAACATCAAGGAACGTTGCGAACAAATCAAGGCTCAGATTGTTGCTACGAAGTCTGATTATGATAAGGAAAAACTGCAGGAACGTCTGGCCAAGTTGTCTGGCGGTGTAGCTGTTCTTTATGTGGGTGCTGCTTCTGAGGTTGAAATGAAGGAAAAGAAAGACCGTGTGGACGATGCACTCCGTGCTACCCGTGCTGCTATCGAAGAAGGTATCGTTCCTGGTGGTGGTGTAGCCTATATTCGCGCATTGGATGCATTGGAAGGCTTCAAGGGTGACAATGTGGACGAAACCACAGGTATCGACATCATCAAGCGTGCTATCGAAGAACCGTTGCGTCAGATTGTTGCCAACGCCGGTAAAGAAGGTGCTGTTGTTGTGCAGAAAGTACGCGAAGGCAAGGCAGACTTCGGTTACAATGCCCGTACCGATGTTTATGAGAACCTGCATGCAGCCGGTGTGGTAGATCCTGCCAAGGTTACTCGTGTGGCTCTTGAAAATGCCGCTTCTATTGCCGGTATGTTCCTGACTACAGAATGTGTAATCGTAGAGAAGAAAGAAGATAAGCCTGAGATGCCGATGGGTGCTCCCGGAATGGGAGGCATGGGCGGAATGATGTAAGATCGTTTTCCCTGATTGCTTAATCAAATAGGAGAACCGCAGTGTCTTTTTGATAGATACTGCGGTTTTTTTGTTCTATTTACCTTCTTGATTATTAATAAAAAGCGTGTAATATTACAAAAGTGTTACAAAAATGATTAGTTTTCATATCTTTTGTTCGTTTTTGTTGTTAGCAAAATAAAAAATCATATCTTTACCCTTCGTAAAGATAACCTAATCAACAAGAACTATTAACCTTTTTAATTGAAGAGAAAATGAACAAAAGCGAAATTGGACTAAATGCTGGGAAAGTTTGGCAGTTGCTTAGCGATTATACCAGATGGAGCTACGGTTCTTTAAAGAGGAAGTCCGGACTGAAGGACAAGGAGTTGGGAGCCGCATTGGGGTGGCTTGCCCGTGAGGACAAGATTGAAATTCATCAGGAAGAAGATGAACTTTATGTTTCACTAGGGGTAAATGTTTATATCGGATAAAGGGAACCGAGTGAATGGATTGATTGAGGGGCACAGATTTCATAGTGCGGAAGCATTTTCTGCCGGGGGGATGAAATCTGTGCTCCTTTGTTTTTTCATGTTGCAGAATATTCTTTCCTTTGCACATTCTTTTCAATGAACAAAAACAGAAAGATTATGAGAAGTTTTGCTTCAGACAATAATTCAGGCGTACATCCGTTGGTAATGGAGGCACTGAACCGGGCCAACAGTGACCATGCTGTCGGTTATGGGGATGACCCTTGGACAGAAGAGGCTGTCCGTAAAATAAGGGAAGCGTTTACGCCGGATTGCGAACCGTTGTTCGTATTCAATGGTACGGGCAGTAATGCGGTGGCTTTGCAGCTGTGTACCCGCCCTTATAATTCCATTATTTGTGCGGAGACCGCACATATCTATGTCGATGAGTGCGGTGCGCCTGCCCGTATGACAGGTTGTCAGATTCGTCCTATAGCTACCCCTGACGGCAAGCTGACGCCCGATTTAGTCCGTCCTTATTTGTGCCATTTCGGCGAACAGCATCATTCGCAGCCCGGAGCCATCTATATTTCGCAATGTTCGGAGCTGGGCACTGTCTATAAGCCGGACGAGTTGCGGGCTTTGACGGATTTGGCCCATCGGCATGGCATGTATGTCCATATGGACGGAGCACGTCTGGCAAATGCTTGTGCAGCCTTGAATCTTGGCTTTAGGGAACTGACAGTGGATTGCGGGATAGATATCCTCAGCTTCGGTGGTACGAAAAATGGACTGATGTTGGGAGAAAGCGTGGTTGTCTTTAACCCAGCTTTGAAGAAGGAAGCTTATTTTGTGCGCAAGCAGTCGGCACAGCTCGCATCCAAGCTCCGCTATCTGTCCTGCCAGTTTACTGCCTATCTGACGGACAGCCTTTGGTTGAAAAATGCCGCGCATGCCAATCGTATGGCAAAGATTCTTTACGACGGATTGAAGGAATTGCCAGGTGCGCATTTTACGCAGAAGGTGGAAAGTAACCAGCTTTTCCTTACGATGCCCCGTCCGGTGATTGACGAGCTGTTGAAGGACTATTTCTTCTACTTCTGGGATGAGGCCATCCACGAAATCCGTTTTGTAACCTCTTTTGATACTACGGAAGAAGATATCGAGCAATTGCTGCAATCGGTAAAAAGGCTTCTCTGAAATATATAAAAGCTCCTAACCTTCACAGGCTGGGAGCTTACTTCGAAACTTTCCCCTCTTGGGGGTAGGGGAAGGTTTACTGAAAACAAACCGATTGAATATTTACCTTAAATACCTTTGCACGATAACCTTTTTAACTAACCTTTTCAATAAATCTTTGTTAGAGTATGCTTATATACCGACAGCCTCGCGGACCGGTACAAAAGTGTAGCCTTTTCGTTTCAGCGTCTTAATCATCTTGTCCAGATAGCCATTATAGAACTTGTCTGTGCGGCGGTCGTCCGTTCCGAAGTGTATCAGCATTAGGTGTCCGTTCAGACCTTCTTTCTTTTCCACCTCCATAATCTTGTCGTAGATGAATTTGCTGCTCCGGTACTTCTGTCCCATGTCCGGAGTGGTGTAGTCGGCATTGCTCATGGTACCAGGGGTATAGTTGATGACTTGAATACCCATATTCTTTGCCCAGGCAGATATTTCCTTGTTATAGTATTCGTAAGGAGGAATATAGACGGGAGCGTCCTTGTATTCGATACCTGCCTTGCGGAGGGTCTCGTAGCTTTTCATCATATCGTTCTCAAACTCTTCGCGGGTGACCAGCAGAGAATCACGGTCTTCCCAAGGCATGTACAACAGATGTCCGTAACTGTGGCTGCCTACAAAATGCCCTTCGTCGAGCAGGCGTTTCACTACATCGGGATAGAGTTCATAGAACTCTCCGGTAAAGAAGAAGCCACCTTTGATGCCATGCTTCTTCAAGGTACTGATGATGGCATCGGCACCGTCTGCTTTGTCGGCGGCAGTGAATACGAGGGTGATTTGCTTTTTTGAGGGATCGGTGCGGATAATGCCTCCGTCCACATATACATTCTTGTCATTTGGGATACCGGCTTGCTTCATTCCATCCTTCTGCATGGCAGAGAGGTAGTACGTGAGGCAGGCGGTTCCATCCATGGTAGGCTCATTGGTGGAATAGTCGTGGATGGCGTCGTGATATACCATCAGGTCTGGCTGGAAGCGTTCGTAGTCTTGTCCGGGAGTTCCGGGAATTCCCGTCATATTGACACCGCGCAGGCTTTCGAAGATGGTACGATAGACAGGACCGTCCACCAGTCCGCCGGTAGTATTGCCCACGCCTGCATTCAGCAGTGAGGAGTGGGGTTGCGAGGGATAGTCTCCGTAAAGGGGAAGTTCCACAATCATGCTGGTTCCCCAAGGGTTACAGCCGAACAGCCAGTCGCGCAGGGAGGCTTCCATTTCGGCGTATGTGTCATCGCCGGTGGTTTCACGGTACAGCCGGCATTGGGTTAGCATGGCGGTAGTCAGATTGTTGGAACACCAGATGTAGGGTATACCGTGCAGGAAGGGGCTTTCTACCGCTTTCTCGTACGTGCGTTCAATGCCCGTACGCATGTTGCGGATGAATTCCTTGCTGATGCGGCTGTTGTCCACTTTGGCAAGATGGTAGTGCCCCATGTTCATGAACGGATACCATTGGTAGTGGCGTGCACTGTCGGCGCCCATCCAAGGAGTCACCGGTTCGCGACGTCCGTATTCAAGGGCTTGGGCCAGGTATTTGTTGTCGCCGGTGGCTTTGTACAGTTCCATGGCTCCCAGTTCCATATCGTCCACCCAGTTGTCCTCTTCGTAAATGTAGGGAGACAAGACAGAGGCAGTCTGGCATGCTCCCGGTTTCTTTACGCCTTCCTGATAGGCGGCATCGGCCTTGGCTTCGATTTCTGCTGCAAATTCAGGATAGTAGTCTTTCAGTATCTTGGCGCCTAAAGCGAAGCAGGAGGCAAACTTGCCGGCAGTGCTTGCCACTCCGGTCGTTGCATTCTTGAACTCTCCACGTACTTGCGGTTCGCCACTGCAAAAGTAAACGGGGCGTCCTTTACCCGGTCCGTAGCCGTAATCCACCAGGTCTTTGTTAGGTAGGCGCATTCCGGCATGGTCACGGTCGTCGGCTATCTGGTTGTACAGCTCGCCCGGAGCAGGATTCATCCGGTTCAGCCAGTCCAGTCCCCACTTGATTTCGTCCACGATGTCGGGAATGCCGTTGGCTCCCGGATGTCCGGCTGCATCATAGGCGTCACCGAATGATTCCGGATTTTCCTGATAGGCAAACATCATCTGGTAGATGGCATTGGCGGAGGTGGTGGTGTATTGCAGATAGTCCGTAGCATCGTGCCAGCCTCCGCGGACGTCTATATGTTGTCCGGTTTTGGTGGGATGATAGACGATGTAGCCGTCGTGCACGTGGCAGCTGTCTTTCAGGAACGGATTATAGCCGCAGCGTTGCTGCCGCATGTAGTGCAGCAGGTAGTCTGCGGTACCGTTGTAGACTTGTGCATTGATGGGGAAACGGGGGGAGACCGCTTTGCCTGCTTTCAGATAATACGTGCCCGGTTCTGTGAAATCACTGAAGTTCAACCGGTAGGTACTCTTCATGCCTCCCATCTTGCCGGTGGCCTTGGTTGTGTTGAAGGTACGCACCACCTTTCCGGTGAAAGCGTCAATCAATGAATAATTTTCTACGTTTGTTCCTTCCTCGCTCATGAATACAGCGACTTTGACGGATTGCGGCAAATAGCCGAGTTGGTTGATTCTGATCCATTCGCCTGCTTTGCCCGGCAGGGCTACGAGAGCGAATATTACCGTTAGGAGCCAATAATTACTTTTCATAATGGGGGTTTTTAATCTAAGGTTGGGGATTATATATAAAACAAATTTTCCTTATTACAAATAAAGCATTTTCTGTCAATTTTAGGAAGATTTAGGATGAATAATTAGACGATATTAGGTGTCGTTTACACTATTTTGGTATTTTATAGACGTGAAATAAGTGTTTGGTTGAAACTAAATGTTTGTTTATCACGTAATTATTATGCTTGATGATGCTTTTTAATTTTCGTTTACCTATTTTAGTAATGCGTAAAACAAATTGGCGTGTTATTTGTTTTATGGTATTTAGACAATAAAACTAATAGACTATGGCTTATATTGATTACTATCAGGTCCTTGGAGTGGACAAAAAGGCATCTCAGGATGACATCAAGAGAGCGTTCCGCAAGCTGGCGCGCAAGTACCATCCTGACTTGAATCCGAACGATGCTACGGCCAAGGATAAGTTTCAGGCTATCAACGAGGCGAATGAGGTGCTGAGTGATCCTGAAAAAAGAAAGAAATATGATGAATATGGTGAACACTGGAAACATGCCGACGAGTTTGAAGCGCAGAAGCGGGCACAGCAGCAAGCCGGGGGCTTCGGGGGATTTGGCGGTGCCGGTTTTGGAGGTTCCGGTGCGGGATTTGGTACGGACGGAGGCGGTACGTATTGGTATTCTTCCGACGGCCAGGAATTTTCGGGCAGTAATGCCGGTGGTTTCTCAGACTTCTTCGAACAGATGTTCGGTCATCGTACGCGCGGCGGAGGTGGTGCCAATGCCGGTTTCCGCGGGCAGGATTATCATGCGGATTTGAACCTCTCGCTTCGTGAGGCTGCGAAGACCCATAAACAGATATTGACGGTGAATGGCAAGCAAGTGCGTATTACCATTCCGGCCGGTGTGGCCAACGGACAGGTCATCAAACTGAAAGGCTATGGTGGCGAGGGCATCAACGGAGGTCCTGCAGGTGACTTATACATCACGTTTGTGATTCCGGACGACTCGGTATTCAAGCGTTTGGGAGATGATTTGTATGTGGATGTGACCGTCGACCTTTATACAGCCCTGCTGGGTGGCGACCAGTTGGTGGATACTTTGGATGGTCAGGTGAAGCTGAAGGTGAAACCCGAAACTCAGAACGGGACTAAGGTACGTCTGAAGGGTAAGGGCTTCCCCGTATATAAGAAGGAGGGACAGTTTGGCGATCTCATCGTGACTTATTCCGTGAAGTTGCCGACAAACCTGACGGAACAGCAGAAAGAGATGTTCCGTAAAATTCAGAGTATGAACTAATGAAAGGAGAACGGATTATGCAGAACGAATGGATTGTCATCAGCGAATATTGTGACAAGTGTCATATAGAGCCCACTTTTATTGATATGCTGTGCGAAAGTGGACTGATAGATGTGGAGCAGGAAGGTGGAGAGCGTTATCTGCCTTTCTCCGAGTTGCCGGATGTGGAACGGTACAGCCGTATGTACTACGACCTTTCCATCAATATGGAAGGGATTGATGCCATCCACCATCTGCTGGCAAGGATGGAAGAGATGCAGCGGGAGATACACTCGCTGCGCGGCAGGCTGAGGCTGCACGGAGAGTATTAATTTTCCTTTCGTCTCTTTGAGAACTTTTGTCCTTTTAAGAAGGGGCAAGCAGGAGGAAGTATTTCAGAAAAAACAAGCGGGCACCGGAGTAGCTAAACTCCGGTGCCCGCTATATTTGCCTTGTCCAAGCAATGCGTTTATTTGCGGTAGCTTTCCAGCTCTTCTGCCTTGAACTTACGGATGAAGTTAAAGTGTTTTTCCACTTCAGCTTCTGCGTAGTTCACATACACCAGAGCCGACTTGCCGAACAGTTCGGGAGCCTTTGTCGCGTCCTGGATGATGAGGTGCGACATGATACATACCGCAGCCATCTCATAGAGGCGACGTGCCACGAAGTCCAGCAATTCTTGATTCTGTGCCTCTTTCACCGCATTGGTGCAGGCTTCGAACTTGTTGGTCATCTCTTTGATGCGGTCCATCAACGGTTGCATTTCTTCGCTGCACGGCACTTGCTCGTAGTCGCGCAAGGTGGCAGAGTATGAGCCGTTTGTTACATAGCGGATAGCAGCTACGGTCTGCAACTGAGTAGTACCTTCGTAGATAGAAGTGATACGTGCATCACGATAGATACGTTGGCAAGCATACTCCAGCATGAAGCCCGAACCGCCGTGAATCTGGATGCTGTCGTAAGCATTCTGATTGGCATATTCAGAGTTCATACCTTTTGCCAGCGGAGTGAAGGCGTCGGCAAGTTTGGCATACTTCTTTTGTTCCTGGCGTTCTTCCGGAGTCAGTTTGCGTTCGCGAGCAATGTCGTCCAGCGCTTTGTAGATGTCCACGTAGCGGGAAGTCTGGTACAGCAAGGAGCGTCCTGCATCCAACTTGGCTTTCATAATAGCCAGCATGTCATATACAGCCGGGAATTCGATGATAGCCTTGCCGAACTGCTTGCGGTCTTTGGCATAAGCCAGACCTTCGTTGTAGGCAGCTTGTGAAAGGCCTACCGACTGTGCGGCAATACCCAGACGGGCACCGTTCATCAAAGCCATAACGTATTTAATCAAACCAAGCTTGCGGTCGCCGCAAAGTTCTGCCTTTGCATTCTTGTAAACCAGCTCGCAGGTGGGAGAGCCGTGGATACCCAGCTTGTTCTCGATGCGGCGCACGTCTACACCGCCTTCATTCTTATCGTAGATGAACATGGACAAGCCACGTCCGTCTTTGGTACCCTCTTCTGAACGTGCCAGTACGAGGTGGAGATTGGCGTCACCGTTAGTAATAAAACGCTTCACGCCGTTCAGGCGCCAGCAGTTGTTGGCCTCGTCATAGGTCGCTTTCAGCATTACGCTCTGCAAGTCGGAACCGGCATCCGGTTCTGTCAGGTCCATAGACATGGTCTCTCCGGCGCAGACACGCGGTATAAAACGGCTGTGCTGGTCTTCGTTACCGAATTCGTAGAGCGTTTCGATACAGTCTTGCAGTGACCAGATGTTACCGAAACCGGCATCGGCGGCGGCAACGATTTCGGCACACATGGTGTACGGAGTAATCGGGAAGTTCAAGCCACCGAAACGGCGCGGCATGGTCATACCGTTCAATCCGGCTTTTACCATGGCGTCGAGGTTCTGCTTGGTGCCGCTGGCATATTCCACACGGCCGTTGGCACAGTGGGGACCTTCTTCGTCCACGCCCTCGGCATTGGGAGCGATAATCTCTCCGGTAATCTCTCCGGTGATTTCAAGTACCTTGTCAAAAGAGTCCATAGCATCCGCATAGTCCTGCGGGGCATAGTCATACTTGTCTTTGTCTTGGTAACCGCGTTCTTTCAGTTCGCAGATACGTTCCATCATCGAGTTGTTCAGATGATACTTCAATTCGGGAACTTCGGTATAAAAATTTGCCATAATTTCTTGGTTATTTAGGTATTCTGAAGTATAGGGGTATGGTGAATTTCACTCGCTTGGCCTCTCCGTCCTGATAGCCGGGCGACCAGCGGTAGACGTCGGCAATGGCCTCGAAAGCGCGTATGGCTTCTTTGTCGATGTCATAACGCACGGACTGGAGAATTTTGGGATGGGTCATCTTGCCTTCTTCGTCTACAACGAACTGCAGGATTACCCTTCCTTCTGCCTTTTGCTTCCAGGCGTCTTCCGGATATTTGGTAACATTGGCCACCAGTTTCATGAGGTTCTCTATTCCACCGGGGAAGGATGGAAACACGAAATACGGCTGATGTTCCATTTCAGTTCCGTGCTCGTCGAACATCTTTCCACCGGTACACTGATTCTCTGAATAGTGTTCCTCTCTACGGAGTTTCCCGTCGGGATAGTACTGCAGGAGTGTTCCGTCAAGTTTACCATCGCTGTAGCTCCGGGCCAGATGTATGGCACCGTCGGGATAATACACCATGGTCTGCCCCTCCAGGCGGTTGTCTCTATATACTTCTGTCAGGCTGTCCTTGCCATTTGCATAGAATGATGTATGCAGGCCTTCCCTTATCCTTTTGCGGGGATTGCTTTTGTATTCGGAGAAATGCCAGACATCCTTCTTTTGTCCTTCCAAAGCATACTCTTCCACCTTGATGCACTTCTTGTTTATCTTGGAAACAAGAGCATACTTGACTGCCTGGATGGAGTCGTCCGTCCATTGGTAATTCTTGTCCAACCAGAGCTTTTCTTGAGCGATAGCGGAAGATATACCTGAAAGAAGAACAAATATAAGAATCAGCCCTTTCATGATTACCTTTATTGTTATTTACTGTGTGATTTATAATATTTTATCATCTTCGGGATAACCTCTTCCACCGTACCGTTGATGACATAGTCGGCAATCGTATTGATGGGAGCGTTCTCGTCATTGTTGATGGAGATGATAATACCACTTTCCTGCATACCGGCAATGTGCTGGATTTGTCCGCTGATGCCGCAAGCAATATACAGTTTGGGGCGGACAGTGACACCGGTCTGGCCAATCTGGCGGTCATGGTCGGCATAACCGGCATCGACGGCAGCACGGCTGGCGCCTACCTCTGCATGGAGTTCTTTGGCAAGCTCGAACAACATGTCAAAACCTTCCTTGCTTCCCATGCCGTAGCCGCCGGCAATCACGATGGGAGCGCCTTTCAGGTTGTGTTTTGCCTTTTCTACGTGGCGGTCGATGACTTTTACCACATAATCCGTCTCGGGCACGTACTTGGCAACGTCGTGGTTGATGACTTCGCCCTTATAGTCAGCGTCCAGTATCTCTTTCTTCATCACGCCTTCGCGAACGGTTGCCATCTGCGGACGGTGCTCGGGATTCACAATCGTGGCAACGATGTTACCGCCGAATGCGGGACGGATTTGATACAGCAGGTTCTCGTAAACCTTGCCTTCCTTCTTGTCTTCGTGGTTGCCGATTTCCAGTGAGGTACAGTCGGCAGTCAGTCCGCTGGTCAAAGCGGAAGAAACGCGCGGGCCGAGGTCGCGACCGATAACGGTGGCGCCCATCAGGCAGATTTGCGGCTTTTCTTCTTTGAACAAATTGATGAGGACAGAGGAGTGGGGAAGGGAAGTATAGGGGAACAAGCCCGGAGCGTCGAATACGTGGAGTTTGTCTACTCCGAAGGGCAATACTTGTTTTTCAATGCCTGCCAGATTGTTGCCGGCAGCAACTGCCTCCAGTTGACAGCCCAACTGATTGGCTAATTTACGACCTTTGGTCAAGAGTTCGAGACTGACGTCGGCAACTGTTGTGCCTTCTATCTCTAAATATACAAATACATTATTCATAATCTTATCCTATCGTATGGTTAGCTAACAGTTCAACAATCAAATCTTCCACATCCTTGTCGCTGCCCGTCAGCGTTTTGCTTTCTTTGGCCTGGAATGAGATGTTCTGAATGGTCTTCACCTTGGTAGGCGAACCGCTCAGACCGCATTGTGCAAGGTCGCCGTTCACGTCGGCAACACTCCATTCCGTGATGTTCAGATAGGGATATTTCTCGTAGAGGCCGGCGTAGGCAAGCTCAGCGCCTTCCTTGGTGATGGCAGCTTTTTCCTGGGCACCGAGGGCGCGTTTGTACTTCTGCACCAGTTTGGCATTGCGCGGGCGGCAGGGAGCGGCACTTCCGTTTACGGTGATGACTATGGGCAGGGGAGCCTCAACGGTTTCCACACCCCCGTCGATATGACGTTTCACGGTAATTTTCTTGGCGGCTTTGTCCACGTTCAGAATCTCTTCTGCGTAGGTCACTTGCGTCAGCCCCAGCTTTTCGGCAACCTGCGGGCCTACTTGGGCGGTATCGCCGTCGATGGCCTGGCGTCCGCCAATGATGACGTCATAGTCGCCTATCTTCTTGATGGCTGTGGCAAGGGCATACGAAGTGGCAAGCGTATCGGCACCTGCAAAGGCGCGGTCGGTCAGCAGATAGCCGTTGTCGGCACCACGGTAAAGTCCTTCACGAATAACTTCGGCTGCACGTCCCGGTCCCATGGTCAGGATGGTAACGGTGGAGCCCGGATGTTCATCTTTCAGTCGGAGAGCCTGTTCAAGAGCGTTCAGGTCCTCGGGGTTGAAGATGGCAGGGAGTGCCGCGCGGTTGATAGTTCCGTCGGCTTTCATGGCATCTTTCCCAACGTTGCGTGTGTCGGGAACTTGTTTTGCCAATACAACAATTTTCAAACTCATGCTATTAATTATTAGTATTAGTATTTCTTTGTATGTCAGTACCGGGAATAGGAGTAGTAGAATCCTGCTACTGAAATTGGCCGGTTAACTCATTATCAGCCTGCAAATTTACGGAAAGAGTTGGGTTTGACAAGAAAATGGGGTGAAAAATGCACAAGTTGAGGGATTTTGCGCAAATATCAGTTGGCTCTATATCTGTAAAAAAGGTAATAAAACCGGTAATTTATCTACCTTTCCGTTCCCGTTTCCTCTGTACTTTTGCAGCGTCCGGATGAGGCCTGCACGACGGGCGGCATCGGATAAACAAGCATCGCTACTTAAATGTTATTATAGAATATGTATATTGAAAAAGTAAATTCCCCTGCTGACGTGAAAAAGTTATCAGTCAGCGAGATGAACGGATTAGGTGGAGAAATCCGCCAGGTGTTGTTAAACAAGTTAAGCTCTCACGGAGGACACGTAGGTCCCAACCTGGGAATGGTAGAAGCCACCATAGCCCTGCATTACGTGTTCGATTCACCAACGGACAAGATAGTCTATGACGTGTCTCACCAAAGTTATACCCATAAGATATTGACAGGCCGCCGGGCAGCGTTTATGAATGCGGACGAGTATGACGAAGTCTCCGGATATTCCGAACCGTCGGAAAGTGAGCATGACTTTTTCGTCATTGGGCATACCTCTACCTCCGTCAGTCTGGCAAGCGGGCTTGCCAAGGCGCGTGACTTGAAGGGGGAGACGGGTAATGTGATTGCCGTCATCGGCGATGGCTCGCTAAGTGGTGGCGAAGCCTTCGAAGGATTGAATGTAGGTGCCGAACTGGGCACGAACTTCATCGTCATTGTCAACGACAACCAGATGTCCATTGCCGAGAATCATGGCGGGCTATACCGCAATCTGCAACAGTTGCGCGAAACGGAGGGTCAGGCTCCCTGCAACTATTTTAAGGCAATGGGATATGATTATCTCTATGTGAAGGATGGCAATGACGTGGAGCAATTGATAGAGGCTTTCCGTGAAGTGAAGGACAAGAAGCATCCGGTTGTGGTACATATCAATACCTTGAAAGGTAAGGGATACAAATTGGCGGAAGAGCAGAAAGAACGTTTCCATTACAGTGTTCCGTTCGACCTTGAGACCGGCAATCTGACCGGTGAGCCTGGGAAGGGTGAAGACTATGCCGACCTTACCGCCGGTTATCTGTTGCAGGAGATGAAGAAAGACCCGACTGTGGTGGGTATCACCGCAGGTACACCTACGGTATTTGGCTTTACACCGGAGCGCCGCAAAGAGGCAGGGCGGCAGTTCATTGATGTGGGCATTGCCGAAGAGCAGGCTGTTGCCATGGCTTCTGCCATTGCTGCCGGAGGTGGAAAACCGGTATTCGGGGTTTACAGCACCTTTATCCAGCGCGCCTACGACCAGTTGTCCCAGGATCTTTGCATCAACAATAATCCTGCACTGATTCTTGTCTTCTGGGGAAGCTTGTCGAGTATGAATGACGTTACCCATCTTTGTCTTTTCGATATTCCGGTTATCGGCAATATTCCGAATATGGTTTATCTGGCACCTACTTGCCGTGAGGAGTATATGGCAATGCTGGAGTGGGGCATCCGTCAGACGGAACATCCGGTTGCCATTCGCGTGCCGGCCAATGGGGTTGTTCGCAGGAATGTAGAACCAGAGAAGGATTACGGCAAGACGCTGAACCGTTATGAGGTGTCCCATCGTGGAGAGAAGGTCGCCATATTGGGACTGGGCTCTTTCTATCAGTTGGGCGAAGCTGTGGCTGCCCGGTTGAAGGAAGAGAAAGGAATGGATGCCACGCTTGTCAATCCCCGCTACATCACGGGTGTGGACGAGGCTTTGCTCGATGACCTGAAGCTCGACCATACACTGGTCATTACTCTTGAGGACGGAGTGCTGGACGGTGGCTTTGGCGAGAAGATTGCCCGTTACTACGGTCCGTCGGATATGAAGGTACTGAACTATGGTGTGAAGAAAGAGTTTATCGACCGTTACGATGTGGAGGAACAGTTGAAGAAGAACCGGTTGACGGTTCCGCAGATTGTGGAAGATATCTGTAGGATTTGTTAAGAATTGAAAAAGGAGATGCAGTTTGATGCATCTCCTTCTTTTATTTATTTAATACCCAGTTTCTTGGCAATATCCTTAGGCAGTGCATCCTTGTGCACAATGATGTTCATTGTTTTATAGCGCACGAAAGCTTTGGAAGCATACCACAAACCTTTGTACTTTCCGGCTTCACCCCAAGAGTTCTTTACCATATAGTATTCGTTGCCTTCCTGGTCTTTGGCTATACCGTAAATCAGCATACCGTGGTCGTCAGTAGTTTCCCAGTTGTCGTATGCCAGCTGGCGCTCTTCTTGTGTGCACCACTTCTGCGGTTGAGGCTTGCTGTTCAGTTTCTTTTCTTCGGGTTTCATTTTCAGCCAGTGTGCCATGTCAGAACCGCTCAGTTCTTGCACCTTTTCTGCATCGGGCATTACGGCTATACCGTCGCGTGTGAAGCCTTGTTCGCTTACGTCACTACCCCATGCAATGGTGTAACCCTTATTGATAGCGTTGTCAAACACTTCCATCAGCTCGTCGATAGGCAGGTTGTAGGAAGAAGCCCAACGCCAGTTGTCTTGTATTTCCAGGACGAACGGCTGGTAGAAGGGATGGTGCGTATAGGAAGTCAGTGAGATATAGTCATCTGCATTCAGTCCGGTAGATTCATAGAAAGACTTCGGAGTGTATTCTTTGCCTTTATAGGTGAACTTTTCAGGACGTTCGCCCAAGTAAATATCGTGGATAGAGGTGATGGCCTTCTTCCAGAGTGGGTTCTTGTCACTGTCGGTTTGCAGGCTGCGCAGTTTGCCTTTGGCGATAGCTGCCACTACGGCATCAGATACGGCTGTCAATTCGGTGTGGTTGCTCAGCGTGTCACCATACATAACGCCCGGACGCATTTCCTCTTCGGGCACCAGACCGAAAGTCTTCATACCATAAATTACATCGTAGAACGAACCGCCTTGTGAGAACGAAACGTCACCATGTGTACGCACTGCCTTGTCGGCACGGTCCAGATAGGTGTTGTGTACGATAAACATTTCAGAAAGGTCGTACTCGCCCTTGCCCATACGGAGCAGTTCGGATTCGATGAATGCCAGTCCGGAGTAGCACCAGCATGTACCGGCACGGTTTTGGTTCTTAACAGAAGTGATAGGATTTTCTTTTACGGTTGTAAAGATGAAACCTTCCTCTTTCGTAGTGTCTTGTGCTATTGTGTTTAAACTTAATAAACCCAATGCAGCCATCAGTATTGATTTCTTCATCATAATTAAAATGTTATAGATTTATAGTTGCAACTGCAAATATAGGTAGAATATCGTAAACAAAAGCTATCTTTGGAGCGTTAATTCTGACACTTATGGAGAAAATAATACGTATCGACGACCGTAGCGGTCTTGTTTTGGAGGGCGGTGGCATGCGCGGCGTCTTCACTTGCGGTGTGCTCGACAGCTTTATGGATCATGGCATTCGCTTTCCCTATACCATCGGCGTCAGTGCCGGAGCCTGCAACGGACTTTCCTATATGTCCGGCCAGCGCGGGCGTGCCAAGTACAGTAATATCGACTTGCTGGAAAAATACAATTACATCGGATTGAAGTATCTGTTGAAGAAGCGGAATATCATGGATTTCGATTTGTTGTTCCAGGAGTTTCCGGAACACATACTTCCCTACGACTACGAGGCATACTTTCATTGTCCCGAACGTTATGTGATGGTAACTACCAACTGCGAGACGGGCGAAGCGAACTATTTTGAGGAGAAGCGGAGTAAAGAGCGCGTCATTGATATTGTGCGTGCTTCGAGCAGTCTGCCGTTTGTCTGTCCCATTACCTACGTGGACAACATCCCGATGCTGGATGGAGGTATTGTGGACAGTATCCCTTTGATGCGTGCCCGTCAGGATGGATTTACCAATAATGTGGTGGTGTTGACGCGCAATCATGGGTACCGTAAGGAAATTCAGGGAACGAAGGTTCCACCTTTTATATATAAGAAATATCCGCTATTGCGTGAAGCCATCAACCGCCGCAGTATTGTCTATAATCAACAGTTGGAGCAGGTGGAACGGATGGAAGCCGCCGGGGAAATCGTTGTGATCCGTCCACAGAAGCCGGTAGTGGTAGACCGCATCGAGCGTGACATCAAGAAGCTGACGGAGCTTTATGAAGAAGGATACCGGTGTGCGGAACATTTTGCTTTTCGTTTTTGATTCTGAGAGAGTATACTATGAGAGCTGGTGCAATTAGCATCTGCTCCCATATTGTTTTCATTCTTTTCTATTAATTTGCTGCTAAAGCTAAAGTTTATTTAGCAAAAAACACGCGTAGAATACCTTTAGAAAGGGGATGTATCAAAAATACCACCTTTCGTAACATTTGTTATAGGTGCAAATCCTGGTTTCGCTTAATTTTGCTGACACAAAACTCAATTGCAGAATTGGTTTATTACTAACTTTAAATTAATAGATATGTTGAAAAGCATTAGTCTCAGGCTTTGCACACTAATTGTGCTTCTCTTTGCGGGCATCTATTCCTTTGCCCAGCAAGTCCAGGTAAAAGGTACTGTCGTTGAAAAATCGAGTGGTGAATCCATTATCGGTGCTTCTGTCATGGAAGTAGGTTCCAACAGTAATGGAACAATTACGGATATTGACGGAAATTTCACTCTGTCTGTAGCTTCCGGTGCCACATTGTCTGTATCCTATATAGGATATAAAACCGTTACAGTAAAGGCACGGCCCACTTTACGCATTGAGTTGACGGAAGATTCCCAGTTGATTGATGAAGTAGTAGTGACCGGCTATATGTCCGAGAAGAAGGCCAGTTTGACTGGTTCGGTGGCTGTGGTCAAGATGAAGGATGTAGCAGATATTCCTACGGGAAATGTGTTGTCGAGCTTGCAGGGACGTGTTGCCGGTATGAACATTACGACTGACGGCACACCGGGCGGTGGAAATACTTCTACATTGGTCCGTGGTAAGTCATCTTTCCGAAATGATGCCAATTCCCCGCTTTATGTCATTGACGGTGTGATGACCCGTGAGAACATCTCGTCTATCCTTTCTTCCAATGATGTAGAATCCATTCAGGTATTGAAGGATGCCGCTTCCGCTTCTATTTATGGTGCACAGGCTGCCAATGGTGTGATTATCATTACTACCAAACGTGCCAAGAAAGGGGAGACCCGTGTGGATTTTGATATGTCGTTGACTTTGCAGACCTATCAATGTGGCTTTGATATGTTGAATGCAGATGCGTGGGGCCAGGTTTATTGGTCGGCTTATAAGTATGCCAATAATGGAGCTACGCCAAGCAGCGAAATATATGGTAATGGTGCAACTCCCCAACTTCAAGACTATATCGGCCTGAATGGAGCTAAAGTACATGCCGTTGATACGGATTGGCGCGATGTGGTTTATCGCACTGCCTTGATGCAGAATTATAGTGCGACACTTTCAAAGGGCTCTGACAATGGTGCCTTCTCGTTAGCGTTGAACTATCTCGACCATGACGGTCTGGTAGAGAATACGAATTTCCAGCGTATCAATACCCGCATCAGTTCTAACTATCATTATCTTGACAATCGCTTGCGTATCGGCGAGAACGTTGCCATCAATCGTTGGACACAGACCCTCAGTCCGGCCGGTGTAGATGAGAATGCCATCAAACAGCATCCTGCCAAGACGGTTTATGATGAGAATGGCAATTATAACGATGCCATCAATGATGTTTTGGGTGATGCCCCCAATATGGCACGTTTGTTGGAGAATGAAAAACAGAACAAACATGATTACTGGCGTATCTTTGGTAATGCATTCCTTGAAATTGAACCGATTAAGAACCTGGTGCTGAAAACCAATTTCGGTATGAATTATTATGATGAAACCAACAAAACTTTTGAGCCGGCATGGGCACGCGATGAGGTCAATAAGCTGACTCAATCATCCAACAAAAGACTGGATTGGGTATGGACCAATACCGTGACTTATAGCAAAGCTTTTGGAAAGAACAATCTGACTGCACTTCTTGGTACAGAAGCCAAGAAGAACCATTCGGAATCCATGTTCGGTTATGGTACGGGACTGGCTGTAGAAGATGAAGATTATATTTATCTCGACGGTGTGACTGCCGGTAAGAATGTAGGTGCCGGTGCTTCCAATTATGGTATGGTGTCTTACTTTGGTAAAGTGAACTATGATTATGAAGGACGGTATTTGGCCTCTGTTACGGTGCGCCGTGATGCTTCTTCCCGCTTGGCAAAGGGTAATAATGTGGATTACTTCCCTTCAGTGTCGGCAGGCTGGCGCATTTCAAGTGAGAAGTTTATGGAAGCGACCAGGGATTGGTTGGCTGATTTGAAACTACGTGCTTCATGGGGTGTCAATGGTAACGATATTATTGATAATGAGGCTCCCTATACAAAATACTTGATTAGTCTGAAGGATGCAAGCTACAACATGAACGGTGATGGAACGACTTTGGCTCCCGGTGGTTACAAAGTGAGGTCTACCAATCCCGATTTGAAGTGGGAGAGTACAAGACAGCTCAATATCGGTGTGGACGCCGCTTTCCTGAACGGACGTCTGAGTGCTTCTCTCGATTATTTTGATAAGAAGACAAGTGATATGCTTGTGGAGAAACCGTATATCGCTGTCATTGGCGAGGGTGGTTACTGCTGGTATAATGGTGGTACGATGAACAATAAAGGTTTCGAGATGGCACTGACCTGGAATGATAAGGTAAAGGATTTCCAGTATAATGTAGCATTCAACCTTTCATATTACAAAAATGAAGTGACAGAGCTGACGGAAGAAATTTACTATACTTATGGTGGCGGTAATGGGGTTGACAAGACTTTGGTTGGCCAACCGTTCGGTTCATGGATGGGCTTCAAGACAGATGGAGTGTTCCGTACCCAGCAGGAGGTGGATGAGTATAAATCCAAATATAATGTACAGTTTGGCGCTCCCGGAGTAGGACGTATCAAATACGTGGATGCTGATGGTAACGGTACGATTGATACGAACGACCGTGTATGGTTGGGTTCTGACAATCCGAAAGTGATTGCAGGTCTGAATCTTGGGGCATCTTGGAAAGGCTTTGACCTCAGCATGTTCTTCAACGGTATGATTCGTGATGCCTATAACAATTCCAAATATTATACGGATTTATTCCAATGCTGGACCGGTAATCACTCTACCCGCCTGCTCGATGCCATGCATGCTTACGAGAACTTTGAAAAGACGGGTGTTTACAATAGCAGTGTACCTGCTTTGACCACTCTTAACAGCAACAATGAGCACGAAGTATCTGAGTTCTATATTGAAAATGGTTCGTATATCAAGCTGAAAAGCTTGACATTGGGTTACACGCTTCCTAAAGCAGTTCTCGACAAGATGAAGATGCGTCATGCACGCATTTATTTCCAGGCTCAGAATTTGTTTACGATTACCGGTTATACGGGTGCCGACCCTGAAGGTCTGGGTTATCCTTATCCGTTGCCCCGTACGTTCTCTTTGGGATTATCATTTGGTTTCTAAACTTTAAAACTATACTATCATGAAATTGAAACATTTATATATGCTTGGCGCAGTAGCGCTGATGACTGCAAGCTGTAATGAAGACCGTTTCCTGGATTTGAAGCCCCAGGGTAGCTTGAACGAAGATATTATGACTTCTACAGAAGGTGCCGACCTTTTGGTGAATGCCGCGTATGCAGCTTTGGGTGGTCCCGAAGGACAGAGCTGGAGTGTATGGTGTCATCCTACTTCCAATTGGACCTATGGTGAGGTACGTTCGGATAATGCCTATAAAGGCGGTGGTGGTGTTGGTGACCTTAATGAAGTGCACCGTATGGAGACATTTGATATGGATGCAACCAATGGATTTCTGGACAGCAAGTGGTACCATCTATATTGCAGTGTACAGCGTTGTAACTCTGCATTGCGCGTTCTGAATGCTGCAACAGATGAGCAGGTGAACGGACGTGTATCCCGTATTGCGGAGATGAAAGTGCTTCGTGCCCATTATTACTTTGAATTGAGCCGCCTTTTCAACAAGATACCTTATTTTGATGAGAACGTTGAGATTTCCCAATATCCGGATATTCCGAACAATGAGTTTACCCGTGACGAGATTCTGAGTATGCTGGCCAAGGAGATGCTTGATGCCGCCGAACTGCTTCCTGCATCACAGTCGGAGGTAGGGCGTATTCATAAATACATAGCACTGGCCTATGCGGCTAAAATCAAGCTGTACCAAGCGTATCAGCAAGATGAGACTACGCATGCCGTAACTTCCATCAATAAAGAGCTGCTGAGGGAAGTCGTTTCGCTTTGCGACCAAGTGACTGCCAGCAACCGTTACGGTTTGCTTGACGATTTCCAGGGATTGGATTTAGTAGCTAATGAAAACGGTAAAGAGTCTGTTTTTGCCATTCAATATTCCATGAATGACGGTACCGAAAGTGCCGGCCGCATCAACTGGAGCAATCTGTTGAATTCTCCGGGTGGAGGCAGCCCTTACGGAGGTGACGGTTTCTTCCTGCCCAGCCAAGACCTGATTAATGCTTATCAGACAGATGCAAACGGTCTGCCCGATTTTAATTATCAGTCAAAGTCTGATTATAGTTGGGCGGTATTGAACAATGGGGTTTATACTTTACAAAACACGACTCCCAATGTAGACCCGCGTCTCGATTTTGTTGTGGGCCGTCCTACTATAACTTGGAAAACTTACCCAGACAAGCCATGTGAGGGATGGGTGCGTGATAAGGAAACTTATGGCTATAATTGCGCGAAGCGCTTCTGGGTTTCTCCGGAAAGTAGTGATATGTTTAATGGCTGGCCTTGGGGGGCTTCACAGTTGAACTGGCAGATTATACGTTACGCAGATATTCTTCTTTGGAAAGCTGAGGCTCTTATTGAACTCAATGAAGGCGATGGACTCGAAACTGCCCGTGATTTGATTAATCAGATACGCAATCGTGCCCGGAACAGCGCCTATGTAAAGGATTTCAACGACCATTCCAAATATGCGGCCAACTACCTTGTCAATCCTTATCCTGCTGATGTCTGGAATCAGGATTATGCCCGTCAGGCCCTCCGTTGGGAAACACGTCTGGAGAAGGCTTTGGAAGGTGAACGTTTCTTCGACCTGGTCCGTTGGGGCATAGTGGAAACAACCATGAACAAGTACATTACCGCGGAGTCAGACAATCGCATTTATTATGCCAATGCGCACTTTACGGGTGGAAAGGATGAGTATTATCCGGTTCCGAACAATCAATACGGATTTTCTGGAGGCAAGTATGTACAGAATCCCGGTTATGCTCCGTTCAACTAATTATATTTTGAAATGAAAACGCAAGGGAGGGGAAACGTTTGTTTCCCCCTCTTCCTTTAAACAATCTTTTATTATGAAACACTTTGCCTATTCTATATTGGGCTGTCTATTGCTTTCTTTGAATGCAGCTTTTGCTCAAAAAACATGGTCGTTTGACGGGCAGGACCCCTTACTTTCCAGTGACGGCAAGTCATTGTTGAATTTGTACACTATAAAGGAAATACCGGAATTTGTTACCGGAGTCGAAGGTAAAGCCCTTCGTACAGACGGGTATTCCACTTGGATGGATACAACCACGGAAGGAGATGTTTCGTCGTTGTCCGGATGGTTTGCTCTGGAATCTTATCCGACGGATACTGCTGCCTTTATGGGAATCAGAGACATGGCAGGAACATCTGTAGCGGTATGTGTAGACCGTTATGGTGAGTTGCTGTTGGGAATGGGGCAGAATGGCTCATACTCTTACTGTTCATTAAAGACAAAAGTCGACCGTTTCAAGTGGCTGCATGTGGTCCTTGATTTAAGTAATGAATCGGTTTGCCTGAATGGGCAGAGGATGAGTGCAGAGGTATGGCCCCGGAACTTGCAAGATGGTGAAATGATACTTCGGGTAGGTAAGGATTTCAGGGAAAAGAAGGTTTGGATGTACGATGTTACGGCTATAAACGGGTTGATTGACGGGATAAGCCTCACTCCCTTTTCCGATGATTCGTCTGCATGGAGAGACGAGATTGCCTTAGGATTGAAGAAGACTTCGGTTTTGGCTATTCCGGAAACCCGTTTTGCGAAGGACTTCAACCGTCCCCGCTATCATCTGTTGCCGGCTGCCAACTGGACGAATGAGACGCATGGTTTACTTCTTTATAAAGGTAAATATCATATATTCAATCAGAAGAATGCTTCTGCAATCTTCCTGGGACAGATAAATTGGGGACATTTCAGCAGTCCCGATATGCTTCATTGGACGGAGGAAAAGCCGGCTTTGACTCCTGATGCTGCTTATGACAAGAATGGAATATGGTCCGGGCATGCTGTTATCAATGATGACGGTATCCCCCAGCTGATATACACAGCCGGTGGAGACAAGATGGGAGTGGGTATTGCTTTTCCAAAAGATACTGCGTTGATAGAATGGGAGAAATATGCGGGTAATCCGGTTATTGCCGAGAAGCCTGCCGGATATACCCGTACGGACATGCGTGACCAGTATGTCTGGAAAGAGGGTGATGTCTGGTATATGATTATCGGTTTCGGCATTGAGCAGACCGATACACCCCACGGGGCTTTGCTGCTTTATAAATCGGCGGACTTGAAGAGATGGGATTTTGTACATTTGCTGTTTGAGGGCAATCCGGAAGTGGATGACTCCGGTATTTTCTGGGAAATGCCGGTCTTTAAGAAGATGGGCGGCAAGTATGTTCTTTTGGTGAATAGGGTTCCTCATAAAGGCATACCTGCGCGTTGCCAGTATTGGATAGGAGATTTCAAGAATGAAAAGTTTATACCGGACAACCCAGTCCCTCAAAATCTGGAGGTCATCAACCGCTTGCTGTCCCCCTCTGTTGTTGAGACTCCGGAAGGGGATGTTGCTGCCATTGCCATTATACCCGATGAAATAGGAGGGGAGGCCACTTATGAACAAGGATGGGCACATCTCTACAGTATGCCCAGAAGATGGCAGCTGAAAGATGGGAAACTATGCCAAACACCCCATCCCGTGATGAAACAATTGCGTGAACAACCGACGGTTTATTCCAGACAGGCATTGACTGCTGCGAAACCGCACATTGTGAGCAGAAGGGAACATCAGCTTGAAGTCAAGGCGACTTTTTATCCCGGTGACGCAAAACGGTTTGGATTTACATTGTGTAAGAATCCGGATAATAGCGAATATAGCCTGATTTATTATGATGTGGAAAAGGAGGAACTTATTGTGGACCAGACGCATTCTTCCTTGCGTGCACACATTCCTTTGAAGCTCCGCAAGGACTGGTATCGGTTGGATACAACCAAGCCGGTGGAGATTCGTCTATTTATAGACGGTTCTGTGGTGGAAGGATTTATTAATGATGAGGATGCATTCACTACAAGAATCTTTCCTCTGAAAGAAAACAGTACGCTATTGGAACTATTCTCTGATGGAAAAACAACGGAAGTTGCTGCCGAAGTTTGGAAACTGAAAGATGCAAAGGTAAAGATGAACTTTTAATGAAAATACAGAAAATGAAGATACCAGCTATATTGGGTGCACTTTTAGTGGCAGGAACATTGTCTGCCGGTGCACAAATGAATTCAGACAGTTTATACAAAGAGCCTTATCGTCCTCAGTATCATTTCAGTCCGGAGAAGGGATGGATTGGTGACCCCTCGGGATTCATGTACTATCAGGGTAAATATCATATGTACTGGTGGGGCAAAGTCGAATCTACAGATTTGGTACATTACCAACAGATAACCCCTTATGCCATGACCGGAGCGGATGACAATATCAGTTACTTCACCGGTTCTGCAGTCGTAGACAAGAACAACACGGCCGGCTTCGGCAAGGGTGCTTATGTGGCGGCTTACACCGTTTTTGAGAAGGACTCCAAGAAACAGGCGCAGGGCATCTCTTTCAGTCATGACGGAAAGACATTTCATTATTATGAAGGTAACCCGGTTCTGGACCTTTGGAGTACGGAATTCAGGGACCCTACCGTCTTCTGGCACGAGCCGACCCAAAAATGGGTGATGGTTGTAGCCAAGGCCCTGGAGAAGAAAATAAAGTTTTATACCTCTCCTGATTTGAAGAGCTGGACTTGGACCAGTGATTTCGGCCCTGCCGGTGACAGTGAAAAGTCTTGGGAGTGCCCGGATTTATTCCAGTTGCCGGTTGACGGGGATTCTGACAAGAAAAGGTGGGTGATGGTTGTATCTGTAAACTGGGCGCAAGAACAATACTTTATAGGAGACTTCGACGGCACTTCTTTTAAGCTGATGGATAACCATCCTGCAGAGCCTCTATATGTGGACAAAGGGCTGGACTTTTATGCATCCCGCACATTTCAGGATTTTGACGGAACGTTGGATTCCAAAATTTCGATGGGCTGGGTTGCAACCTGGGACTATGCACCGGTAGCTCCATCGAAGTATGGGAAGGGCTTTTGGTCCATTCCCCGCAACCTGGAACTGAAGACATACAAGGAAGGTGTGAGGCTGGTGCAGAAACCGGTGGAACAGTTGCAAACACTTCGCTATAAGCCTGCATCGGTGAAACGTGCTTTATCGGTGGGGACACAGAGGTTACCCGGCTTTGTTCCCGATGAGAATGTCTACGAACTCGATGCTTCGTTTGCTACTGACGTATCCAACACCTTTGGCTTGAATTTGTGTGTGGGTGAAGGGCGCAAAGTGGTGGTCAGCTATGATACGGATTCACATAATCTGGTGATTGACCGTACCCATTGCTCCGATGTGCAGATTCCTAAATTCAGCCGTATGGCATATGCCAGGGTGGAACCGGTAGATAATAAGATACGTTTGCATATATTTGTAGACAAATCGAGTATTGAAATCTTTGCCAATGACGGGAAGGATGTATTCACATTATTAACCTATCCGGGCGAGGCTCAAACCGGTATCGAACTTTTTGCGCAGAAGAAGGGGACGAAGATGGAGTTGGATGCCTGGATGCTTAAATCAATATGGAGATGAGGAATTTAATTTGTATTATTTTAGACTGAATGTAACATTTGTAGTATGCTTTGAAACAAAAAAGATAGTCTCCTGCTGCTTGGTGGCGTATCTTTGCATGGTAGAAAAACATAATTAATTTAATACCAACAGAAACATGATTCATTTAAAAGACTTTTGGCGGACAATCAGAAGGACGCTTACCGTATTTATATTAGGAACTACCGTGGCTGTCTTCACATGCCAGGCCATAAATCCTCCTTTCGTGATTAAACATCTGGGTGACGGACAGAGTATCGTCCAAATTGACGAGCAGAAGAAGTTTTTGCTGCTGCCGGTGGAAGAGGCTTCTCCGGAGGCAAAATTGTATATGATAGCGGACAATGATGTTGTACGCAGTATGAACGTGCGATTGGCAGTGGATAAGGTTGACTATTTTGTTCCGGTCGATTTGACCGGCTTCGATAATAAACATCTCTCTTTCAACTTCCAGCTTATTCCGGATTCGGCCTTATGCTGGGAAGAAATGAAACTGTCGGATGAATTCGATGTTTCGAACCGGGAGAAGTACCGTCCGGTGTATCATTTCAGCCCGGCTTACGGTTGGATGAATGATCCTAACGGAATGTTCTACAAAGACGGGGTCTACCATTTGTTCTACCAGCATAATCCCTACGGCTCCATGTGGGGGAACATGCATTGGGGACATGCCACCAGTACGGACCTCGTCACTTGGGAGCATCACGGAGATGCCATTTCGCCCGATGCGCTGGGAACAATTTTCAGTGGCTCTTGTGTTGTCGACAAGGATAATACGGCCGGGTTCGGTGCCGGTGCCGTCATTGCCTTCTATACATCGGCAAGCGACCGTCAAGTGCAGAGCATGGCCTATAGTCTTGACAACGGAAAAACCTTCAAGAAGTATGCGCGAAATCCCATCCTGACTTCCACGCAGCGCGACTTCCGTGACCCTAAAGTCATCTGGCACGAAGATACCAAGAAATGGATTATGGTTCTTGCCGTAGGGCAGGAAATGGAGATATACTCTTCTGCCGACCTGAAGAACTGGACGCTGGAGAGCAAATTCGGTGAAGGACAAGGTGCTCACGGCGGAGTCTGGGAGTGTCCCGACCTGCTTGAACTGCCGGTTGAAGGTACGGAACTGAAGAAGTGGGTACTCGTCTGTAACCTCAATCCGGGCGGACCGTTCGGTGGCTCTGCCACACAATATTTCGTAGGGACATTTGACGGTAAGAAATTCGTGAACGAGTCTCCCGCAGTGACGAAATGGATGGACTGGGGAAAAGACCATTATGCAACTGTCACTTGGAGCAATGCTCCTGCAGGACGTGCCATTGCATTGGCATGGATGAGCAACTGGCAATATGCCAATGATGTGCCCACCCGTCAATACCGTAGTGCCAACTCCGTGCCGCGTGACCTTTCGCTCTATACCTCGGAGGGTGAAACCTATGTAAAGGTAACCCCGTCTCCCGAATTGCTGAAACTGAGGGATAAAGGCAGCAAGAAGCGTGCTTTCAAGGTAGACCGCACGTATAATCTGGACAAACTGCTGAATGACAATTCCGGAACGTATGAAATCGAAATGACCATCAAGAACAAGGATGCGGATGTGATAGGATTCCAGCTCTTTAACTCGAAAGGCGAGGAGGTGGAGATGTACTATAACCTGGCGGAAAAGACGTTCACCATGGACCGTACCAAGAGTGGTGAGGTGTCGTTCAGCAAGGACTTCCCTGCAGTGACCGTGGCTCCTGTCGAGGGTGGCAATGAAATGAAACTCCGCTTGTTCGTAGACAAGTCGAGCATTGAAGCGTTTGGCAACGACGGACGTTTTGCCATGACAAATCTTGTATTCCCGTCGGAACCTTACAACCGCATCAGTTTCTATGCTAAAGGTGGAAGCTGCAATGTCACCTCGTTTACTGTGTACAAACTCGGATTAAAATAACAGATAATAATCTTCAGCATGGAAAATACTAAGAATTCTTCCTTGGCAAAGCTCTTTCCGGTCATGCTTTGCTTCTTCGCCATGGGCTTTGTGGATTTGGTGGGCATCGCCTCCAACTACGTGAAGGCCGACTTGAACCTGACCGACTCGCAAGCCAACATATTCCCGTCTCTGGTGTTCTTCTGGTTCCTCATCTTCTCCGTACCTACGGGTATGCTGATGAACCGCATCGGACGCAAGAAGACGGTGCTTCTCAGCCTTGTCATCACGTTTGCCTCTTTGCTTCTCCCGGTTTTCGGAGACGGCTACGTGCTGATGCTGCTCTCGTTCTCATTGCTGGGCATCGGCAATGCGCTGATGCAAACGTCGCTCAACCCGCTGCTTTCCAATATCGTAAGCGGCGAGCGGCTGGCAAGTTCGCTCACCTTCGGACAGTTTGTAAAAGCCATTGCTTCGTTTCTGGCTCCATACATCGCCATGTGGGGAGCTACGCAGGCCATTCCGTCTCTGGGCATGGGCTGGAGGGTGCTGTTCCCGGTCTATATGGTCATTGCGGTGATTGCCATTCTCTGGCTGAGCGGTACTTCCATCCGCGAGGAAAAGGAAGAGGGACGCCCTTCCACCTTCGGGGAGTGCCTCGCTCTGCTGGGCAAGCCGTTTATCTTTCTCTGCTTCCTGGGCATCATGTGCCATGTGGGCATTGATGTAGGTACGAATACCACAGCGCCCAAAATCCTGATGGAGCGTCTGGGCATGACGCTGGCCGATGCCGGCTTTGCCACCAGCCTTTACTTCATCTTCCGCACGGCGGGTTGCTTTCTCGGAGCCTTCATCCTTCAGAAGATGGCTCCCCGAACCTTCTTCGGCATCAGCGTGTTATGTATGTTGGCTGCGATGGTAGGGTTGTTCGTTTTCCATGAAAAGGCAATGATATACATCTGCATTGCCCTTATCGGTTTCGGCAATTCGAACATCTTTCCGGTTATCTTCTCCCAAGCGTTGCTTGCTATGCCACAAAAGAAGAACGAGGTTTCCGGCTTGATGATTATGGGGCTCTTCGGCGGTACGGTATTTCCGATAGCAATGGGCTTGGCAAGTGATGCTGTAGGACAAAGCGGTGCCGTGGCTGTAATGACGGTGGGGGTAGTGTACTTGTTCTTCTATATGCTGCGTATGAAGCGGTAATCTTTGTTCGCAGGCTGCGGACACATATCCCAAGGCTGCGGATATCTGTCCCAAGGTTGCGGATGTCTATCCCAAGCCTTGGGATAGAGATAATCCTTAGTTCTTAGAGACTTTTTAATAGATAATTGGCAACTTTTCATTCTATAGTTAGGAACTTTTTTATTAGGTTTGCAGCGGGTAGGACATTGAGTTTGCCGTGAATAAAATATATCATTCATTAAACAATATAATATTATGAATAAGATAATAGTAGGTATGGGCGAGGCTCTGTGGGACTGTCTCCCCGAAGGAAAGAAGATAGGCGGTGCTCCGGCAAACTTTGCTTACCATGCATCGCAGTTTGGTTTCGACAGCCGTGTGGTCAGTGCCGTAGGTGCCGATGCGGATGGGGACGAGATTCTGGATGTGTTCGCCCGGAAGGGGCTGCGCACGCAGATTGAGCGCGTGCCTTACCCCACGGGAACGGTGCAGGTGACGCTCGATGCCGTGGGCGTGCCGTGCTATGAGATAAAAGAAGGCGTGGCCTGGGACAACATTCCCTTTACCGACGAACTGAAGCGTCTGGCACTGAACACGCGTGCCGTATGTTTCGGCTCTTTGGCGCAACGCAGTGAAACAAGCCGCATCACCATCAACCGTTTTCTCGACACGATGCCCGATGCGGAGGGGCAACTGAAGATATTCGACATCAATCTCCGCCAAGGGTTCTATACCAAAGAGATACTCTGCGAATCCATGCGCCGCTGCAACATCCTCAAGATAAACGATGAGGAGCTGGTGACCATCAGCCGTATTTTCGGCTACCCGGGCATCGACTTGCAGGACAAATGCTGGATTCTGCTGGCCAAGTATAACCTGAAGATGCTTATCTTGACTTGCGGAACGAACGGCAGCTATGTGTTCACTCCGGGAGTGGTTTCCTTCCAGGAGACGCCCAAGGTACCGGTGGCGGACACCGTTGGAGCCGGTGACTCGTTCACGGCAGCCTTCACCGCTGCCATTCTCAGCGGGAAGCAGGTGCCCGATGCCCATAAACTGGCGGTGGAAGTCTCTGCCTATGTATGTACCCAGAGCGGTGCCATGCCGGAATTGCCGGTGGCCTTGAAAGAAAGGCTGGCATAGATTTTTCTTATTCTTTTCACATTTTTCGTTATCTTTGCTCATCTGCAATCTTAAATCAGAGGAAAGTGAAGATGAGACAGCATAACCTTCGGATTTTATTCTTTTTGCTCGTGCTTTGGGGAGTGGCGGTTGCCTGCTCCCGGCGCGAGGCACGTTTCCGTATCGGCGTTTCCCAATGTAGCGAGGATGAATGGCGGCGCCAGATGAACAGTGAGATACTCCGTGAAGCCCATTTCTACGAGGATGTGGAGGTGGACATCCGTACTGCCGTCGACGATAATGACCGTCAGGCAAAAGACATTCGTGAGCTGATAGCCGAAGGGGTGGATCTGCTGATTGTGGCCCCTAATGAAGCCACTCCGATAACTCCGGTTGTGGAGGAGGCATACAACCGGGGCATTCCGGTGATTGTAGTGGACCGTAAAATCCTTTCGGACAAATACACGGCCTACGTCGGTGCAGACAACTACGAGATAGGGAAAGCTGTGGGAGAGTATGTGGCCAATGTGCTGCATGGGCAGGGAGATGTGGTGGAAATCTCAGGTTTGGTGGGCTCCACACCTGCCGTAGACCGTCATCAAGGATTTGTGAAGGCTATATCCGCTTATCCCGGTATCCGGTTGCTGGCCGTTGAAGACGGTGCCTGGTTGCAACTCAAGGCCGGAGAGAAAATGGATACCCTGCTGAGCCGCTTTCCGCATATCGACCTGGTGTATGCTCAGAATGACCGTATGGCGGCCGGAGCCTATGCTGCCGCTGCCCGAGAGGGGCGGGAAAAGGATATGCGGTTCATCGGCATAGATGCCCTGCCCGGCAAGGACTATGGAGTGGAGAAAGTGCTTGCCGGCGAACTGGATGCCACGTTTATATATCCTACCGGTGGCGACCGCGTGATGCAGATTGCCATGGATATTCTGAACAAGCGTGATTTCCCCCGTGAAACTATCCTGGGCACTTCCGTCGTCGACCACGACAATGCTCTCATCATGAAGATGCAGACCGCCCACATCGGCACCCTGGATGGAAAGATAGAAACCCTGAACGGAAAGATAAACCAGTATTTGGCCAGTTATGCCACGCAGCAGGTTGTCTTGTATGGCAGTCTGTCTGCCCTATTGTTGCTGGTCGGTTTGTTGGTGGCTGTCTACCTCTCCTTGCGTGCCAAGAACCGGTTGAACCGTGAGCTGTCCATGCAGAAAAAGAAACTGGAAGAACAGAAAACTCAGTTGATACAGCAGAAGGAACTGTTGGAAGTGCAGAAGTCGCAGTTGGAACAGCTTTCCCATGAACTGGAGGAGGCTACGCACGCCAAGCTGGTGTTCTTCACGAATATTTCGCATGATTTCCGTACTCCGCTGACGCTGATAGCCGATCCCATAGAGCAGCTTCTTGCCAACCGCACCCTCGACGGACAGCCGCGCCAGCTCCTCGAGCTGATGAAAAAGAATGTGCATATCCTGCTTCGCCTGGTCAACCAGATACTTGATTTCCGGAAGGTGGAGAACGGGCGCATGGAGCTCCATCTCGAACCTTTTGATTTGCTCGACAGCTTCCGGGGCTGGAACGACTCTTTCCGCATGGCGTTGCTGAAGAAACATATTGCTTTCAGCTTTGAGGCATCTTCCGATACGGACTTCCGGATGATGGCAGATGCGGAGAAGATGGAGCGCATTTACTTCAATCTCTTCTCCAATGCCGTGAAGTATACGCCGGAGAACGGGAAAATCACCGTACGGTTGTTAAAGTCGGAACAGAACTACAGTCTGTCCGTCTTCAATTCCGGCAGCTACATTTCTTCGACCGATGTGGAAGCCATCTTCGAGCGCTTCTATCAAGTGGACGGGCATCAAGCCGGTACCGGTATCGGACTGGCGCTGGTACGTGCCTTTGTAGAGATGCATGGCGGTAACATTACGGCACGCAGTGACGAGAAAGGCACTACTTTCATCGTTACTTTCCCGCAGCAGGATGTTTCGCAGTACCATCCCACCATAGTGACGTTGCCTGCCGAAGAGAAGGACGTGTCGTCCACCCTGATAGATACGGAAGTGAAGGCATGCGAAGAGGTGGTTGAGGCTGATTGTCCTACTGTGCTGGTAATTGACGATAATGCTGATATTCGCAACTATGTGAAGTCACTGTTGACGCAAGAATTTCGCGTGCTGGATGCTGCGGACGGGACAGAGGGTATCCGGCTGGCCATGAAGTATGTGCCGGATGTGGTTATTTCGGATGTAATGATGCCCGGTATGGATGGTGTGGAATGTTGCCGCCGCTTGAAGGGGGAGTTACAGACATGCCATATCCCGGTGATTCTGCTGACGGCCTGCTCGCTGGACGAACAGCGTATCCAGGGCTATGATGGCGGTGCCGATTCTTATATTTCCAAACCATTCAATTCGCAGTTGCTCTTGTCTCGTGTCCGCAATCTCATTGCAAACCGCCGTCAGTTGAGGCAGTTCTTCGGAGATAACCAGACTATCGAGAAGGAAACCATCAGTGATTTGGATAAGGGTTTCGTCTCCCGCTTCAAATCGCTTGTCGAGGAGAGGATGAAAGATGCGGAACTCAATGTGGAGGATTTGGGACGGAATATGGGTATGAGCCGTGTGCAGCTTTACCGTAAGCTGAAATCGCTGACCAACTATTCGCCGAATGAGCTGCTGCGCCAGATGAGGTTGAAAAAGGCTGCCTCACTGCTTGCCTCCTCTGACATGACGGTAGCGGAGATTGCCTATGAAGTGGGCTTTTCGTCACCTTCCTATTTCACGAAATGCTATAAGGAACAGTTTGGGGAGAGTCCTACCGAGTTTCTGAAAAGAAGGGGATAGCTGTTGTCTATCCCCCTTGTTCTTAATACACGTCTGTTTACTTCTGTAAATGATACTGGAACTTATTTCAGTATTTGAGGCAGGTTTTCCCTTCCCCAGAAGTAGTAAACACAGATTCCAATCCAGCTTGTGAGCAGGATGATGATTGCGACCAAGAGCTTCTTTACTCCGTCTACCGGCCATCTCATGATTTCGAGTACAGCCTTGACTGCAAGGACCACCCCAATAACCCAAATAATAAATCCGATCATAACTTTTTGATATTTAATGTTTTTATTTAAAACAAATAGAGGCTGCATCCGGTTCGGGAACAGCCTCTATTTTCTATTTAGTAATTAAGGAATTACTCTGTAACTTCAGCGCCCCAGTTTTCTTTGGAAAGACGCTTGTAGCTGTTGTAGCGCCATTTAGCGTTTTCTTCGGCGGCCTTGAACAGCTCTTCGGCTTCCTGCGGATATTGCTTCATTACGGATGCGTAACGAACTTCACCCTTCAGGAAGTCTTGGAATCCGCTCCAATCCGGTTCCTTGCTATCCAGCGTGAACGGATTCTTGCCTTCGGCTTCCAAAGCCGGGTTGTAACGCCACAAGTGCCAGTAACCGCACTTAACGGCCTTTTCCTCTTCTGCCTGGCTCTTGCCCATGCCTGCCTTCAGACCGTGATTGATACACGGAGCGTAAGCGATGATGAGTGACGGGCCGGGATATGCTTCTGCCTCGCGGATAGCCTTCAAGGTTTGAGCCTGGTCGGCACCCATAGCGATTTGAGCAACATATACATAACCGTAAGTAGTAGCCATCAGACCGAGGTCTTTCTTACGTACGCGTTTACCGGCAGCGGCAAACTTGGCGATGGCGCCTACCGGAGTAGCCTTGGAAGACTGACCACCTGTATTGGAGTAAACCTCAGTATCCAGTACGAGGATGTTGACGTCCTTACCGCTTGCAATTACATGGTCGAGACCACCGTAACCGATGTCGTAAGAGGCACCGTCACCACCGATAATCCACTGGCTGCGTTTAACCAGGTATTGAGACAGACCGGCGATAGTCTTGCAGCTGTCGCATTTGTCTTTGGCTGCTTCTACCATCGGGATGATCTTTTCGGCCAGTTCCTTGGTCTTGTCTGCATCGTACATGTTTTCAATCCAAGCCTGGAATACTTCTTTGTATTCAGCCGGAGTTCCTTCTGCTGCGATGGCATCTTCCATAGCCTTCACGATACGAGCGCGCATCTTTTCGTTGGCAAGCTCCATACCCAAACCGAATTCGCAGAAGTCCTCGAACAATGAGTTTGCCCAAGCAGGACCGTGACCCTTTTCGTTCTTAGTATAAGGAGTAGAAGGTACTGAACCGGAGTAGATGGAAGAACATCCTGTTGCGTTGGCTACCATTTCGCGGTCACCGAACAACTGGGAAATCAGTTTAACGTACGGAGTTTCACCACAACCGGAGCAAGCGCCTGAGAACTCGAACAACGGAGTAGCGAACTGAGAGTTCTTCACGTTGGCCTTGATGTCAACCAAATGTTGTTTGCTCTTCACGTTTTCAGCACAGTAGGTCCAGTTGGCAGCTTCCGGCAATTGGCTTTCGAGGTGCTTCATAGTCAGAGCCTTGCCACCCTTCTTCGGGTTGCCCGGACAGACATCGGCACAGTTGCCACAACCCAGACAGTCGAGAACGTCTACCTGAATACGGAATGTCATACCGTCGAATGCTTTACCTACAGCCTTCAGTTGAGTGAAGTTGGCACCCTTCTGCTCTTCAGCATCGAGTACGAACGGACGGATGGAAGCGTGAGGACAAACGTAAGCACACTTGTTACACTGGATACAGTTCTCAGCGTTCCATTCGGGAACGAATGCGGCTACACCACGTTTCTCATATTTGGCAGTGCCTTGTTCCCAAGTACCGTCTTCAATACCCTTGAAAGCGGATACCGGCAATAAGTCACCGTCTTGTGCGTTGATAGGACGAACCACTTCGTTGATGAATGCAGGATCGTTGTTTTCAGCCTTGGCGTCGTCTGCCAGATTGGCCCAAGCCGGGTCAACGGTCAGTTGCTTGTATTCGCCGCCACGGTCAACTGCTGCGTAGTTCTTGTTGACAACGTCTTCACCCTTCTTGCCGTAAGACTTAACGATGAATTTCTTCATCTGTTCTACAGCCAGGTCAACCGGAATAACGCCGGTGATACGGAAGAATGCGGATTGCAGGATGGTGTTGGTACGGTTGCCCAAACCGATTTCCTGTGCAATCTGGGTTGCATTGATATAGTAAACAGTGATATTGTTCTGTGCAAAGTACTTCTTCACCTTGTTGGGCAGGTTCTTGGCAAGCTCTTCGCCTTCCCAGATGGTGTTCAGCAAGAAAGAGCCGTTCTTACGCAAGCCGCGGGTTACGTCGTACATGTGCAGGTAAGCCTGAACGTGGCAAGCCACGAAGTTAGGCGTATTTACCAGGTATGTAGAGCGGATAGGAGTGTCGCCGAAACGCAGGTGCGAGCAAGTGAAACCGCCTGATTTCTTGGAGTCGTAAGAGAAATAGGCCTGGCAGTGCTTGTCGGTGTTGTCACCGATAATCTTCACAGAGTTCTTGTTGGCACCTACTGTACCGTCAGCGCCCAAACCGTAAAATTTGGCTTCGAACATACCTTCGCCGCCCAATGCGATTTCTTCTTCCTGGGGCAGAGAAGTGAAGGTAACGTCGTCCACGATACCGATAGTGAAGTGGTTCTTCGGCATCGGCATAGCCAGATTCTTGTAAACGGCGAGGATTTGAGCAGGAGTAGTATCCTTGGAACCCAAACCATAGCGGCCGCCTACGATAACCGGAGCATTCTCTGCACCGTAGAAGCAGTCTTTTACGTCGAGGTACAACGGTTCGCCGTTAGCACCCGGTTCTTTCGTACGGTCCAGTACGGCAATCTTCTTGGCAGTCTTGGGAACGGCGGCAAGGAAGTGCTTGGCAGAGAACGGACGATACAAGTGAACGGCAACCAAACCAACCTTTTCGCCATTGGCAACGAGGTGGTCGATAGCTTCGCGGGCAGCTTCCGTTACAGAACCCATGGCGATGATAACGCGTTCTGCATCTTCTGCACCGTAGTAATCGAACAAACCGTACTTGCGGCCTGTGATTTTGGAAATCTCGTTCATGTATTCCTCAACGATAGCCGGAACTGCTTCATAGTAGTTGTTGCAAGATTCACGGTGTTGGAAGAAGTGGTCAGGATTTTCGGCCATACCACGGGCAACCGGGTTCATCGGGTTCAATGCACGTGCGCGGAATTCAGCCAAAGCTTCCTGGTCGATAAGCGGAGCGAGGTCTTCGTTCTCCAACATTTCAATCTTCTGGATTTCGTGAGAAGTACGGAAGCCGTCGAAGAAGTTCATAAACGGAACACGGGCCTTGATGGTGGCTAGGTGGGCAACACCTGCCAAGTCCATAACTTCTTGTACAGAACCTTCGGCCAACATGGCGAAACCTGTCTGGCGTGCAGACATAACGTCCTGGTGGTCACCGAAGATACACAGTGCATGGCTTGCCAATGTACGTGCTGATACGTGGAATACACAAGGCAGGAATTCACCGGCAATCTTGTACATGTTCGGGATCATCAGCAACAGACCTTGTGAAGCTGTGTAAGTAGTAGTCAGCGCACCGGCTTGCAGAGAGCCGTGGACGGCACCTGCAGCACCGCCTTCTGACTGCATTTCCTGTACCAATACTGTTTCGCCGAAGATGTTCTTGCGACCTGCGGCAGCCCATTCGTCTACGTATTCAGCCATCGTAGAAGAGGGGGTGATGGGGTAGATGGCAGCTACTTCGGAGAACATATACGAGATATGTGCAGCAGCCTGGTTACCATCACAAGTAATGAATTTCTTCTGTTTAGTCATAACTAAATTGAATTATTTATTTAAGTAAAAAAATCTCTCTCTTAATACAAGAAACCGAATAACCAGAGAGGTATTTGGTTGCCTCGGCCTATTTCTGCCTTATGCAGTACATAAGTAACTCCCGGATTATTCTTTATCTTTGTTCCTTCCGGACAAATCTTGAAAGGCATCACCTCATCTACCATGAACGAGATGTTCTTGTCGCCCTTGTTCACCTTGTGGTCCTTCCACATTGTGTTGGCAAAGAAAGTGTCCAGTACGTCTTGCTCTTCCACCTTGACGGGATAGATGGAATACATCAGATTTGAATTGTGCATCATTATCTTCGACGGCTTCTTGGGGAATTCTTCTCCTTTCGGATAGACCATATTGATGAGTCGTGCGTCTGCCAGATACTTGATGTAATTCATTACTGTGGCGCGGGAGGTCTGTATGTCGTTTGCCAGTTGGCTGACATTCGGCGCTTTCGGCCCGTCCACGGCCAACAAATATAGTAATTTCTTTATCTTCGAAAGGTATTTCAGCTCAATTTGTTTGATGAGCAGGATATCCACTTCCACCATCATGTTCATCGTCTTGAGCAGATTCTCCGAAAAGTTACGCTTTTCAAGGAAGAAAGGGTAGAAGCCGTGGTGCATATAGTCTTGCATGTAGTCCAATGGACGTACTTTGGAGAGGATGCCTTTGGCTATCTGTTCGTGGTTGCTCAGGATTTCTTCCAACGGATAGGCATGGAACTTCATGCCCGTCTGCAGGTTCAGGTATTCGCGGAAGGAGAAGCCGCGCAGGTTGTAGCTCTTCACGATGTCGCGCAACTCCATATTCTCCTCTTTCAGACGCATCACGGACGAGCCGGTGAACACGATTTTCAGGTTGGGGAAGCGGTCGTAGCACATACGCAGTTCCTTGCTCCATTCCGGGTACTTGAATACTTGGTCTATCAACAGCACTTTTCCTCCGCGGCGCTGGAATTCGGCGGCGAACTCCACGATGCCATGTCCGGAGAAGTAGAAGTTGTTCATGTTGATGAAGAGGCAGGAGCGGTCTGTGCCGAATTTCTCTTTGGCATATTGCAGCAAGAAAGTAGTCTTACCTACGCCTCTTGTGCCTTTGATACCGATAAGACGGTCATTCCAGTCTATTTCGTCCATTAGGTCGCGGCGTACGGGGGCATTGGTATGCTCTACGAGATAAGCGTGTGTACGGTAAAATGCTTCCATGCTTTAAATTCGGTTTATTGGGCGACAAATATACGGCTTTTTTATAGATTTGCAAAGTAGAGATGGCAAAATATTATATAACTTTGCACTCTCATACAAAACGTGAGTAATTGGTTAACATTTGAAAGATGAAACTTTATGTGTTCAATCCTGATGCAGATATGGCATTGGGAAATAATGAAGAAAATTATATGGCGCCCGCTACCATCCGCCGTATGGCTGAAGACTTGGCTTTGTTGCCGATTTGGTATGCCCAGCCGGGTAGTGGGGTACTGGCCTCTTCCGCCTATAATGCAGATTATCTGAAACAGATGCAACAGTTGTTCCGGCTGGATGTGCATTTGGTGACAGAGCCGGAGCTACCCGATTATGCTGATGTGCGGGTAATGCCTTGGGGATGGAACCCCGCTATCCGTAAACGGATGTTGAAAGGCGGTGTTCTGGAAAAAAATCTTCCTACGCCGGATGCTTTGGATAAATATCGTATGAAGGCTGCCCGTAGTAACGCTTTGGCTTTTCGCGCACTTTTCTATTTCAATAAAATAGATTATACTTGTGGTGACGGTTGTTGCTTGGTGGAGGCTGATGGTAGAATGACGGATATCTCTCCGGATATTGTTGATCGTTACAAGGAGGGATGTGTGTTCAAATCACTTTGGTCGGGAAGTGGAAAGGGATTGTGCTGGTGCCGTCATGGCTTTACGAAAAATGTTTCCGATTGGTGTAGTAGGGCGCTGAAAGAAAATAGAGGTTTTGTGATGGAGCCTATATTTGATAAGGTGGAAGACTTTGCCATGGAATTTTATTCGGATGGTCGGGGAAAGCTTCTTTTTGTCGGCTATTCCCGTTTTGTTACGGATGACAAAGGGGCATATCGTGGTAATATCCTTACTTCGGATGAGCAAGTGGAGGAATGGATTCAGCAATATGTACCCTTTGAAGCATTTGTACGCATACGCAATATGATGCAGAAAGCATTGGAAACGAGTTATGCTACATCTTATATGGGTTTCTTGGGTGTGGACATGATGGTCTGCCGTCAGAAGGAAGGGCATCCGTATGCCATCAACCCCCATGTCGAAATAAATCTACGGATGAATATGGGAATCGTTTCCCATGTGCTTAGTGATCATTTCATTGTCCCCGGTGGGGAGGGACGTTTCTCCATTGATTGTTTTCCGACCCATGAAGCTTTGATGGAGCGGCATGAGCAGGATATGCAAAGCTATCCGCTGGTGGTGAAGGACGGCAGGGTTGTTTCCGGCTATCTGCCTCTGGTACCGGTCACTCCGAAGAGCCGTTACCGGGCTTTTGTCTGTGTCACTGCTGCTGAATAGCTTCGCTTTCGTTTCCGCAACGGTCTATGGCTGTCACGGCAAAATATTTTCGGGCAGTCCACGGGCGGATGGGGGCATAGGTATATTCCGTGCCTTGTACTCGTTGTGCCAGGATATTCTCCGGATTGGAGGTATCTACGGGATAGGTGTCCGAACCGTAGATTACATACATCGGAGCATTCCGCTTGTCATTGTCCGTGGCGGGTTGCCAGCTTAGTTTCCAATAGCCGTTTTCCGGTGTTTCCACCGTGAGTCCGGAGGGAGGTGTAGGAGCTGCATTGTCTATCCACGGCATGGCGGGTTGCAGGGCCGGGGCGGTATAGTAGTCTTCTTCTAGCGCATCATAAAGCCCTTGCGTATTGTCCATCAGATACTTCACGCGGTAGTGTGCCTCGCCCGCCAGACCGTGGGCGCGGATAAAGTGCATCTGCCGTTCAATCTCGTCCAGCGTCCAGTTCCCTTCGCTGGGGTCGAGGAAGTAGATGCCCAGACCGGGAATGATTTGGCGTCCGTTACTTTGTTCCTGCCAGTCGAGGGCAAAGGGATAGAAATGATTGCCACGGAAATAGAGCATCGGATAAATCTGGTCCTGGATGCCCTCGCCCAGCCAACCCTGCACGTCTTGATAGACGGTGTGGAAGGCATTCCAGCCACGGGAGGGGTAGCGGGAAGTGTCTTTGTATTTTCCTACCGGGCAGGTGCTGACCTTTACCCAGGGTTTCATGGCTTTTACACCTTTATATATATAGCGTACTATTTCCGTCAGGTTGTCTCTGCGCCATTGGGCAAGGCTGCGTCCTTTGCTGTATTTGCGGTAGTCGTAGCTGTCGGGAAAACGGGGGGCGTTTTCCGGATAGCGCAGGTAGTCGAAGTGTATCCCGTCTACATCGTAGCGTTCCACCACTTCGCGGACAAGGCTCATCAGGTACTCTTTGGTTTGCGGATGTCCGGGATTCAGGAAGTATTCGCGTTTGTAGGGTACGCAGATGGCGCGTTTCTTTTTGGTGACGGACTCTTTACCGAGGGCGGCTACATGCTTGCGGTTGCCCAGAGGGATGGTCACCATCCAGGCATGGCACTCCATACCGCGCTTGTGGCATTCGGCTATGGCAAAAGCCAGCGGATCGTAGCCGGGGTCGCCGCCCACCTTTCCGGTCAGTATGGAGTTGTAGGGCTCGATGGCTGATTTGTAGAGGACATCTCCCCGTGTACGGGTCTGGAACAGTACTGTGTTGAAATTGGCGGCTTTCAGTCTGTCCAATATTTCAATCAGTTCGGCCTGTTGCTTGCGGATGCCTTCGGGCGAAGTGGTGCGTGTCTGCGGCCAGTCCAGGCCATAGACGGCAGTTATCCAGGCGGCACGCACTTCATGCTTGGGCGGTTGCGCAGCCAGTGGCAGCAAGACGGCCATATATAGTAAAATGGAAATAATTCGTTTCATTTTTCTCTTTTCTTCTTTATTTCTGTCATATTTCTCGGCGAAGATAAGCAAAACACCCGATTATTTTGTGCTGTTTACTTGGAAACTGTTACATTTGCATACATTAAAGATATTAACACGCCATGATTACATTTACGCTTTGCCTGCTGGCGTTGATAGCCGGCTATTTTATCTACGGACGCTTCATAGAACGCGTCTTTGGTCCCGATGACCGCAAAACACCCGCCCTTACCAAAGCCGATGGTGTGGATTACATTCCACTGCCTACTTGGAAAATCTTTATGATACAGTTTCTCAATATTGCCGGGTTGGGACCTATCTTCGGTGCCATCATGGGAGCTAAGTTCGGTACGGCATCCTATCTGTGGATTGTACTTGGCAGTATCTTTGCCGGTGCAGTGCACGACTATCTTGCCGGTATGCTCTCCTTGCGGCATGACGGGGAAAGCCTGCCGGAAATCATCGGACGCTATCTGGGGCTGACCACCAAGCAGGTGATGCGCGGCTTTACCGTCATCCTGATGATATTGGTGGGAGCTGTCTTTGTGGCAGGACCGGCCGGACTGCTTGCCAAGCTGACCCCCGACAGCTTGGATACCACCTTCTGGATTATTGTTGTTTTCGCTTATTATATCTTTGCCACTTTGCTGCCGGTAGATAAGATTATCGGTAAGATATACCCGCTGTTCGCCGTTGCCCTGCTGTTCATGGCGGTCGGTATTCTGGTAATGCTTTACGTCAACCATCCTGCATTGCCGGAGATATGGGACGGATTGCAGAACACGCATCCCGATGCGGTTGCATTGCCCATCTTCCCCATCATGTTCGTCAGCATTGCCTGCGGTGCCATCAGTGGCTTCCATGCCACGCAGAGTCCGCTGATGGCACGTTGCATGACAAGCGAGCGCCACGGACGCCCCGTTTTCTATGGGGCAATGATAACCGAAGGCATTGTAGCTCTGATATGGGCTGCCGCCGCCACTTATTTCTTCCACGAGAACGGGATGGGGGAGACGAATGCCTCTATCATTGTAGACGCCATTACAAAAGACTGGCTGGGTGCCGTAGGTGGCGTATTGGCCATTCTGGGTGTTATTGCCGCGCCTATTACCAGTGGCGACACGGCTTTCCGTTCAGCGCGCCTCATTGTGGCGGATTTCTTGGGAATGGAACAAAAATCCATGCGTCGCCGTTTATATATATGCATCCCGATGTTCCTGGTAGCCATTAGCTTGTTGCTTTACAGCCTGCGGGACAAGGATGGATTTGATATGATTTGGCGTTATTTTGCCTGGGCCAATCAGACTCTGTCCGTCTTTACGTTGTGGGCCATTACGGTCTATCTGGTACGCGAGAAGAAAGGACGTTATTATTACGTCACCTATTTCCCGGCATTATTCATGACGGCTGTGTGTACCACTTACATCTGCATTGCTCCCGAAGGTTTCGGGCTCGGTCCGAATTATGCGCTGGGCATAGCCTTGATAGCTGTTGTGCTGGCTGCTATTTGGTTTAATATTTGGTATTTTAAGACGACTAAAAAACTTTGGTAATGAAGAAAATCAAGAAATCTACCGGGCTCACGTTGGCCCTGCTTATTTACGTTTCTGCTACTGCCGCTTATTTCCTTCCCCGCAATACGGAAATCAGCGATACTGAGAAGTATGTCACCGTAGCTGCTTCGTACCTCATTGTATTTGTGCTGTGGCTGGTGCTTCGCAAGAAGGAGGCGCTGCAACGCAAGCGATTCGAAGAAGACAATAAACAACATTGATTATTTACTCAAAAAACAGAACAAGATGAAAAAACTGGCATTATTCGTTTGCTTGCTTGTTGTCACAGTGGCAGCTCAGGCACAGTTTGAAAAAGGTAAGTGGATTTTGAACCCGTCCATCACCGGTTTGGAATTTTCTCATGACACGGGAACCGACAAGACAAGTTTTGGCCTTGAAGCCAAGGGAGGTGCTTTCCTGCTCGACAACATCGCCTTGCTGGTGCATGCCGGGGCTGCTTGGAATACCGGAGGGTCTGACCTCGATGTCTATACGCTGGGTGTAGGTGGACGTTATTATTTCGACAAGATTGGCGTGTATCTGGGTGCCGATGTCAATGTGGACCGTTGGGATTGGGGACATGATTTGGATGATACCAAGTTCTCTTTCGGTCTGGAAGCCGGTTATGCGTTCTTCCTGACGCGTACGGTAACCATTGAGCCTGCTGCTTATTGGAACATTAACGACGACCGTTCTAAATTTGGTCTGAAAGTAGGTTTCGGATTCTATTTCTAATCTCATTTTGCTACTACCACAGAGTTTGTTTTTGCAAAACATCTGTCATGCTATCACGCGGAGGGGTATATTCTATTGATTACAAATACCTTACCGCGTGATAGATAGGCGTGATAGATAAGAATCGTTACACTTATCTGTCACGCCCATTTCGTTTCCATTTCAATTGTACTGCATACTTCTTTCATTGGCGCTATTATCTTAGTTATCAGTTCTTTCCTACTGCAAAGTTCTGCACGCTTTTTGCAGTGTCACTGCATGAGGCTTGCAGTAGCTCTGCAATACGGTTGCAGTCGTACTGCAATGGGCGTGCAGCAGCACTGCAAAAGGAATGCAGTGACTTTGCAGTGGCGATGCAGTGTCTTTTAGCCGTAATCTTTTCTATTCTCATACCGTTATTACATGTATTCCTAATATAGTCTTATGAGATTAGGGGTTCTATTTTTGATTATGATTGCGAAAATGAGTATATTTGATGCTATGGACTTGAAATACAAAATGCTATGAACAGAGTTTGTTTTCTCCTATTGCTTTGTTGCCTTTCATCCTGCAAGATGAATAAGACGGAACGCGTAGAAATGCCTGAAGATTCTGTAGATACGGTAGGGTTAGACCGACGGTTGCAGGAAAAATCAGTGAGCGATAGCCTCAAGATAGGGCTCGTGGATGACGGTGACTGCTTGCAAAAACAATTGCTTGCCATTCACGACGAACTGAGAAAGCGGTTGGAAAACACAACCTACACACACATCCGGAGGAATGTGACCGGATATGGGGTGGGGATGCATTGCATAGATATAGATTTGATTGTGAATACTCCTGAAAAACGGAAAGAGTTCCGGGAGGAGATAATGGACTCCCCCGTTTTCTGTTTTCATGGTGTAGAAGTCCCCGTCATCAACGAGAGAGTAGGCAGGAATCATATTCGTGGCATCCATATCCGTCCCGAATATCCAGTCTTTTCAACGAAAGCGCCTCATGCGACATTCATCCTCAGCAATCACAGTGGCGGAGATTTGACCTGCGGCGAGCATTACTACCTGACGTTCGAAGACGAAAAAGGTACCTGGCGGGAATTGCCGATAAACGCTGCCTTTTGGGACATCGCCTATGTGCTGCGGGATGGGGAGGAAAGGGTTATGAAAGCCTCTCTTTATCCGGATGTGCATCCCAACAAGCCGGGACGCTACCGTTACTTTTATGAGATAACCATCAAGAGGAAACCTGTCTTGATGATGGCTGAGTTCAGATTGACGGACAATGAGGAAGAATGGAGAACGGCGGAAAAGACATCTCTTTCCCCTTATATTTCGGATGCAGGGAAGGGCGGAAGCCCACAATTGATAACGGAAGAGCCAATGGAGGAACCGGTCTATAAAGTAGTGGAAGTGATGCCCGAGTTTCCGGGAGGTATGAAAGCCTTAATGGATTTTATTCAAAAGAATATCCGTTATCCGGAAGAAGCCCGTAAGAATGGCATTCAGGGAAGAGTTGCTGTCAGCGTGGTGATTGACGAGAATGGTCGTGTGACGGCCCCCGTTATTATGCGCAGCAGGTATCCTGCCTTGGATGAGGAAGCATTACGGATTGTAGGATTGATGCCACAATGGAAACCGGGGATGCAGCAGGGTAAAGCCGTGAAGGTGGAATTTACTTTTCCGGTTACTTTTAAATTGGAGTAGTAGCACCGGTAAGATTAAGCACAAAGACACGGAGGCATAGAGTTTTATTCTTTTTCCTTGAATTTAATATCTCTGTGTCTCCGTGCCTCTGTGTTCTATTTAAGGAAGCGAGGGGTGTAATTTCTCTTGCAAGAATTGTCCCGTATAACTTGCCGCACACTTCGCCACTTCCTCCGGTGTACCGGTAGCTACGATGTTTCCTCCTTTGTCCCCTCCTTCGGGCCCCAGGTCTATCACATGGTCCGCACACTTCACCACATCCAGATTATGTTCGATGATGACAATGCTGTGCCCGCGGCGTATCAGGGCATCGAAGGCTTCGAGCAGTTTCTTGATGTCATGGAAGTGTAGTCCGGTGGTCGGTTCATCGAAGATGAACATGGTCGGGTCTGCTTTCTCCTGGCTGAGGTAGAAGGCGAGTTTCACGCGCTGGTTCTCTCCACCGGAGAGGGTGGAGGAGGCTTGCCCCAGTTTGATATATCCCAAACCTACATCCTGCAAGGGTTGCAGCTTCTTCACAATCTTTTTCTGTCCGTGTTGCGTAAAGAATTCGATGGCTTGGTTTACGGTCATCTCCAATACGTCGTAGATATTCATGTCGTGGAACTTTACTTCCAGCGTGTCTGCTTTGAAACGTTTGCCGTGGCAGGATTCGCATTCCAGTACAAGGTCTGCCATGAATTGCATTTCCACAGTGATGGTACCTTCACCCTTGCATTCTTCGCAACGGCCGCCTTCGCTGTTGAAGCTGAAGTATCCGGCACTGTATCCCATCTGCTTGGCAAGTGGTTGGTCCGCCCATAGTTTACGGATTTCATCGTAGGCCTTGATGTAGGTCACGGGGTTACTTCTCGATGACTTCCCGATAGGATTCTGGTCAACAAACTCTACATTGCGCAGGTTCTGCAAGTCTCCTCCGATGGAGGAGAACTCGCCCGGGCGTTCGTTGCATTCATCCAACTCTCGTTTCAGGGCGCGGTAGAAGATGTCGCGCACCAGCGTACTCTTGCCCGAACCGCTGACACCGGTGACTACGGTCATTACATTCAGCGGGAACCGTGCCTCTACACCCTTCAGGTTGTTTTCGCGCGCGCCTTTTATTTCTATGTAGTTGTTCCACGGGCGGCGGTGTTCCGGCAGGGGGATGGTTTCTTCGCCCAGCAGATAGCGCACGGTATAGCTGTCACTGTCTTTCTGAAGGTCTTTCATATCTCCTTGGTAGACGACCTCCCCTCCCAGGCGGCCTGCCCGGGGACCGATGTCGATGATATAGTCGGCAGCGCGGATAATCTCTTCGTCGTGTTCCACTACCACTACCGTATTGCCCAACTGTTGCAGCTGGCGGAGCACGTGTATCAGTTTGTCCGTATCGCGGCTATGCAGGCCGATGCTCGGTTCGTCAAGAATATACAGGCTGCCCACTAAGCTGCTACCCAGTGAAGTGGCAAGGTTGATTCGCTGGCTTTCACCGCCGGAGAGCGAGTTGCTGAGGCGGTTCAGCGTGAGGTATCCCAAACCGACATCCAATAGGAATTGGATGCGGCTGTTGATTTCTGTCAGGATGCGGCGGGCTATGTCGGCGTCATGCGGGTCTAGCTGCAGGTTGTCGAAGAAGAGCTTCAACTCAGTGATGGGCAAATCTACCAGTTCGGAGATGTTGCGTCCTCCCACGCGTACGTAGTTTGCTTCGGGCTTCAGGCGGGTGCCGTGGCATTTGGGGCAGAGCGTCTTTCCGCGGTAGCGTGCCAGCATCACACGGTATTGTATCTTGTACTGATTTTCCTGCACCATCTTGAAGAAGGCGTTGATGCCCTCAAAGTAGGGTGTCCCTTCCCACAGCATCCGGCGTTGCTCGTCGGTCAGTTCATAATAGGGAGTGAAGATGGGGAAGCCGGCTTTCTCGGCTCCGTGTATCACCATATCCCTCCATTCGCCCATCTTTTCGCCCCGCCAGCATACGACGGCTCCGTCATAGACGGACAAGGAACGGTCGGGTATCACGAGATGCTCGTCGATGCCGATGACCCGTCCGAATCCCTCGCATACGGGGCATGCGCCGATGGGAGAGTTGAAGGAGAACATCTGGTCGTTCGGTTCTTCGAAGGTGATGCCGTCTGCCTCGAACTTGGTACTGAAACGATAGAGGCAGGTACTCCCGTCGGGCTGGTAGAAACGCAGCAGGCAGGCGCCGTCTCCTTCGTACATGGCTGTTTCGGCCGAGTCGGTGAGGCGGCTGACGGAATCCTTTTCTGAAGAGGCTGTCATACGGTCAATCAACAGAAAAACGGTGTCTCCGGTTTTTGGCTTGTATTCGTCGATGCGCATCATTTCACCGTTCACTTCCAGACGGGTGAAACCTTGCTTCATGTCTATCTCCAGTTGTTGTTGCAGCGTGCGGTCTTCGCGCAGCAATATCGGAGCGAGCACAGTATACCTGGTCCCTTCCGGATGCTCCAGCATGCATTTCACGATGTCTTCTGCCGAGTGTTTCTTCACTTCCTGTCCGCTGACCGGGCTGAAGGTTTTCCCCACGCGTGCATAGAGCAACCGCAGATATTCGTATATTTCGGTGGAGGTACCCACGGTGGACCGTGGGTTACGGCTGCTTACTTTCTGCTCAATGGCAATGGCAGGTGGAATCCCTTTGATGAAATCGCATTCAGGCTTGCTCATACGTCCCAAAAACTGGCGGGCATAACTGCTCAAGCTCTCCACGTAGCGGCGCTGCCCCTCGGCATATAATGTATCGAAAGCAAGTGAGGATTTTCCGGAACCGGACAGTCCGGTGATGACTACGAGTTTGTTACGGGGAATCTCTACGTCAATGTTCTTGAGGTTATTGACACGGGCTCCCTTTATGATAATCGATGTATTTTCTGCCATATAAAAGTCACTTATGTGATTTAGGATTTGCAAAGATAATGCAAACCGGGGTAGAATAAAACGAACCTGCTGGAAAAATCGCATCAGATAGGCAAGGTTAAGATTTGTTATACTTTAGGATGACTGCTAATTTACATTAAATAAAAGCGTTAAATTCGCGTCCGACTCCTTTTAATGTCCGAACATGGTAAAGCGTAATATAAAATGGCTTCTTGTTGTGCTGGTGTTAGGTTTATGCCCCTCAATCCTGCATGCCGAAGACCCTTATGGAGAGATGAAAGCTCTGGCAGATAGTGCGCAGAAAGTGTTGGGACAAGACCGACTGCCTTCCATCAATGCCCGGTGGATAAAACTTGCCCGCGAACTGAACGATACGGTACAGATTAGTGATGCCCATAACAACTTGATTTCTCATTATTATCAGTTGGGGGACATTGACCACTTGAAAGCCGCAACCTATGAATATATGGACTGGTGCCGGAAATACCAACGGACACGAGACCGGTATATGGCGTGGCGGCAGTACATTCAGCGCATGACGGAGAAAGGTATGCAGGAGGAGGCGATGGCTGAAACCGTCAGGCTCCATCAGGATGCCGAGCAAGCCCGGGACAAATACGGATTGGCATGTGGCGAAATGTGCATCGGGTATAACCATCGGGTCTTTGGAAACAACGTAAAACTGTGTATAGAGAATTACAACAATGCACTGAAACTTTTCGAGGAGGGCAGCTATTATCGTGACGCATACGTGGTGTTGCTTAATATTATCCAGACTTATCTTTCACGCAGTGAGTATGCGGAAGCCGGCGAGTATCTGAGTAAATTGTCGCAACTGGAGGACAAACTGGACCGTAAACAAGTCGGCATAGACCCTTCCCTGCACCTGCGTTTCTGTGAATTCAGGGTTATAGGCTTATTGGCCAATGAAGGTAGAAAGGCTGCTGAGCCTTATATTGAGGAGACCGACCGCTTCTACCGTCAACATCCGGAGAGCTCGACGCCCGAAGCATGGTTTGGCTATAAGATAATGTGTTGCCGTATCCTCGGTGATTTGAAAGGTAACATTGCTTACGTGGATTCACTCATGGATTATCAGCATTCACTGGGGCTTTGCTATCCTTATAACCATTATATGAAAGGAGAACTGCAGGAACAGTTGGGCGATTATCGTGCGGCTTGCCGCAGTTATGCCAGATATGGCGCCGTGAGTGACTCCGTGCGTACGGCAGAAATGGATGACAAGCTAAGCAAATATACGGCACAGTTTGAAGTGGACCGGCTGAAGATGGAGAAACTGGAACTGAGTGCCAGATTGAACAAGGAAAGACTGATGATAGCCTTGGTCGTTGGCGGACTGGTATTGCTGCTCTTGCTGCTCATTACTTATCTGTATATCCGCACCCTCTCCATGAACCGCAAGTTGGAAGCTGCACGCAGGGCGGTGGAAAAAATGAGCCAGGTCAAAAGTTCCTTTATACAGCATATCACCCATGAAATCCGTACTCCGTTGAATTCCATCGTCGGCTTTTCTACCTTGCTGGCTCAAGAGAAACTGGATGATGTGGAGAAACGCGAGTATGTTGAACAAGTGGAGGGCAACAATACATATCTGTTGAGTCTGATGGAGAACATACTCAATATTGCGGATATGGATTCGCGAGTGTGGGAGATGCCGCGGGAGGAGATAGAAGTGGATGCGTGTTGCAAGGAATGTATTGAGGGCTTCCGCCCGGAACTGAAGCCGGGAGTTGAACTGGAATATGTGCCTGCTTCCGGTATTGCGGCCTTTTATGCAGCCCGGCAATGGCTGAAAATGGTGCTGGTGTCTTTGTTGGATAATGCGGTGAAGTTTACGGAAGAAGGTCATATACGCGTTTCCTGCGAGGAAGATAAGTCCCGACATGTATTGCGCTTCGTGATAGAGGATACCGGTATAGGCATCAGGCCGGACGAATCGGACCGTATTTTCGAACGTTTTTATAAAGTGGACACGTTTACCAAAGGGTCCGGATTGGGGCTTGCCATAGCCAATGAGATAATGGAGTTGGTGGGAGGCCGGATTTATCTGGATGACACCTATTGCGGAGGATGCCGCTTTATTGTGGAATGGCCGATGAAGGACAAACCTTAATTATAAACTATTTTAAATATTAAAAAGCTGTAATTAGAGAATGAGAGTAAAATCCCTTTTATGTGTATTCTTCTTGCTGCTAATGGCGGGAGGAGTATTTGCGCAAGTGCAGACCGGGTCTGCCTATCCTAAACGTGAATTTCGTGCAGCATGGATACAGTCAGTAAACGGACAGTTCCGTGGAATGCCGACCGAAAAACTGAAGCAGAATCTGATCGGGCAGTTGAATTCCTTGCAGAAGGCGGGAATCAACGCCATAATTTTCCAGGTACGTCCCGAAGCGGATGCTCTGTATGCTTCCAGACTGGAACCGTGGAGTCGTTTCCTTACCGGAGTGCAGGGTAAAGCGCCCGAACCCTATTGGGACCCTATGCAGTTTATGATTGATGAATGCCATAAGCGTGGTATGGAGTTTCATGCATGGATTAATCCGTATCGCACGAAGACGACCTTGAAGAGTGAGTTGGCTCCCAATCATGTGTACAATATCCATCCGGAATGGTTTGTCACTTATGGCGACCAGTTGTATTTTGACCCGGCACTGCCTGAGAGCCGCCGGCACATCTGCATGGTGGTGAGCGACATCGTTTCCCGCTATGATGTGGATGCCATTCATATGGACGATTACTTTTATCCTTATCCCATTAAGGGAAAGGATTTCCCTGACGATGCAAGTTTTGCACGTTTTGGCGGAGGTTTCAGCAATAAAGGAGACTGGCGCCGGAGCAACGTGAATGTGCTGATTAAGAAACTGCATGAAACAATTCGTGAAATCAAGCCGTGGGTGAAGTTCGGGGTTTCTCCGTTTGGCATTTACCGGAATGAAAGCAGTGACCCGCTTGGCAGTAAGACCAAAGGCCTGCAAAACTACGATGACCTTTATGCGGACGTGTTGCTGTGGGCCCGTGAAGGTTGGATAGACTATAATATTCCGCAGATTTATTGGCATATAGGACATCCGGTTGCCGACTATGAGACACTGGTGAAGTGGTGGGCCAGGAATACGGAAAACCGCCCCTTGTTTATTGGCCAGTCCGTGATGAACACCGTGCAGAATGCCGACCCCAAGAACCCGTCGATAAATCAGCTTCCTCGCAAAATGGCCTTGCAACGGGCCTATCAGACCATCGGTGGCAGTTGCCAGTGGCCTGCCAGTGCGGTTGTAGAGAATGCAGGCAAGTATCGCGATGCCCTGATTGCCGAATATCATAAGTATCCGGCGCTGCCTCCCGTTTTCGATTTCATGGATAACGAAGCCCCGGCAAAGGTACGTAGGATGAAATCGGTGTGGACGGAAGACGGATATATTCTTTTCTGGACAGCTCCCAAGTATAAAGAGGAAATGAACCGTGCCGTCCAATATGTGGTCTATCGCTTTAATGACAAAGAGAAAGTGAATATAGATGACCCTTCCCATATTGTAGCCATCACGCGCGATAATTTCTATAAACTTCCTTATGAAGACGGAAAGACAAAGTACCGCTATGTGGTGACAGCCTTGGACCGTCTGCATAATGAATCGAAATCCGTTGGAAAGAAGATTAAACTTTAAAAATTAGGGATTAAGGATTAGGGATTAATCATTAACGTTTAATCCTTAATCCCTAATAAAGTATCAATCCTGCTATTCCACAAGCTACAATCATTCCTATCGGGTTCAGTTTATATTTCTTTGTGCCTATAAATGCCACGAGGAAGATGAGGCAGCTGATGACGAAGGAATATATGTCTTCTTTGGGAGAACTGAAGTTTTCCGAATTCATCAATACCAGCGCGGCTGAGGCCAGCAGACCGACCACTGCCGGGCGGAGCCCACTGAATACCGCTTCCACGGAAGGATGTTTTTGGTATTTCAGAAAGAATTTGCTGATGGTCAGCATCAGTAGGAAAGAAGGAAGCACCACGGCAAACGTAGCAATAATAGAACCTAAAATACCATAGCTTGTACCGTAGCAATCAGCTATCGTAGTATAACCCACATAAGTTGCCGAATTGATTCCTATCGGACCGGGTGTCATCTGGCTGATTGCCACAATATCAGTAAATTCCTGCGCTGTAAGCCAACCGTAACGGGTAACTACTTCACCTTGTATCATAGACAACATGGCATATCCGCCACCAAAGCCGAAAAGCCCAATCTTAAAGAATGTATAGAATAACTGTAAGAAAACCATGATTAGTAATTAATGATAAATGGTTAGTGATTAATGTTGCTATCCTTTTTAATTTTTAATTCTTTAATTTTTAATTCTTCGGACGTTGAAAACGTCCGAAGCAGTATCCTCCTACACCTGCCGCAATGATAATCCAGATGGGAGAGAAGCCCAACAGCCAGATGAGCAGTGCTGAAACCACCGGTATCCATATGTTGTATCGGTTTATCCGGGCCGATTTAGCCATGCTGAATGTAGGGGCTGCAATCAATGCAACCACTGCCGGGCGAATACCTTTGAATATACGTTCCACAATGATGTTGTCCTTGAAGTTGTGAAAGAACAACGCTATGGCGAGGATGATGAGAAACGAAGGAAGTATGGTTCCCAATGCAGTGATTATGCTCCCTCGTATTCCCCGTAGCCGGTACCCTATAAAAATGGATATATTGACGGCAAGGATGCCCGGAGCGGACTGTGATATAGCAAGCAGGTCAATGAAATCTTCTTTGGCTATCCAGTTTCGTTTGGTTACGATTTCGTTTTCTATCAGCGGTACCATAGCATAACCGCCGCCGATGGTAAAGGCTCCTATCTTAAAGAAAATGGAGAATGCTTCAAGATATATATTCATATTCAAAATGTTGTAATTTACTTTATTTCTTTATCATCTTTCCCTTCCTTCCCTCTCTTGGCATACTGGCTTGGGCTCATATTGAAATGTTTCTTGAATACTTCACGGAAATATTTCGCATCACTGAAACCGGTCAGCTCTGAAATCTCGGTGATGGTATGCTTTTGTTCTTTCAGAAGTTGGGCAGCATGTTTCAGTCGAATCAGCCGGATGTAGTCAGCCGGAGCTTGGTCGGTCAGTGCCTTTATCTTATTGTAGAAGCTGGTCCTACTCATATTCAGCAGGTTGCAGAGCACGTCGACGTTGAAGCTTGGGTTGTCCATATTGTCTTCGACGCTCTTTTTGACGGTTGCAATGAATTTCCAGTCCAAGTCGTTGGAGCAGTTGATGCAATCCGTATTGTTCTTCTCGTCGTTCAGGTCCAGGCTGGCATATTTGTGGCGCAACAGTGCCCGGTTAGTCAGCAGGTTGGCAATGTTTGCCCGCAATATACCGATATTGAAGGGTTTCACAATATATTCATCCGCTCCGCTTTGCAGTCCCTCGATGATATTCTTGTCGGTATTCAGTGCTGTGAGCAGGATGATGGGGATATGTGATGTCTCGATGTCGTTCTTCAGGATATGACACAATTCGTCTCCTCTCATTTCCGGCATCATAATGTCTGAAATGACGAGGTTGGGCATATACTCCTTGACAATGGTCAGTGCTTCTTTTCCATTGGAGCATACTTGTATGTTGTATTGTTCAGACAATGTTCTGCGCAGATATTCCCTTAATTCGTCATTGTCCTCTACAATAAGAATTTTCTGGTGGTTACTGTTGTTTTGTGACTGTTGTTGCGTCTTGTCGTAGATTCCACTGGAAGCAGGGGATGATGTAGTAGAGGCATTGATAGGCACTCCGGAAGCCGAATAAACAATCCGTTCGTTTTTGGGTTGAGGGCGTTGGATTGCTTTGCGGAAATGCTTGTTCCCTTTGGGGAACGTGATTTTGATGCAAGAGCCTTTCCCTTCCATGCTGCTGAAGTTGAGCTTTCCTTTATGTAAGCGTACAAGTTTCCCTACCAGAAGTAGTCCGATGCCGCTGCCGGTAACTTTGGAATTGATAGCATTACTGCCACGGAAATGCATCTTGAACAGCTTTTTCTGTTCTGAAGCCGGAATTCCGATACCGGTATCTTTCACCTCAATACTCCAGGTATCTTCTGTCTCGGAAGTAAAGACATGTACATTGCCGCCGTCCGGTGTATATTTCAGTGCGTTGGATATGATATTTTTCAAAATGGAATCCATCTTGTCCTTATCTAACCATACGTTCAGATAACGGAAGCTGCTTTCGTAGGTCAGGTTGATGTGTTTTATGTTTGCGTATGAACGGAAAGCATCGATCGTCTCTTCCATATATGTGCTCAGTTCGTATTCGGATACGTATAGACTTCCGGAATAGGTGTCTGCGCGTTCGAAATTAATAAGGTTGGTGGTCAGGCGCAACAAGGCATTTACGTTTCGCAGGGCTGTATTGATGTTGCTCTGTCCGCTGGAAGTCAGTTGCTCGCGTTCGGTGATTTCTTCCAAGGGTGCTTTGATGAGCGTCAGTGGAGTACGTATATCATGCGCTGTATTGACGAAGAAGCGTATTTTCTCATCGGATTCTTTCCGCTGTTTTCTCAAGACTATTATTCGTAGAGTGATGCTTGCAATGGATATGATAATCACTGCATAGAGTATCAGCGCCCAGAAACTGAGCCAGAGGGGTTGCTCGATAATGATGTCCATACTGCGTTCCTCCAGGACAATACGACGGTCTTCGTTGGAGATGGCACGTACGCGGAGGGTATAGTTGCCCGGACTCAGGTTGGTAAAACGGATGACGTTTTCCTCTCCCGGACGGCTCCAACCCTCATAGAAGCCTTCCAGTTTCCAGGAGTACAGAATTAGGGAAGGATAGTCATAGTTGATGTCTGAGACCTGCAATGAGAAGATGTTCTGGTTGTACTTCAAACGCAAGGTTTTTGTCTCGTCAATATCCAGAATAAGTGGAGAACCTTCATCCTTGGGATAAACGGTCTGATAGAATACCCGCAGGTCACTGAATACCATTTTGAACTTATAGTCGCGAGGCAGGATCATGTCTTTGTTGAATTCTATGGCTCCATCCGTACTGCCGAAAATGAAATTGCCGTTTTTCCTCAAGGTGCCTGAGGCTGCGTTGAAATGGTCAGACTTCAGTCCTTGTTCTTTGGTCCAGTTATGGAATGTCTCTTCGACAGGATAGAAGGTGGACAGACCGTGTTCTGTACTCAGAAAGATATTTCCTTTACCATCAGACAATAGTGTATAGATATTATTGGAAATCAAGGCGCAGTTGTCTCTATGATAATGTCTGAATGTGTTTTTGGTCGTATCATATACCAGTAAACCGGCATTGTTGGTACCGATATACAGCATTCCGTCGGAAGCTTGGCATAGGGAGTAGATGTAGTAGGATTCTACCGGCATCTGGATATAGGTATACTTACCGGTTGCTTTTTCCAACAGGTACAAGCCGGTGGAAGTGCCTATCCACATATGTGTGGAGTCTTTCTCTATGATGGCAGTGATACCATTCAAGCCCGGGAAATGGCGTATATTTTTTCTGGAATAATCTATTTCTTTTAAGTTATAATACCCTCCGGACCAGATGTTTCCTGAAGAATCTTTCATAATGGAACGGATATACTTGTCCGGCCGGATATTCAGATTACTGAATAAAGACGGAGTAAAGAACTCTGTGGACAGTAGTTTCTTGTTGATCTGGTAGATGCCGGAACTATATCCTCCGGCCCAGATGATGCCGGGCTCCACTTCGCACAATGAGATGAAGATATGGTTTTTACTATGGCTTGCGGTGTCGAAACTGCTGAGAAAAGAATGCCATTGTTTCGTCTTGCTATAATAAAGGCTGATGCCGTTATTGGTGGCAAACCATAAATCGCCGTCATGGTCTTCAATGATGGCATTTACCTGGTCATTGATGAGTGACTGTTTATTGCCGATAGAGTGTTTTATCCATTGATAATCGGCATATCGGTTGTTGCGTACAGTTATACCAATGGGATAATTAGCCATCCAGATGCGTTGTTCACTGTCAATGTAGATATCATTGATGGTATTTCCGTTCATTGAGTTGTACCGGTTATAGTCAGCAACAATGTATGGTATAGATTCATAGGTATCGGTATTCATTTTGTAGACACCGGCCCCGTCTGTAGCTATGAGGATTTCATTGTTATTGTAGGCACGGATACAGTTAATGCTAACGTCCATCAGTCCGGATGGGATATGCATGACTTTGTGCTCATTCAGGTCATAGGTAAATATTCCCCGTTGGAAAGTACCGATAAAAACCTTGTGAGACGGTTTATGATAGTATAGTTCGTTGATTTGTATCTTCAAGGTGTCCAATTGGTTGCAGGGACTGAGGGTGAGGGTGTTGTTGGCCAGCTCAGCATAATGTATGCCGATGTCGGTCCCGATGAAGAAGTGGGTCGAATCAATCTGTGCGATATCCGTAATTCGTTCTCCTATTTCGTTTTGAATGAATGTCACCTTCTGGGTATTGCTGTCGTACAGATATAGAGCATCTTCATTGCAAAGCCATATTACGCTGTTGGCATCCACAAAACCGTAACTGATAGGGGTTGGACGTCCTTTCACTTCGCTTTCGGGTAGCTTGTATACCAGGACAAAACGGTCGTGTTTTGTATCATAGCGGAACACGCGTCCTTTCTTGCCAATTTCCCATATGGTTCCTTTGGAATCCACATAGAGCCAGTTCAGGTTCATCATGGAATTCACTTCCTCATCTCCATCCATCAGTTTGTACGGCTTGAATTCTTTTCCGTTGTATCGGTCGATGCCGTCGTGGGTAAGAAACCACATGTAACCTTTGGGTCCCTTTTGAATAGCATATACCCGTCTGTTGCTCAAACCGTCTTCCACACCGATGTATTTGTATGTTTGTGCAATGCCTATAATTGGCAATAATAGTAGTATGCAGAAAAAGAAGTACTTTTTCATAATTGTCGAGCGGTTTTTTTGAATGTTGTACTGAGGGAGAGTTGAAAATAAACACAAAAATAATGCTTTTGTTTGAGAAAAGCAAAAAAAGAAAGCGAAGAATAGAAATGTAACAAGCGCGGGATTATTCATAACCCGCGCTTGTTACATTTCTATAAAAAAGGAAGTTCAGTTCATTTTTTATTGGCTTCCACCCACTTGCGTGCATTGACAAATGCTTCTACCCAAGGAGTGATTTGGTCGCTGTTTACGCGGTCTGCGGGGTAGCAACCGTTCTGCCAGGGGAAGATGGCACGTTCCAAGTGGGGCATCATGGCCAGATGACGTCCGTCGGCACTTGCCAATCCGGCTATGGAATAATCTGAGCCGTTGGGGTTGGAAGGGTATTCGTCGTATGAGTATTTCAGCACGACGTTGTATTTGTCCTCGTCGTATGGCAAGGAGAATTTTCCTTCACCGTGAGCTACCCAGATACCCAGTTTGCTTCCACTCAGTGAGCCGAGCATTACGCTGCGGTTGGTGGGGACAGTAACACCGAGGAATCTGGATTCAAACTTGTGTGAGTCGTTATGAAGCATCTTGCCGTTTTTCTTGTGCTCGGGATTGATAAGATTAAGTTCCATCATGAGCTGGCAGCCGTTGCAGACACCCAGTGAAAGCGTATCCTCGCGTGCATAATATTTGTCGAGCGCCTCTTTCGCTTTCGGATTGAACAGGAAAGCACCGGCCCAACCCTTGGCAGAACCGAGGACGTCGGAGTTGGAGAAACCACCGCAGTAAACAATCATGTTTACATCTTCCAACGTTTCGCGACCGCTGATAAGGTCGGTCATGGTAACGTCCTTCACATCGAAGCCTGCCAGATAGAGTGAGTAGGCCATTTCGCGTTCGCCGTTGGTTCCTTTTTCACGGATGATGGCGGCGCGGATACCGGAAGGTGTGCGGCGGTCCGGGTCGATGCCGTATTGTGAGAACTTGCCTTTGAAGTCCGGCATGAAGGCGAATTCCACCGGTTGCATCTTGTAGTTTTCGAAACGCTTCTTGGCAGAGCCGTTCATGGACTGCTTACGGTCAAGGAGATAAGAAGTAGAGTACCATACATCACGCATATAGTCTATGCCAAACTGATAAGTAGCATCGCCTTTTGATACAAGAATATGGCGTTCGTCTGTCGGTTTGCCGAGCTTCACGTAACCTACGCCTGCATCTTCCAGGATTTGTTTCACTGCTTCCTTATGCTTGTCGCTCACCTGGATGACGATACCCGGGTTCTCTGCAAACAAAATCTTGATAAGGTCTTGCTCCTTGATTTTATCCAAGTTGATTTCCATACCGCCTTCCACATTGGCAAAGCACATTTCAAGCAGTGTAGTGATAAGACCACCGGCAGAAATATCATGTCCGGCAAGAATCAGTCCCTTGTTGACCAGCTCCTGCACGGCAAGGAAAGCATCGCGGAAGTATTCGGCATCTTGCACGCTGGGAACTTCGTCACCTACCTTGCCCAGGGTCTGAGCAAAGGCGGAACCGCCGAGTTTCAGGTTGTCGAAACTGAAGTCTATATGATAAATGGTAGTCTTTTCATTGTTAACCAGCACCGGAGATACGACTTTCTTGACGTCGGAAACTTCTCCACCGGCAGAAACAATTACCGTGCCCGGAGAAATAACTTTGCTGCCGTCGGGGTATTTCTGTGTCATGGAAAGAGAGTCTTTACCAGTCGGAACATTGATTTGCAGGGAACAGCAGAAGTCACTCAATGCCTTTACTGCCGTGTACAGACGGGCATCTTCACCTTCTTGCGAACGGCAAGGCCACATCCAGTTGGCAGAAAGGGAAACGCTGTCCAGACCTTCGGCAAGCGGTGCCCAAACCAAGTTGGTCAATGCTTCGCTGACGGAAAGAACGGAGCCGGCTGCCGGGTCGGCAAGTGCCGCCTGGGGAGCATGGCCCAGAGAGGTTGCGATACCCTTTTCGCCGCGATAGTCCAAAGCTACCACACCACAATCGCTCAGAGGCAACTGCAATTCACCCTGGCACTGCTGGCGGGCAATCTTGCCTGTTACAGAACGGTCTACCTTGTTTGTCAACCAGTCTTTACAAGCCACAGCTTCCAGTTGGAGCACATTGGTGAGGTATTCATGTAGTTGGGAAAGTTCGTATTGGGGCATTTCGTAGTGACGTTCCACGGTCTTGTCCACCATATAGGTCTTGGGGGAAGAGCCGAACATCTGTTCTACGGCGAGGTCAAACGGACGTACACCGTCAGCTTGCTGGAAGGCAAAGCGATGGTCACCGGTGGTTTCACCTACTACGTACATCGGAGCGCGTTCGCGTTCGGCTACCTTGCGTACATGTTCGATGGCCTCTTCCTGAATCAGCAAGCCCATGCGTTCCTGGCTTTCGTTGGCAATGATTTCCTTGGCGGACAGAGTCGTGTCACCGATGGGCAACTTGCTCATGTCAATCAGACCGCCGCATTCCTCTACCAATTCAGACAGACAGTTTACATGTCCGGCAGAGCCGTGGTCGTGAATGGAAACCACCGGATTGGTCTCTTCCTCACAAAGTGCGCGTACCACGTTGTAGGCGCGTTTCTGCATTTCGGCGTTGGCGCGTTGTACGGCATTCAGCTCAATGCCACTGCTGTAGCGTCCGGTATCTACAGAAGACACGGAGCCACCGCCCAAACCGATGCGATAATTGTCTCCACCGATGACAACCACTTTGTTGCCGGCTTCCGGTGTACCTTTCAAACAGTCACGCTGGGTACCGTAGCCTACGCCTCCGGCAAGCATAATCACTTTGTCGTAACCATAGACTTCATCTTTTTCCTTATGTTCGAAAGTGAGCACGGAACCGCAGATTAGCGGTTGGCCGAATTTGTTTCCGAAATCACTGGCACCATTGGAGGCCTTGATTAGTATTTGTTCGGGAGTCTGATACAGCCATTTGCGTACCGGCAGAATCTCTTCCCAGGGACGTCCTTCTTCCGCACGGGGGTAGGAGGTCATGTAAACGGCAGTTCCGGCAATCGGCCAAGAACCCTTACCGCCGCCCATACGGTCACGAATCTCACCGCCTGTACCGGTAGACGCACCGTTGAACGGTTCTACGGTAGTGGGAAAGTTATGTGTTTCCGCTTTGAGGGAGATGACACTCTTGATGTCTTTTACTTGGAAATAGTCGGGCTTGGAGTGGTCTGCCGGAGCAAACTGTTCGATAACCGGACCTTCGGCAAAGGCTACATTGTCTTTGTAGGCAGAGATAATCTTGTTGGGATTCTCTTGGGTGGTCTTCTTTATCATTTGGAAAAGTGAAGATTCCTGTTCCACTCCATCGATGATGAATGTTCCACCGAAGATTTTGTGACGGCAGTGCTCGGAGTTGATTTGCGCGAAGCCGAATACTTCGGAGTCTGTCAGAGGGCGCCCGAGATCTTTCTCTACCTTCTTGAGGTAATCCATTTCCTCTTTGGAAAGTGCCAGACCTTCATTCTCATTGTATGCCTCCAGGTCTTTGATGTGTACAATCGGTTCCGGTTGCCGGTTGGTTGTAAATACATTCTGGTCCAGCCCCTTGTACATACGTTGCAGCATCGGGTCGTGGTCTGCGTTCTCATCTTTTACGGGGAAGTACTCTTCGATGCGTATGATGCCGTCCAGCCCCATATTCTGGGTGATTTCTACGGCGTTTGTACTCCAAGGAGTAATCATCTCACGGCGCGGGCCGACGAAATGTCCTTTCAGGTTGTCTTCACTTTCGGGGGTGGCTTCTCCAAAAAGCCAGCAGAGTTTGTCGCTGTCTGCCTGGGGGAGTTCATGATTACATTCTACGGCAATCACACTCTTGGATGGGGTTCTGAAAAAAAGAATCATAGTTATATTTACGATTTTACGATTTACGATTTTACGATTGAAGTTACTTCTTTGAGTATCTTCATCTTTTCTTCTTGGGGGCAAAGATACGTAAAATCGGTGGGGAGGAGAAAAAAAGGAAAACAAAAAACGCATGCAATTTTACTCGTATGCGTTTTTTGTTCTGTTTCATAAAAACCGGATGTGTGTTATTGTATGACGATTTCATCCGTAAATAAGAATTGCTTCTTCCCTTGTATGGCATGGAAGCGTACATATCGTGTCTCAGTGGGGGTGCCAATCCAGCCGAAATCACGGAATATCACGTCCTTTCCGGCCTCTTCCTCGCTGCAGATATCACTGCCCAGCAGGGTGAAGTTCTTGCCATCAACAGATGCCCATACTTCCACTTTGGCAGGGAGAAATACTTGTGGGGTACGGATTTGCATGAAGTTGGCCATGACCCGATGTATGGCGGTCACTTCGCCCAGGTCGATAATGGCATCCAAATCATTGGGGCAGAAGCCCTGCCATCGTCCGTCCATGTAGCTTTTGCCGCCGCGAAGTCCGTCGAGGAGACCGGCGTCACCGCCGCCTTTGTATACTTCTTTATGCTGATAGTATCTGCCGCCCGGTGCATAGGTTATCTTTTTGCCTATGCCCTTATGGTAGTCGGTGCGCAGGTGAAGGCTTTTTCCGATAGGCTTTTCTCCGTCGAAAAGGCGTGCGGTCAGCAATATGGAGTCTTTTACGGCAAACGGTTTCTTGTATAACTTGGAAGATACAGTCGGTTCGGAGCCGTCCGTTGTGTAGCGGATGTCAATCGGATGTTTTTCGGAGGTGAGGGACAGCATGATTTTTTTCTTGGCATAGTCAACGGTCTGGCTGGTCTGCACTTGTTCCGACAAGGTGAACGGGTTGTACCCTTTCGTCCGGATGTATCGTATTTCGTTGTTGATACGTCTCTTGAAACTCTCCGGATGCTTGTTCTCCATGGGAGTCCAGCCTACTTCTGCCAGAGCGATGATGCGTGGGTATATCATATATTCGGCATGTTCGTAAGTGGGCAGATATTCAGCCCATACATTGCCTTGCACGCCTAATATGTATTTGCAGATATCACTTCCCAATGAATCGGGAGCCGGGTCGTAGGAGTAGGTCTGTCCGATGGGGATGCAGGCGCCAAACGCCAGCGGCTGTGTCTCAGGGTCATCCTGGTAGTGGTCCAGATAGCAGTGGCTCTCCGGTGTCATGATGGCGTAATGCCCCATGCGGGCGGCGGCAATGCCACCCTCCGTACCCCGCCACGACATGACGGTTGCGTTGGGGGCCAGGCCTCCATCCAGTATCTCGTCCCAGCCGATGATTTCACGCCCTTTGTCGTTGAGGTACTTCTCTATGCGGACTATCATATAGCTTTGCAGCTCACTTTCATCTTTGAGCCCTTCTTCCTTCATGCGCTTCTGGCATTTGGGGCATGCCTTCCAGTGGCGTCTGCTGGCTTCATCACCTCCAATATGGATATACCGGGAAGGGAACAGCCGTATCACTTCATCCAGCACATCTTCGAAGAACTTGAAGGTCTCTTCGTTTCCGATACAGACTTCGCCGGATGTATAAGGCTTGCCGGTACAGGACAGCTGTGGATAGGCTGCCAGTACTTCTCCCGAGTGTCCCGGCATTTCTATTTCGGGGATAACGGTGACATGCCTCAAGCGGGCATATTCCAGAACCTCACGTACATCCGCTTCCGTATAGTAGCCTCCATAGGCTCCTTCTTCATCCTTCTCGCAGAAGTGATGGTCATATTTCCCCCAATCCTGCAGATTGGCGGCTTTTCTCCAGGCTGCGAATTCTGTCAGGCGGGGATAGCCCGGAATCTCCAGCCGCCATCCGGCACCGTCGGTCAGATGCCAATGCAGGCGGTTGATTTTGTAGGTGGCTACCAGGTCTATTTGTTTCTTGACATAGTCCGTGTTAAAGAAGTGTCTTGAAACATCCAGGTGCAGCCCACGATAGGGGAATCTGGGTTCGTCCTTGATGGTCGTGACTGGCAGTTTCTTCCCGTTACGGGCAAGTTGTGCCAGGGTTTGCAGTCCATAGAAGGCACCTGCAGCGGAGGAGGCCTGAATGTTTACACCTTGTTTGCTGACTGTCAGGTTGTAGCCTTCGGCAGCGATTGGATTATCCGTTGCGTCCGTTATTTCTATCGTTACAAAAGGGTTCTTGTCGACAAGCTTCATGGGGATGGCAAAGTCCGGCAGATAGGCCAGCAGGTCATTCATGTCGGATTTCGCCAGATTGGTCGAGAAGGTTACCGTAGATGGCAGTTCTACTGTTTTTGACGTTGTTTGGGCATACTGCGGATATGGAACCACACCGAGTTCCTTGGGGGCTTCGCATGCCGTCAGTAGTAAGACGGCCATGGAAACGAGTGTTAGAGTTTTTTTTATTCGTTTCATAAGGGGGTATTGTTAAGTTCGGAGGTAAATATACGGAATAATATGTAAAATGGATAATCTTTACTTCTTAAAATCCTTTTCCGTCGAAAAAACGTTAACACTATTCGTTCGTCTCATAAAAAAGTCCGATATTTGCAGCCATGATTCAGATAGAGACCATATTTGACATATTGTGGAAGGGGTTCATTATCGGCGTCATTGTGTCCGCGCCATTGGGTCCTGTAGGAGTATTGTGTATTCAGCGTACTTTGAATAAAGGACGGTGGTATGGTTTCGTAACGGGGATAGGAGCTTCGCTAAGCGATATTGCATATGCTTTGCTGACGGGCTACGGGATGAGTTTCGTTTTTGATTATGTCAACAAGAACATCTTTTACCTGCAACTTTTCGGAAGCATTCTTCTGTTGGCGTTTGGCGTTTATACGTTCCGCAGCAATCCGGTACAGTCCATCCGTCCGGTATCCATCAACAAGGGTTCCTATTTTCATAACTTCATAACGGCGTTTGCCGTCACGCTTTCCAATCCTCTGATTATATTCCTTTTTGTAGGCCTTTTCGCCCGCTTCGCTTTTGTAAGTGAGGGAGTGCTGGTATTCGAGGCCGTTACCGGATACTTGGCCATCGCATTGGGCGCTTTGGCATGGTGGTTTGGCATTACCTTTTTTGTCAATAAAGTCCGTACACAATTCAACTTGCGTGGCATCTGGATGCTGAACCGTATTATCGGGAGCATTGTCATTGTGGTGTCTGTGGTGGGATTGGTGTTTACGCTGATGGGTGAATCGCTGTATTGAGTGGGAAGGTGAAAAATCATAATTCATACATTTTATCGTGAAGATTGCGCAACAACTGAAAGAAAAGAATATAGCCGAATACCTTATATATATGTGGCAGGTGGAGGATTTGCTCCGTGCCAACGGCTGTGACATAGACCGGATACGCCAGAACATCATTTTGCGCTATCCGGAGGAGGAACGGCCTGCGTTGGAAGAATGGTATGGAAATCTGGCAGATATGATGCGTGCGGAAGGCGTAACGGAAAAAGGACATCTGCAAATCAACCGGAATGTCATTCTGAACCTGACGGAGCTGCATGGCGAATTACTGGCTTCTACGAAATATCCGTTCTATAATGCGGCTTATTTCAAGGCACTGCCTTTTATCGTGGAGCTGCGCCAGAAGAGCGGCCGGAAAGAGGAGCCTGAGGTAGACACTTGTTTCGAGGCGCTTTATGGAGTGCTGCTGTTGCGCTTGCAGAAGAAGGAAATCAGTCAGGGCACGGCAAAGGCTATGGAGGCCATCAGCGGTTTCGTCTCGTTGCTTGCCAACTATTATGACAAGGAGAAGCGGGGAGAATTGGAGTTGATGGATAATTGATAATTATGGAGGAAAATATTGTTCATCGTAACATTCTATATATAAGTGTAACTTTATTAAATGAATATTCTGATAACCGGTGCCAACGGTCAACTTGGCAATGAAATGCGAGTGTTGTCGAAAGAAAACGGACAACATGCTTATTTTTTCACTGACGTGCAGGAATTGGACATTTGCGACGAACAAGCTGTGCACGGGTTTGTGAAGGACAACCGGATAGATGTAATCGTGAATTGCGCCGCTTATACGGCTGTAGACAAGGCGGAAGACAATCAGGAGCTTTGCGACAAGCTGAACCATGTCGCTCCGGGCTATCTGGCTGCCGCTGCCGAAGCTTGCGGTGCTGCATTGATACAAGTGTCTACCGACTATGTTTTTGACGGAACCGGACACACCCCCTATACGGAAGAGGCGGCTACTTGTCCCAATTCAGTATATGGTTTTACCAAACTGGCGGGTGAGCAGGCGGTGATGAAGTATTGCAGCCGTGCCATGATCATCCGTACGGCGTGGCTCTATTCCATTTATGGAAATAATTTTGTGAAGACGATGCTCCGTTTGGGACGCGAGCGCGAGACGCTGGGAGTTGTATTCGACCAGATAGGTACGCCGACATACGCCAATGATTTGGCACGCGCCATCTTTGCGGCTATCAGCCAGGGAATCGTGCCCGGCATCTATCACTTCAGCAACGAGGGAGTCTGCTCGTGGTATGATTTTACGTTGGCTATCCATCGTCTGGCAGGTATCAAGAGCTGCAAGGTAAGTCCGCTGCATACGGACGAATTCCCTGCCAAGGCACCGCGTCCGCATTATTCTGTGTTGGACAAGACAAAGATAAAGAAGACATTCGGCATCGATATACCCCATTGGGAGGCGAGCCTTGCCGTCTGCATGAAGAATTTGGAAGAGTGATTATTACTGACTAATTGATATATGGCCAATAACAACGAAATAGAGAGACGGAGAACGTTTGCGATTATTGCGCATCCGGATGCCGGTAAGACATCATTGACCGAGAAGCTGTTGCTTTTTGGTGGACAAATCCAGGTGGCGGGTGCCGTAAAGAGCAATAAGATAAAGAAGACGGCAACGTCGGACTGGATGGATATTGAAAAACAGCGTGGTATTTCCGTTACCACTTCTGTAATGGAGTTCGACTACCATGACTACAAGGTCAACATCCTTGATACTCCGGGTCACCAGGACTTTGCTGAAGATACCTACCGCACGCTGACGGCTGTGGACAGTGTTATCATCGTGGTGGACGGTGCGAAAGGTGTGGAAACGCAGACACGCAAGCTGATGGAGGTCTGCCGTATGCGTAATACGCCGGTGATTATCTTCATCAACAAGATGGACCGTGAAGCCAAAGACCCGTTCGACCTGTTGGACGAGCTGGAGGAGGAACTGCACATCCACGTGCGTCCCTTGACGTGGCCTATCGAGAGCGGTGTCCGTTTCAAGGGTGTCTACAATATCTACGAGCATAACCTCAACCTCTACCAGCCCAGCAAGCAGGTAGTGACGGAGAAGGTGGAAGTGGACATCCATACCGAGGAATTGGACAACCGGATTGGTGCCCAGCTGGCCGATAAGCTGCGTGGCGAACTGGAACTGATAGACGGTGTTTATCCCGAATTCGATAAGGAGGAATATCTGAAGGGTGAGCTGGCTCCTGTGTTCTTCGGTTCGGCACTGAATAATTTCGGTGTGCAGGAACTGCTGGATTGCTTTGTGGAGATTGCTCCCAGTCCCCGTTCCGTGAAGGCGGAAGAACGTGAGGTGGAGCCGGAAGAACCTAAATTTACCGGATTCATCTTCAAGATAACCGCCAATATCGACCCGAATCACCGTTCATGTATCGCTTTCTGCAAAATCTGCTCCGGGAAGTTTGTACGCAATGCCCCGTACTTGCATGTACGTCATGGCAAGACGATGCGTTTCTCGTCGCCTACGCAGTTCATGGCGCAGCGCAAGACAACTGTCGATGAGGCTTGGGCGGGAGATATTATCGGCCTGCCGGATAACGGTACGTTTAAGATTGGCGATACGCTGACCGAAGGCGAGGCGCTTCACTTCAAGGGGCTTCCGAGTTTCTCTCCGGAGATGTTCAAGTACATTGAGAATGCCGACCCGATGAAGCAGAAACAGCTTGCCAAGGGTATCGACCAGTTGATGGACGAAGGTGTGGCGCAGTTGTTCGTCAACCAGTTCAACGGGCGTAAGATTATCGGTACGGTGGGGCAGTTGCAGTTCGAGGTCATCCAGTATCGTCTGGAGAACGAATACAGTGCGAAGTGCCGTTGGGAGCCGCTCAGTCTGTATAAAGCCTGCTGGATTGAGAGCGATGATGCGGCTGAACTGGAAGCCTTCAAGAAGCGCAAATACCAGTACATGGCGAAAGACCGCGAGGGTAGGGATGTGTTCCTGGCGGACAGCGGATATGTGTTGCAGATGGCGCAGATGGACTTCAAGCATATCAAGTTCCACTTTACGAGCGAGTTCTAAGCTATACGATTTTTGCTGACTCACGGCTATAAATGATGCAAGTCGAAGAAAAAGAGGAGGTACAAAGTAATGAAAAACTTTGTACCTCTTTATTTATTGTGGGAAGAAAGTGTTACCTTTGTTTCTGCAACGATTAATATGCATTGATTATGAAAACTGTTGAAGTAAGCTCGTTCCTTACCGATTTTACACCTTACTTATTATAAACACAAAATTTCAAGATGAAACATACCTTCCTTTTTCTCCTGCTGATTCTCCTTCTGGGGCTGACAGCCTGCTCGAAACCTGCCGATAGAACTTTGGTGTATAGTGTGGTGAAAACCTATCAGGATTTGTATAATGCGGTAACAAAGTAAAATCAGCCAAACACGTAGAGAGGCACATTCTCTCTATGTGTTTATTCTTTCTTTTCACTGGCATAAACTCATAAATGATGTCATATTGCAAAGAATAACTTATAACAATTACCTTGTAGAGATAGGAAGATACAGGTGGCTTCATTATCAGGGGTTTGCGTGTGTCGCTTGTAGAGATTATCACCTTATTCCTCTTATTTAAGCTTTATTTCCCCCCTTCTTCTTGTAGAGATATGGTTTTTGTAATCCTTTGTTTTTGAGTGATTTGTGAAAATCGGTTGTAGATGCCATTTTCTTGTTTTCCCTTGTTTCCCACCCTAACTTTGCAACATCGAATTTGAGAAAAGCAGACGGCTGAATCGTTGAGGCCTCACGATGAAAACTTCTGCTTCTCGGGTGAGACAAGAGAAACAGAATATACCTATTATTAATCATTTAAAACATTACGATTATGGCATTTTTTAAAAGAGTTCAAAAAAAAGTAAACGATTTGTGGTATCCTCAATCAGTAACCTGGGGCAAGGCGGTTACTACCCGTGAAGTGGCAGATGAACTGTCTTTCATTTCTACCGTGACCCGTGGTGACACGTATGCGGTGATGGAGAACTTGGGGCGTGTATTGAGCAATTTCATGGGGCAGGGACGTACTGTGAAGATAGACGGTATAGGCACTTTCTACTATACTGCTACCTCTACCAAAAGAGGGGTGCCGACGGCTGAGGAGGTAAGCGCTTCGCTGATAAACGGAGTACGTGTCCGTTTCCTGCCCGAAGTGGAGCGTAATAGTGGCAATCAGGTGACTACCCGCAGCATGGTGAATACAAAGATTGTTTGGAAAGAGTGGGGTAAGACTTCTACCTCCACCGGTACTACTCCCGGCGACAATACCGGTGGAACCCCCGGCGGCAACGACGGCGACCAGGGTGAGAATCCGTTGGGCTGATTCTCCTTCCTTGAAAGCAATTGATGACTGACACCGTTTTATGCTAAAAGTTTCCTGTACCGCCTCATTGGTTGTGCGGGAAGCTTTACTTTTTAGCATCTTTTATCATTCTTCTCTGCCTTTCTTTAATGGATTATCGCTAATTTCGAGCGATTTTTCGTAAATTCGGCTGAATAACTAATAATTTATAATATGGAAAACTTGAATACAGCACTTTTGCTGATGGTGGTAGGTATGGCAACAGTCTTCGCTATCCTGCTGATTGTTATTAACTTAGGAAAATCTCTTATTGCATTGGTGAATAAATATGCGCCCGAAGAGGTGACACCGGCTAAAGCTGCGGCAAATGGTCCCGCACCTGTCCCCGGTAATATTCTGGCAGCTATCAGTGCAGCCGTAACAGTAGTGACACAAGGTAAGGGTAAAGTTGCTAAGGTAGAAAAAATCTGAAATAATAATCTTATATAAAAACACACCGAATAATTTAGTATGAAAAAGGAAATTAAGTTCAGTTTGGTATTCAGGGACATGTGGCAGAGTGCCGGAAAATATGTACCCCGTGTTGACCAACTGGTGAAAGTAGCTCCCGCCATCATTGAGATGGGTTGTTTTGCGCGCGTGGAAACCAATGGTGGAGGTTTTGAACAAGTAAATCTGCTGTTTGGGGAGAATCCGAATAAAGCCGTGCGCGAGTGGACGAAGCCGTTCCATGAAGCCGGTATCCAGACCCACATGTTGGACCGTGCCCTGAATGGCCTCCGCATGAGTCCCGTGCCCGCCGATGTGCGCAAGCTGTTCTATAAGGTGAAGAAAGCGCAAGGTACGGACATCACGCGTACTTTCTGCGGTCTGAACGATACCCGCAATATCATTCCTTCTATTGGCTATGCACACGATGCCGGAATGATTTCCCAATGCTCGCTCTGCATCACCCATTCACCCATCCATACCGTAGAATACTACACGGAGATGGCACTGAAGCTTATCAAGGCAGGTGCCGACGAAATCTGCATCAAGGATATGGCAGGTATCGGACGTCCGGTTTCTTTGGGCAAGATTGTGGCCAATATCAAGGCGGCGCATCCCGATATTCCTATCCAGTATCATAGTCATGCGGGTCCCGGTTTCAATATGGCAAGTATTCTTGAAGTGTGCGAAGCGGGTTGCGACTATATCGACGTAGGCATGGAGCCGCTTTCCTGGGGTACGGGACATGCCGACTTGCTCAGTGTGCAGGCCATGCTGAAGGATGCAGGCTTCCAGGTGCCCGAAGTCAATATGGAGGCATATATGAAGGTACGCGCACTCATCCAGGAGTTTATGGACGACTTCCTTGGCTTGTACATCAGCCCGCGCAACCGCCTGATGAACTCCCTGCTGATTGGTCCCGGACTGCCGGGTGGCATGATGGGCAGTCTGATGGCAGACTTGGAATCCAATCTGGAGTCCATCAACAAATACAAGGCAAAACGCAACCTGCCCTTCATGAAGCAGGATGAACTGCTCATCAAGTTGTTCAACGAAGTGGCATATGTTTGGCCGCGCGTGGGTTATCCCCCGTTGGTGACTCCGTTCAGCCAGTACGTCAAGAACCTTTCCATGATGAACGTCATTGCTATGGAGAAAGGCAAGGAACGCTGGGGTATGATTGCCGATGACATTTGGGATATGCTGTTGGGCAAGGCAGGTAAGCTGCCGGGTCAGCTGGCTCCCGAAATCATAGAGAAGGCCGAACGCGAAGGACGCAAGTTCTTCACCGGCAATCCGCAGGACAACTATCCCGATGCTCTGGACAAGTACCGCAAGCTGATGAAGGAGAACAAGTGGGAACTGGGCGAGGACGACGAAGAGCTCTTCGAATACGCCATGCACCCGGCTCAATACGAGGCTTACAAGAGTGGCAAGGCCAAGCAGGACTTCCTGGAGGATGTGGAGAAACGCCGTGCCGAACGTGACAAGTCTCCGCTGGACGATGCCAAACCCAAGACGCTCACTGTGCAGGTGGACGGTCAGGCTTACCGCGTGACGGTGGCATACGGTGACATCGACCTGCCCGCTTCGGCCACCGAAAAGGTGACAGCTCCCCCCGTAGGCGAAGGTCAGGACGTTCCGGCTCCGCTCGAAGGCAAGTTCTTCCTGACAAAGAATGCGCAGGAAACCCCGTTGAAAGTGGGTGACAAGGTGAAGAGTGGCGACCTCCTCTGCTATATCGAAGCTATGAAGACATACAATGCCATCCGCGCAGACTTTGATGGAACGGTTGTTGCCATCTGTGTCAATCCGGGTGACTCTGTTTCTGAAGATGATGTATTAATGAAGATAGGATAATGGAAGATATATTTGCAAAACTCTATGATATGACGGCCTTCAGTAACATCATTGCTGATCCGTCGTTCCTCGTGATGTATGCCATCGCTTTCATCCTGCTTTATTTAGGTATCAAGAAACACTATGAACCATTGTTGTTGGTACCCATCGCTTTCGGTGTGCTCATTGCCAACTTTCCCGGCGGCGAGATGGGGGTGATTCAGGCAGATGAAAACGGAATGGTCATGGTAGGCGGGGTGATGAAGAATATTTGGGAGATGCCGTTGCACGAGATTGCGCACGACCTCGGACTGATGAACTTCATTTATTATATGCTGATTAAGACCGGCTTTCTGCCGCCTGTTATCTTTATGGGTGTGGGTGCGCTGACAGACTTCGGTCCGATGCTCCGTAACTTGCGTCTCTCCATATTCGGTGCGGCTGCGCAGTTAGGTATTTTCACCGTACTGCTTTGTGCTGTGATGATAGGGTTCACTCCGCAGGAAGCAGGTGCGTTGGGCATTATCGGTGGTGCCGATGGTCCTACGGCTATCTTTACTACCATCAAGCTGGCTCCCCATCTGTTGGGACCGATTGCCATTGCTGCTTATTCTTATATGGCGCTGGTACCGGTCATCATTCCGATGGTGGTGAAGCTGTTCTGTACCAAGAAGGAATTGATGATTAACATGAAGGAGCAGGAGAAGCTGTATCCTTCGAAAACCGAGATTAAGAATCTGCGTGTATTGAAGATTATCTTCCCGATTGCAGTGACTACGATTGTTGCTTTATTTGTGCCCACAGCAGTACCTTTGATTGGTATGTTGATGTTCGGTAACTTGATTAAGGAAATCGGTTCGGATACAAGCCGCTTGTTTGATGCTGCTGCTAATAGTATCATGAATGCAGCTACCATCTTCTTAGGATTGAGCGTTGGCGCCACGATGACCAGTGAGGCATTCCTGAATTGGACGACTATCGGTATTGTGATTGGTGGTTTCTTGGCATTTGCATTGTCCATTACGGGAGGTATTTTCTTTGTGAAGCTGTTCAACCTATTCAGCAAGAAGAAGATCAATCCGCTGATTGGTGCTACCGGCCTGAGTGCCGTACCCATGGCAAGCCGTGTCTGCAATGAAATAGCAACGAAGTATGACCCGAAAAACCATGTGCTGAATTACTGTATGTCCAGTAATATCTCCGGCGTAATCGGCTCGGCTGTTGCGGCGGGTGTGCTGATTTCATTCCTGGGATAAACGGTCAGTAGGAAAAATATAAAGAAACTCTGGTATGGCTTTGTAAAGCTATGCCGGAGTTTTTTGTATGTTTTTCTTTGAGGGGCATTTCATTCACTAACCACCTTCCAATATTCAGCCATCGCCATCTTCTCCGCCAGATACGCATCAATCAGGTTGGTGTGTGCCTGCGTCCACGAGAGTTGTGCGGACAACACATCTGCCATGCTGGCTTTTCCTTCATTATAAGAGAAGGTGACAAGGCCCAGATTCTCTTCGGCGAGTATCATATTCTCCTGGGCCGTCTTGACTTGCTGTTCAGTTTCCGTCAGTTTTGTGGTGGCTGCGGAGAGCTCTTCCAGAATATTGTCCGTTACATAGCTTTGTTGCAGCTTCTGTATGCCGATATAGGCTTTCTGTTGGCGGTTTGTCTTGAAGCGGGCTCCCCAACGGAAGATGGGGATGCTGACATTGACTCCTACGACGGGAGTATGAGGTACATCCTGCCCCATATAGGTGATTCCCGTATCCCAACCGGTAGCGAGAAACATGCTGACTTGTGGGTTGTAGCGGCTGAGGGCGGCATGCCGTTGCGCTTCACTGCGGGCGATGTTCACGGAGGTACTGGCATATTCTGCCCGGCGAAGCAGCACATCATCCAGGCCCAGAGGTATGATGGAGGCAGTCGGTATATCTATTTCGGCTATGCTGTCTATGGGAGCGTCCGGTTCCGAGCCCATAAGGATATTCAGTTTTTGCAGGGCAAGGGTATGGTTTTGGCGTGCCTTGATGTACTGCAATTCGGCTTCCTTACGTCGGGTGGAAATCATCAGCAAGTCTGTGCGGCTGATGGCACCGTCATCAAAGCGGTCTTGGATGATGTCGTACTGCTGTTGTACAATATCCTGAAAGGTAGCCGCGGCTTTCAGACCGGCACGGGCGGCAGAGGCATTCCAATAGACGGCGTCACTTTGATAGTGTATCTGGTCGAGGGTCAGCTCTGTGGTAAGTTGGTCCAGTGCCTCTTCGGCTTGCGCCACTTTCTTTTGGGCTATTAGGGAACCTCCGGTATAAAGCGGCTGCGTCAAGGTGGCAAGTGCCTGATAGGTATAAGGGTGGTAGTCTCCTTTCGGACTGTTCCATTGGTCCAGATGATTGAGATTGGCGGTACCCTCGGCAGTGATGTCAATCTGGGGCAGGAAACCGGTGGAGGCAATCTTGCGTGCCTCGGTACTGGCGAATGTTTTCAGATGCTGTTGTTTCAGAATCTGGCTGTATGCTTCTACCTTGTCGCGGTATTCTTCGCGGCTCAGATATGCTTGTTGTGCCCCGGCATTCAGTCCTGAGCACAGTAATGATAGAATAAGTATATTTGTTTTCATCATTCAATTGGTAAACTGTAAATTGTTGAATGTTCTCTCACTTGATTTTATGAATGGCGCAATAAGCCACCGGCAGCACGAATAGTGTCAATGCCGAGGCTACCAGCAAACCACCCATGATGGTTGCCGCCATGCCGCCGAACATGGCGTCGAACAATAACGGCAACATTCCCAGGATAGTGGTACCCGATGCCATGGCCACCGGGACAATACGGGTGGTCGTTGCACTGATAACGGCTTCACGCGGTGCTTTTCCGGCAGCGGTTTCCGTATCAATCTGGTCCACCAGCACGATGGCATTCTTGATATTCATTCCAATCAGCCCCAGCAAGCCGAGGATGGAGAAGAAGTCGAATGATTTCCCCAATACCACCAGTCCCAGTACAATACCTATAAAGATAAGCGGCAGCATCAGCAGGATAACAATCGGCTTCCGGTAGCTGCGGAACAGAAACAGCAAGGTGACGAACATAAGGAAGAATGTCAGCGGCAGGTTAGCTGCCAGTGCGGCATTGCTTTCTGCCTGGCTTTCCTGCTCTCCGAAGTATTTCATGGTGTAACCTTCGGGCACATCAATCTCTTCTTGCACTTGCTTCCATATACGGTTGAAGGCGGCAATGGCATTCACACCGCGGCGTGGGTCGGCCTGCGCCATCATCACCATCTGCCGGTTGTAGTCTTTCACATTGGAGAACTTGTACTGGAAGTCGAACCGGCTGACGACTTGTTCCAGAGTGGTTGTTTCGCGTGCAGTGCCGAATACGGGGAGTGTACGCAAGTCGTTGATGCGGAAAGAGTCGATAGTTTTATCCTTCAACAGAACGGGAAGTACCTGGTCTCCTTCCCTGTATTCCCCAAGTGTCATGCCGTTCGTACCGATCTGGATACTCTGTGCCATGCTTTGACGGGAGATACCCAACGGTTGTGCACGCTCCTGACTGTAAACGGGATGCCATACCGGTATCTTATTGCCCCAGGAGTTGCGCACGTTGATAAGTTCGCCGTCACGGTGCATGATGTCCAGAGCCTTGTTGGTCAACATGACCAGCGTATCCGTGTTATTGCCGATGAACCCGATTTCAATGGCGGCATCTACAGCAGGAGAGAGTTTGAACAACATGGTACGGGTGATGGCATTGGGATAGTTGGCCTTCATGTAGGCATCAAGGTTCTCTTCCTGCTTCTTGGTATATTTGCTGTCCGTTACTTCCACCAGGATATTGGCGAAGTTAGGTTTGGGGCCGACGGAAGTGGAGGCCAGATAGTAACGCAACGGTGTGCTGCCGAATGTGACGGATACCCGTTTCACTTCCGGCTGCTGCATCAGATGCGCTTCCACCTTTTTCATTTCGGTTTCTACTTCGCGGATGCTGTACCCGTCCGGATAGAATACATCTGCCCGAAAGTAGGGCTTGTCCAGAGAAGGGAAGAAGTTCTGGGGCATCAGTCCCATGACGATGAGGGAGAGGATGAACAGTGCTGTAATGCTTCCAAGGGTCAACGCCTTCTTGCGTATCAGTGTGCCGAGGATGGAGGCGAATTTATGGTAGAAAGGCTTGTCGTATGGGTCTTTATCACCATCTTTAGCCTTTGCTTTCAGTATGAAGTTGCCGAATGTAGTGGTTTGTGTCAACGCCAGCACCCAACTTAATCCCAGGGAAATGGCCAACACTACGAATAGCGGTTTCACGATTTCGGCTACGGAAGAGGGAGCCAGATACAGTGGCAGAAACGAACAGATGGCAATGAACGTTGCTCCCAGCAATCCCCATTGGGGACCGGTGGCACCGTCTATCAGCGCTTTTCGGCGGTCGATGCCGCGGGCAATGGCAATTTGGGCATTATCTGTCACCACGATGGCATTGTCCACCAGCATTCCCATGGCTATGATGAATCCGGCGAGGGAGGTCCGGTTCAGACCTACGCCAAGAAACGACATAATGAGCAGTGTGCCTCCGATAGAGAATATAAGGGAAGAGCCAATCAGTACTCCTGCACGCATGCCCATCACCAGCATGATGATTACAATCACAATCAGGATGGATTCTATCAGATTGATGATGAACCCGTTGTTGGCTTCTTTGGCAATCACGTTTTCGGGATACAGACTTTCCAGTTCCAGCCCCACGGGGATGAGGGGCATGAGTTCGGCAAGCCTCCGGTCTACCAGTTCACCGGTTTTTACCACATCCTTTGTCGGGTCGGTGGAGATGCCGATACCGATGGCGCGCTTTCCGTTGACGTGCATGATATTGCCGGGAGGTTCCATGTATCCCTTTTCAATGATGGCGATGTCACCCAGCTTGACTTGTCCGCCGGAGGTAGTGATAACCTGGTTGCGGATATCATCGACAGTCGTGTAGGTACCGTTGGCCACAATGCGTAACTGTTGTTCTCCGGCGCTGATTTCACCCGTATTGATAATCTGGTTCTGCGATTGTAGCAGGCTGGCCAGCTGCTTGGGGTCGATACCCATTCCTGCCAGCTTGTTTACGGAGATGAATATATGGATGACCTCTGTCTGTGTACCGAAAAGGGCTACCTTCATCACACCGTCTGCCGTGATGACTTGTGTCTTGATTCGTTCCGCCCAGTTTCTCATTTCTTCATAAGAGAAACCGTCGTCACCCACCAGGCCGTAATAGATGCCGAAAACGTCTCCAAAATCATCCGAGACGGTCGGTACAGAAGAGCCTGCGGGCAGTTGGGGCTGTATGTTGAGCACTTTACGCCGCAGTTCGTCCCACTTCTGCGGAATGGATGTGGCAGAGAGTGACGGTTGCAGTTCGAAGGTTATCTTGGAGAGTCCGTACATAGACTCTGACTTTATCTTGTAGACGCCGCTCATCGACTGTATTTCTCGGGAGATGGGTTCGGTGACGAGCCGTTCCACTTCTGCCGGCTCCGCTCCCGGGTAGCGTGTCATGATGACTGCCGACTTGATGACGAAAGGTGCGTCTTCCTTCTTTCCCAACCTGCCGAATGACAGTATACCGCCGATAAGCAGCACAGCCAGAAAGAAGTAGACTATCTTCGTGTTGTCTAATGAATATTGGGCTAGATTCATAATGAATATTTTTTAGATAAATGGGGAATGTAATGTGCCAATGTGATTAATCACATTAGTACCTTTATTGCTTCTCCTTCTGTCAGCTGGTATACTCCGGCCGTCACAACGGTTTCTCCCGGTTCCAACCCTTTAGAAATAAGCAGGTTTGCCTCTCCCGTTGGAGAATAAACGGTCACTTCGCGGCGACTGACTTTATTACCTTCCACCACCCATACATACGTTTTCCGGTTTTCACTGTCGCCAAATACGGCGCTTAACGGTACATTCATCAGCTTTTCTTCCAGAAAGGGAGCGACATCCGATGCCAGCTTTATTTTGCATGTGAATCCCGGTTTTACGTCATAACGTGTACGGTCAAAGTGCGGGTCGTCAATTGTTATTGTCACCGGAATACCCGTCCCTGCTGTGGAGATGTCAAGATACTCTTCCAGTCTGGCATCGAAAGCCTCTGCAGGGTAACTGTCGAACACCACCTTGAACTTTACGTCCTTGGCACGGAGCAGATAGAGATAATCATCCGGTACGGTGAACTTGATTCGTAGCTTCTGTGTATTTACCAGCTGTACAACCCCTTCTCCTGCATTGACACGCTGATAGTTCTCTACCAGCCGTTTTTCGATGGAACCCTCGAAAGGGGCTGTCAGCCGCGTATCCCGCATATTGTTGCCGGACAACTCGTAAGTGGATTTTGCTTTCTGATAGTTGGCTACGCTGATTTCGTATTCCTGCACGGAGATAGCCTGGCGGCCAAGCAGCCGTTTGTTACGTTCCACTTGTGCGGCAGCTGTTTCGTAGGCAGCCTTGTCGGCTGCATATTGCAGGGAGATGTCGCGTGGGTCGATGGCGGCAATCAGTTGCCCCTTTTTTACCCGCTGTCCCTCTACAACCGGGAGGCTGATGATTTGTCCGCTGACGCGGAAGGCAAGTCTCACATATTCCACGGCTTCCACTATTCCGGAGAAGTCTTTGCGGATAACCGACTGTGAACTGATTTGCGCAGTCTTCACCGGTCGGATAAGGGTATTGCTACCCTTTTGTTTTTGCCCGCACGACGTGATGAACAACGTCGTAACCAGGGCGAAAAGAAACATTTTTTTCATTGGTAAACAAGTATATAGTTATTCGTTCAGGTATATATAAAAACATAAAACCGGGAAAACAACCAAATGTTCTCCCGGTTATAGGATAAATGATGATTTAATGTGCCAATGTGCTAATTGGCTGCGCAATGTTTATGCTGCGCTATCACGCCGCAGGTCATTGGCACATTGGCATATTAATTTTCAATTCCGTCCCCCGTTCCAGCGTATATGGGTGTCCGTAGACTTGTATGTCCACTTTGCTGCCTGCTGTAAGCGAGATTTCGATTTCTTTTCCTACCCGTATGTGAAGTGTGTTTTTCAGATAATTCACCTTGAATGAATAGCTGTCCCATTTTTGCGGTATGACAGGGGAGAAACACAACGTCTCCTTCAGCACCTGCATACCTGCAAATCCGCGTACAATGGCCAGCCAGCTGCCGGGCATACTGGTTATGTGCAGGCCTTGGTCCGCTTCGTTGTTGTAGTCGTCCAGGTCAAGCCGCGTGGCATGCAGGAAAAGCTGGTAAGCTTTTTCCACTTTGCCGATGCGTGCAGCCAGGATGGAATGGATGTGGGGAGAAAGGGAGGATTCGTGTACGGTCATCGGCTCATAGAACTCGAAATTGCGGCGGACGGTTTCCGTGTCGAAATAGAAATAATAAAGGTAAAGTCCGAGCAACACGTCGCTTTGCTTGATGTAGCAAGAGCGCAGAATGCGATCCCATGACCAATGTTGGTTGATGGGGCGTTCTTCGGCAGGAATGTTATCGGTACTTTCCAGTACTTTATCCATATAGCCGTCATTCTGGATAAAAATTCCCCGTTCCTTGTCTTCCGGCAGATACATGTGTTCGATGATGTCTCTCCACCGGGCGCTTTCCTTTACTTGGTCGAGATTGGTGATGCGGCGTATGCGGGCATATTCGTCCGGATATTGCTGTGCTATCATTTCCAGAAAACGGAGGGTCATCTTGAGGCATTGTATGCAGGAATAGTTGGTGTACCAGTTGTTGTCCACATTGTTTTCGTATTCATCCGGGCCGGTAACTCCCAGTATGACATATTTCTGTTTGGGTTGGGAGAAGGATACCCGTTGGCTCCAGAAGCGGCTGACGGCAATCATAACTTCCAGGCCATATTGGGCGATATAGTCCATATTACCCGTCAGTACTGCATGCTGAACGATGGCATAAACAATGATATTGTTGCGATGGATTTCCTCGAAGGTTATTTCCCATTCGCTGTGGCATTCCTCTCCGTTGTTGGTTACCTGCGGAAACAACGCTGCACCGTCCTTGAAACCCAGTTTACGGGCGTTTTCGATGGCTTTGGGAAGCTGGTTGTACCGATATGCCAGCAAGTTCTTTGCAATCTCTTTGGGAGTGGAGAGCAGAAAAAACGGTACACAACACAGTTCCGTGTTCCAATAAGTATTTCCGCCATATTTTTCTCCGGTGAATCCTTTGGGGCCGATGTTTAGGCGCGGATCATCTCCCCGGTAAGTCTGATACAGCTGGAATATGTTGTACCGGATACCTTGTTGCGCTTCCGGATCCCCTTCGATGACGACATCCGTTTCGTCCCAGATTTCCTGCCAGGCCCTTCGATGCTCTTCTACCAGCGTATTCCAGCCTATGCTCTTGGCTTCGCGTGCCTCGGCCACGGAGTGTTCCACCAATTCACTCCGTTCGTGGTAGAGAGAAGAAGCAATGGCGGTGTATTTGATGAGTGTCACGTTGTCTCCGGGTTTCACGTCGGCACCTACGCTGAAACCGGTCTGCTTTTCCTTTTCTATCCGTATGAGGTTGGCAGTGGTTTCCTTGTTGTTTTTGAAGAATTGGTAAGTCATGGCGTAGCACACTTGTGCATCTTCCCGGCGGGTCTGTGTCCAGAGATAGGCACAGCTGCTGGTAGAACCGGAACGCAGTATGTTCCATATTTTCAGGTTTGGCAGATCGGCATCGTCTACTATATTCCCGTCAAGGATGGGCACGAGTGAGATTCTGCCGGTATAGTTGATGGAAGACACGCTGTACTTGATGAGACAGAGGTTGGGTCTTGCCATATTTGTGATATGCTCTACATGGATGCGGAGCTGGTTTCCGCGAGGAGACGTCACCTCCATGTCCCGGTAGAAGATACCTTCCTTCATATCCAGGCGGCGGTTGAAGCTGTCGACATCCCAGCCTGCCAAATCGAGTTCCTCATCGATGAGGCGCAGGTTGATGCGGCTCCAGTCAGCAGCCTTGGGTATACGGGTGTAATATGGGGGAAATCCGTTCTTCCACCATCCTACGCGGGTTTTGTCCAGGAAAGTGATGCCGGCCACAAATGAACCACGGTAACTGTCACTGCTGTAAGGCTCCTCAAAATACCCCCGTTGCCCGAAACGTCCGTTTCCGAGACTGAATATACTTTCCGACATCCGTTGACGGTCGGGGTGGAATTGGTCTTCGATGATGTTCCATTCATCGGTCTTGAGGTATTTCTTCATGGCGACGTGTTTTCTGTAGTTATCGCCGTAAAGTTAAGCAATATGCGGAAATAAAGAAGAAATGGAAAGGAAAAAAACAAACGTGCGGTAGGCTTTTTTTTACCTGCTTTCTTGCCGGAGGGCTGGTAGGCTCGTCAATAACAGATGCTATGTACGGTCAGAAGAAGAGGTAACAATCATACGGTATGAAAGCATGAATCATACGATATGATTATGGTAATCATACGGTATGATTCATGTCTTTATTACAAAGATAACGGCTGTCCTTTGTACGGTGTGCCGGTCTCGGTTCTTTGTGTGTTATGTTTCGGAGGCGTGTGCTTACTTGCTTTTTTCTCCTTGGTTCTCTTTGATGAGGTATACGCAGGCGGCGCCGATTATCAGCATGATTCCTGCCAGCACAAGCATATTGATTTCAGGAGGCAGTCCTCCTTGGGGAGTAAACAAGGCAAGGATGGTGCCGCCCAAAGCAGCTGCTATAATCTGCGGGATACAGATAGTACCGTTGAAAAGTCCCAGATAAGTACCCATGTGTCCTCCGCTCAGTGCGTTGGTCAGGATGGTGAACGGCAGTGCCAGCATGGCAGCCCATGCACAACCTATCAGCAAGAAGGAAATGAAGAGCATATAAGGGTCGTGTATGAAGTAGGTGGAAATGAAACCTATACCTCCCAGAACAAGGCTGAGTGAGTAGACCCGGCGACGGTCCTTGAACATCGGTATGCAGATGGCCCAAAGCACAGAGCCGATGGCTTGTACGGCAAACAGTACGCCTACCCAGTCGGCGGCATTCTGATATTGCAGGCTCTTGGTGTCGAGTACCACTTTGGTGACACCATCTACCAGGTGCTCTACTGTAGGAGCGTCAAAAGCATTGGCAGCGATGCTGCCGTTGGTATAGGTCCACATGAACATAAAAGCAAACCAGCAGAAGAACTGTACCAGTCCGATAGTCCAGAATGCTTTCGGAGCCTTGATGAGCAGCTTCAGCATGTTGGTCTTTTCATGTTCCTCTTCTTCGGTGATGCCGTGATACTCTGCATATTCGGCAGGCGGCATCTCTTTTACTTTGACCGAAGTGTAGATGACGCAGAAGATAAGGATGGCCGCTCCGATGTAGAATGAGTAAATCACCGAGTCGGGGATTACTCCTTGGGGAGCTGTATTGCTGATGCCAATCCATGCAAAGATGAACGGGAAGAGATATCCCACCAGGCTGCCTGCATTGCAGAGAAAACTCTGGATGGAGTAGGCGAGTCCTTTTTGTTTCTCATTCACCATGTCGCCCACCATCATTTTGAAGGGTTGCATGGCCATATTGATGGAGGTGTCGAGGAACATCAGCGATACCAGTCCGAAAATCATGGCTGTACTTACTGCCATGCCGAAGCTTCCGGCATTGGGTAGCAGGCACATGACGAGTACGGCCACCAACGAACCTATAAACAGATAAGGGATGCGCCGTCCGAAGCGTGTCCAGGTCTTGTCACTGGCGGCCCCCACGATGGGTTGTACAATGATACCTGCCAACGGAGGTAATATCCAGAAATAACTCAAATTATGCGGGTCTGCACCCAAAGTGGAAAAGATACGGCTGATGTTTGCACTCTGCAAAGCATATGCAATCTGTACGCCGAAAAAACCAAAGCTGATGTTCCACAGCTTCCAGAAACTTAAATCGGGTTTTACTTTCATGATGGTTTAATATGTTTTATTATTTCGTAGTTCCTCTTATCACCAGATTGGTACGTACTATCTTGTTGTTGCTTTTCTCTTCTCTCTCCAGCTTTCCGGTCAGAATGCTGAAAGCGCTTTTACCTACTTCCTCGCCATGCTGCTCCACGGTAGTCAGCTTCGGGTCGGTGCTTTGGGCAATGGCTCCGTCGGTGAATCCGCAGATGGATACTTCATCGGGAACTTTTACGCCGACCAGTTTGCAGGCATACAGTATGCCCGAAGCTGTCTCGTCGTTGATGGCAAAGAAACCGTCAGGGCGGTTTTCGCTTTCCAGCAGGTCGGGAGTGATGGAGATGGCGCGTTCACGGGTGTCGCACAACAGAATCATGCTGTCGTCCACCGGAATTTTATACTTCTTCATGGCATCCAGGTAGCCGTTCCGGCGATTCTTGGTAATCTCTAGGTGGGGAGCCGCACCATAGAAAAGGATACGCTTGCATCCGGTCTGTATCATGTATTCCACGGCTGCAAAGGAGCCGGCATAGTCGTCCACCACCACTCGCTCGGTTTTCAGCCCCGTACATATACGGTCGTAAAAGACAATGGGAATATCGTTGTTCAGCAGCTCCTGGTAATGGTCGTATTGGGAAGTGTCCTTGGCAAGTGAAGCGATGACTCCGCAGACACGGGCGGCAAGGAAAGAATGTACAATTTTCACTTCCTGCTCGTACGATTCGCTGCTCTGCGCCACTATGATATTATATCCGGCATCCGCCGCTGCTTTCTCAATTCCGCTCAATACGCAGGAAAAGAAGTGGTGTACCAGTTGGGGGACAATGACGCCGATGGTATTGCTGCGGCTTGCGCGGAGATTTACGGCAAGTACGTTGGGCTTGTAGTTATGCTCGCGCGCATAGGCATGGACAAGGTCACGTGTTTCCTTGCTGATGTCCGGATTGTCTTTCAGCGCCCTCGACACAGTGGAGGGGGAGACATTCAGCGCCCGGGCAATATCCTTGATGGTAATCTGCGGTTTATTCATGGTATAGTTTTGAGGACAAAGATAAGGTAAACTTCCCTAATCCGATTGCAAAAATAACGTAATAAGGTAAATTGTGCTTATCCGTTGAGGTTTATCGGGTTGTAAGTTTGTGCAAACGATTGCAGATACCCGTATTTTGACAAATTAAGGTGATATATAGTTCTATATTCCCTAAATGCTTATATTTGCAGTACGCAATTAATGATGATAACGCCATGAAACACATGAAGTTTTTGACTTTCTTTTTTTGTATTGCCTTTGCAGTATTTGCATGCAGCAGCAATAATGAGACAGACCCCAATGCTGGTGGACTTCCCGATAAGGAGGAACCTCTGGTTACGGACTTTGCTAAAGGTGCCGACATCAGTTGGGTGACGGAGATGGAACATAAGGGTATGAAATTTTACAATACCTCCGGTGTGGAGACCGATTGTTTCCAGCTGATGAAGGATTTGGGCCTGAATGCGGTTCGACTCAGAGTATGGGTCGACCCCAAAGAACACGATAACTGGTGCAATATGGCCGATTTGGTGACGAAAGCCAAACGTGCCGCAGAGCTGGGCATGGACGTAATGGTAGACTTCCATTACAGTGACTGGTGGGCCGACCCTGGACAGCAGCATAAGCCTGCTGCATGGAAAGGACTGAACTTGGCCGACTTGAAGAAAGCCATCGCCGACCATACTGCCGATGTACTTAATGCGCTGAAAGCGGCAGGAGTTACTCCCAAGTGGGTTCAGGTAGGTAATGAAATCCGTCCGGGGATGCTTTGGGATGAAGATGCTGCGTTGAGCGGTGCGTCCTATGATGTGAGGGAATGTGATGTAAAGGGTTCCAACAGCACTTCCGAGAAAGTGAAATACCGTAAGAACTTTGCCAACCTGGCTGCTTTTATCAATGTAGGATACGATGCGGTAAAGTCCGTCTTCGACGATGCCATTGTCATCGTCCATCTGGACAATGGATATGACAACGAATTGTATACCTGGTTCTTTAATGAACTGAAAGCCAATGGCGGTAAGTGGGATATGATAGGCATGTCGCTCTATCCTTACTGGACGATGCTCGAGCACAAGGAATATACAGCTGATAGAACTATCACCGAGTGTATTGCCAATATTAATAGTGTAGCCCGGAAATACAACTGTGACGTGATGGTGGTGGAAACCGGCATGGAGTGTGCTGACGACAAAGGGAATCTGGCAAGTGCTTCCGTACTGGCAGAAGGGAAACGCCAACTGGCCCGCGTCCTGAAAGAGTGCAAGGAGAATACCAGCGGACGTTGCAAGGGTGTGTTCTACTGGGAACCGGAATGCAGGCCGAACCAATATCGGCTGGGGGCATTCACTGAAGATGGTCGCCCCACTGTGATAATGGATGCTTTTAAATAATTATATTAACAAAATCTTTTAAAGAAGAATGAGAAAGACAATACTTATCTTTTCCTGCTGCGCCTTTTTTGCCTTGGCGGCAATGGCGCAGCGTACAGAAGCATTGTTGGAAAAGAACTGGAAGTTCACCAAGGGAGATGTTCCCGAAGCAACACAAACAAATTTCGACGACAGTAAGTGGGAAACAGTGACCATTCCTCATGATTGGGCCATCTTTGGTCCGTTCGACCGCAACAACGATTTGCAGGAGGTAGCGGTTACGCAAGACCTTGAAAAGCAAGCTTCCGTAAAGACCGGGCGTACCGGAGGGTTGCCTTATGTGGGTGTCGGTTGGTATCGTACGGCTTTTGATGCTCCTGCCGACAAGCAGGTCACTCTGGTTTTCGACGGTGCTATGAGTGAGGCTCGGGTCTATGTCAATGGGAAAGAAGCTTGTTTCTGGCCTTTCGGATATAACTCTTTTCATTGCGATGTTACCGGTTTGCTGAATGCCGACGGTAAAGACAATGTGCTGGCTGTCCGTCTGGAAAACAGACCCCAGTCCTCCCGTTGGTATCCGGGGGCGGGATTGTATCGCAATGTCCGCCTGGTTACTACGGAACGTGTCCATGTTCCGGTTTGGGGTACACAGCTCACCACACCGCATGTTTCTGCTGAATACGCTTCCGTGCGTCTGCGTACTACAATACGGAATGCCGGTGATGCGGATGTTCGTATTTCTACTGATATTATTGCGCCGGACGGTAAGATAGTATCCCGTAAGGATAATAGCCGGAAAATTAATCACGGACAGCCATTTGAGCAGAATTTTCTGATAAATGCTCCGTCTCTGTGGTCCCCTGAGACACCTTATTTATATAAGGCAGTATCTAAGATTTATGTAGATGGCAAACAGACTGACGAATATACCACGCGTTTTGGTATCCGCAGCATTGAGATTATAGCTGATAAGGGATTCTTCCTGAATGGTAAGCACCGTAAATTCCAGGGGGTATGCAATCACCACGATTTGGGCCCGTTGGGTGCGGCTGTCAATGTGGCTGCTCTTCGCCGTCAGTTGACATTATTGAAGGATATGGGATGTGATGCAGTCCGTACCTCCCACAATATGCCTGCCCCCGAATTGGTGGAACTCTGTGACGAGATGGGCTTCATGATGATGTTGGAACCTTTCGATGAATGGGATATTGCCAAATGTGAGAATGGATATCACCGCTATTTCAACGAATGGGCAGAAAAGGATATGATAAATATGCTGCATCAGTATCGGAACAATCCTTGTGTGGTAATGTGGAGTATAGGAAATGAGGTTCCTACCCAATGTAGTCCCGAGGGCTACAAAGTGGCTTCTTTCCTGCAGGATATTTGCCATCGCGAAGACCCTACACGCCCCGTTACTTGCGGTATGGACCAAGTGACGTGTGTGCTTGCCAACGGGTTTGCGGCAATGATTGATGTACCCGGTCTTAATTATCGGGCTCACCGCTATGTGGAGTCTTATGAGACTCTTCCACAGAATATTGTGCTCGGTTCGGAGACGGCTTCCACTGTAAGTTCCCGTGGTGTCTATAAATTTCCCGTACAGAAGGGAGCCAGTGTGATGTACGATGACCATCAGTGCTCCGGTTATGATGTGGAGTGTTGTTCCTGGTCGAATCTTCCCGATGAGGATTTTGCTTTGGCTGATGATTATGACTGGACAATCGGACAGTTCGTCTGGACAGGTTTTGATTATTTGGGTGAACCTTCTCCTTATAGTACGGATTCCTGGCCCAGCCACAGCTCCGTTTTCGGTATCATAGACTTGGCAAGTCTCCCCAAAGACCGTTTCTATCTGTACCGCAGCCTATGGAACAAGCAGGCAAATACCTTGCATGTCCTTCCGCACTGGACGTGGCCGGGCAGGGAAGGGGAGAATACTCCGGTTTTTGTTTACACCAGCTATCCCAGTGCCGAACTGTTCGTCAACGGAAAGAGTTATGGCAAACAGCGGAAACTTACTGCTGATGAAAGCCGTGCTTTGGAAGGTCAGGACTCCCTTGCTTTGCAGCGTCGCTATCGCTTGATGTGGATGGATGTTCCTTATGAACCGGGCGAAGTGAAAGTGGTAGCTTATGATGCTTCCGGCAAGCCTGCAGAAGAAAAGGTGATTCGTACCGCTGGCAAGCCCCATCATCTGGAGCTGGTTGCCGACCGCACCCGCTTGTCTGCCGATGGTAAGGACCTGGCATATATCACAGTCCGTGTCGTGGATAAGGACGGTAACCTTTGTCCGGCAGACAGCCGCATGGTAAACTTCTCGGTGAAGGGTGCCGGAAAATATCGCGCTGCTGCCAATGGAGATGCTACCAGCCTCGATTTGTTCCATTTGCCCAAGATGCCGGCTTTCAGCGGTCAGCTGACGGCTATTGTGCAGAGTGGCGAGCAAGCCGGTGAGATTGTGTTTGAGGCAAGGGCTAAAGGATTGAAGTCCGGAAAGCTGGTACTTTATACTTCAGAGAAATAAATAGCACTATTTGCTTCCACTCTACCACACCTGCTCTGTAACCCTTTGTTCATCGGTGTTTGAGGTGCGGTGGAAGCAACAGAAAAAGGTGGAAGCAAATTTTGCTTCCACCTCTGTTTTTAGGGCCGATATGATGTTAACTTGTTGTAATGTAACAAGTTAATATCATGTCGGCCATTTTGTTAATATCGTGTTAATGGCATATTAATATTGTGCAGACACGTTATTCATATCCTGAAAGTATGTTGCTTGGTTTATACATGCATGGCATTTCTTCAGTAAAAGCTTTGTGTTTCTTTTGTTTTGTCTTGATGTTGTGTAGTGCTTAACGGTCGTAAAGCGATTTGTTGATGGCCGTTGGCAGATCGCTTTACGGCCGTCAACAAATCGCCTAACGGTCGTTAGGCGGTGAAAATCTCTGTACTTCAGCAGAATAAACATATATGTTATGTGCAAGAATGCCACATGTAGAGTGGAGAGAAGCGCTGTATTATGATATATCAAGTGATTTTTCTATCTTGTGCAACCGCATGCAATCGTTTGCACTGTTCGTTTCCCACATTTTACACTCTCTTTATACTTTACTAAGGTAATAAAGCATATTTTTGTTGCGTCATGCTTTGGGTACTTGAAAGACGTTAGAAAGCGAAAGTACGAAAATTATTTTTCGAATAATATATATAGGTAATTAATATTGTTAACTTTAATTTATTAAATGCATGAAGCAAGTTAATCTTAGAATCTGTCAAACGATTCTTACCCTAATGTTAGGGTTATTCTTGTCTGTAGGCGCTTATGCACAGAACATCACCGTGAAAGGGCATGTAAAAGATGCTTTGGGAGGAGTGATAGGCGCAAATGTAGTGGAAAAAGGAAATTCCACGAATGGTACAATCACTGACCTTGATGGTAATTTTACATTGACAGTTCCTCAGGGAGCTACGTTGGTCGTGTCTTTTATCGGATACAAGACGCAAGAAGTAGCTGCTGCTCCTTCAGTAATTATTACATTACAAGATGATGCGGAATTGTTGGGCGAGGTGGTCGTAATTGGTTACGGTACAGCCAAAAAGAATGATTTGACTGGGTCTGTTACGGCTATTAGTGCAGATAAAATGGTAAAAGGTGCTGTTACATCTGCTACTGATATGTTGGTTGGTAAAGCTGCCGGTGTAAGTGTGATTACTGACGGTGGTGCTCCGGGAGCTGGTGCTACAATTCGTGTGCGTGGCGGTTCTTCTATGTCTGCATCCAATAATCCGTTGATTGTTATTGACGGTGTGCCTGTAGATGACGGTGGTATTAATGGTATGTCAAATCCTTTGGCTACTGTCCATCCCAATGATATTGAGACTTTTACTATTTTGAAAGATGCTTCTGCAACAGCCATTTATGGTTCTCGTGCATCTAACGGTGTTATTATTATTAATACTAAAAAAGGAAAGTCTGGACGTGTACAAGTTGGTTATAGTGGTACATTCTCTATTAATACAAGACCCAATAAAGTAGATGTAATGTCTGCAAATGAATTTAGAGAATTTGTGACTTCTAAATTCGGTGAATCAAGTGCTCAGTTTAAAGCATTAGGTCAGGCAAATACTGATTGGCAGGATGAAATATTCAAAACCTCTTTCAGTACAGACCACAATGTTAATGTTTCTGGTGCTATACCACACATGCCCTATCGTGTATCAGTTTCTTATACCAATGAAAATGGTATATTGAAGACTTCTAATATGGAGCGTTTGACTGGTGCTATTAGCTTGAATCCTAATTTCTTTGATAAGAAATTGAATATTCAGTTGAATGTGAAAGGTATTTATAATACAAACCGTTTTGCAGATACTGGTGCAATAGGTATGGCGACGCAATATGATCCGACACAGCCTATTTACATGGATGGAAATCCCTATGGTAACGGCTACTTTATGTATATGAAAAGTGGCAATAATCCTACACCGGTTGATATTGGTTTGGCTAATCCCGTTTCTATTTTAGATTCAAAGCATGACGAATCAACTGTTTATAGAAGTATTGGTAATGCACAAATTGACTATAAGTTTCATTTCCTGCCCGAATTGAGAGCAAACTTGAATTTAGGTTACGACGTGTCTAAGAGTGAAGGTGATGTTATTATAGAAGATAATGCTCCTATGACTTGGTGCCAAGGTAACTATAAAACTGGGTTTGGGGAAAATAGCAGCTATTATCAATTGAAGCGGAATACATTGCTGGATTTCTATTTGAATTATGCTAAAGAGTTTGGTGCACATCATGTCGATGTTATGGGCGGTTATTCTTGGCAGCATTTCTATAATTCTACATGGACCAAATATCCTTATTCTACAGTAAAAGCTGAAGAAACTGGTAAGGAATTCTATAAGGATATGGAAGATTATTCAACTGAAAACTATCTTGTTTCTTTCTTTGGGCGTTTGAATTATACATTATTGAATCGTTATTTGGTGACATTTACCTTGCGTAATGATGGTTCTTCACGTTTCAATAAAGACAATCGTTGGGGATTATTTCCTTCAGTTGCTTTGGCATGGAAGATGAAAGAAGAGAATTTCTTGAAGGGAGTGGATTGGCTTTCTGATTTGAAGTTGCGTTTGGGCTATGGTATTACTGGTCAGCAAAACCTGAATAATGGTGACTATCCTTATATGGCTCGCTATATGTATTCCAAAGCTGGAGCAAATTATTATTTTGGTAATAACAAGTATTCATTGATTGCTCCTCAAGCTTATGATGAAAACTTGAAATGGGAAGAAACTACAACTTACAATATTGGATTGGATTTCGGTGTATTGAACAACAAATTGACAGGTACTCTTGATTTGTATTATCGTAAAACTGATGATTTGCTGAATACGGTTACAGCTCCTGCCGGTACAAACTTTAGTAACCAGTTGTTGACGAATGTAGGTACATTGGAGAATAAAGGTATTGAACTTACTTTGACGGCTCATCCTATCACGACAAAAGATTGGGACTGGACATTGAGTTATAACATCTCTTATAATAAAAATGAAATTACCAAATTGACATTTAATGATGACCCGGCTTATAAAGGTGTGATTCATACTGGTATTGATGGAGCAACCGGTTATAATATCATGATAAATGCTGTTGATCATCCTTATAATTCATTCTATGTATGGGAACAACTTTATGATAAGGCTGGAAATCCGATAGAAGGTGCTTATGTTGATCAAAATGGGGATAATAAAATAGACGAAGAAGATTTGGTCGCTTACAAAAAGTCTGCTCCTGACGTATTTATGGGATTAACTTCTCAATTGTCTTATAAGAATTGGGATTTGTCATTTGCTTTGCGTGCAAGTATTGGAAACTATGCTTATAACAATGTACAATCCAATCGTGAGGCTTGGGATGGTTCACAAATGTATGACCAAACTGGTTTCTTGAAAAATCGTTTGACTTCTGCATGGAAAACAAATTTCAAGACAGGGCAATATCGTTCTAGTTACTATGTTCAGAATGCTTCTTTTGTACGGATGGACAATATTTCATTAGGATACACTTTTAACAAGCTGTTCAATGATAAACAAAGTGCACGTGTTTATGTCACGGTACAGAATCCGTTTGTTATTACCAAATATGATGGTTTGGATCCTGAAATTAGCGGTAGTGGAGTTGATAATAATATCTATCCTCGCCCTCGTGTATTTATGTTAGGCTTGAATCTTAATTTTTAATCAATGAAGTTATGAAAATATTAAAATATAAATATATATTGTCGGCAGCCCTTTTGAGTACGATGTTAGGGGTTACCTCTTGTGTGAACGATCTGGATACGGTTCCATTGGATAAGGATGAATTGGTTTCGGATGTCGTTTTTGGAAAGGAGATAGGAGCTTATGAACAAAGTTTGGCTAAAATATATGCAGGTTTGGTAATAGGTGGTAATGCAGGTGGAGACTCAGACCAGGATGTTGTCGGCATTGACGGTGGTTCTCAGGCTTCATTTATTCGCGTATTGTGGAATATGCAGGAATTGGCTTCTGATATCGCTCATTGTTGCTGGAATGATCCTGGTATTCCAGACTTCAATCATATTTCTTGGGCTGCTTCAAGTCCATGGATCAAAGGATCATATTATCGTTTGTATTATCAGATTAACTTGTCAAATGCGTTTTTACGTGAAACAACTGATGATAAACTTGCCTCACGAGGTTGTTCAGAGCAAGTAAAGGCTTCTATTAAAACTTTCCGTGCAGAAGCTCGTTTTATGCGTGCTTTGATGTATCTGTATGCTTTGGATTTGTATCGTAATGTTCCGTTTGTAGATGAAAACAGCCCTATTGGTAGCGTTCGTCCACAACAAATTATGAAAGATCAATTATTTGAATACATTGAAAGTGAAATGTTGGCATGTGAAAGTGATATGCTTGATCCTGTAGTTGGATTTAATGATAATTATGGACATGCTAATAAAGCTGCTCTGTGGGCTGCATTGTCTCGCTTGTATTTGAATGCAGACACGTATGTAGGTGTAAATAAATATACTGAATGTGTGACTTATTCTAAAAAGATTATTTCAGCAGGTTACCAATTGGAACCGGTTTATGGCGATATGTTCAAAGCTGATAATGACCAATCCAAAGAGATGATTTTCCCATTGAGATATGAAGGTGAAGATACAATGACCTGGGGAGGTATGACAGCTTTGTTATGCTGGGGTTCTGCTGATTTTCAAGAAGAAACGAATGCAAAGGGAGGTTGGCAAGGTGTTAGAGCTAAGTCGTCTTTATATAATATCTTTGAAAAAGAGGATAGCAGTGATAAGGATACTCGTAAAGCAATGTTGCGTACAGAAGCTACCACAAATATTGAGATCACAAATGAAGCTGATTTTGTCAATAATGGCATTCCCGTTACCAAGTTTTATAATGTGAATAAAGATGGAAGTAAACCTGCATCTGCGGAAGCTTGGACAGATTATCCATTATTCCGTTTAGGTGAAATCTATTTGAATTTAGCAGAAGCTGTTCTTCGTGGCGGACAAGGAGCAACAAAAACAGAGGCTTTGGGATATGTAAATGATTTGCGTAAACGTGCATATTCAGACAAGGCGTCCGCACCTATTTCCGATAGTGATTTTACTTTGGACTTTATGATGGATGAACGCGCACGTGAGCTATTCTACGAAGCTCAAAGACGTACAGATTTGATTCGCTTCGGTAAATATACTTCTGCTGATTATGTTTGGCCATGGAAGGGTGGAGTTGCGGCAGGAAAATCTGTTGAAAGCTTTTATCAAGTGTTCCCCTTGCCTTCAGACGATGTTGGTTCTAATCAGAACCTGGTACAGAATGAAGGATACTAATATTAATGATTAAACATGAATGATATGAAGACAAAATATATTTATTTACTTTTGGCTGGAATCTTCGCATTGATGTCTTGTGAGGAGGATGCTACCCCCATATTGGAATTGAAGACTGCTGCTGCATTGCATGCGCTTTCCCAAACAGACATTACTATTACTAAAGACAATAAGGATGCGCAATTTCCGGAAATAGCTTGGGATAAGGCAGATTATGGAGTTTCTGCAGTAGTTAATTATGTTGTAACTCTAACAAATACTTCTACCAATAAGAGTATTGTAATAGGAGAAACAGGGGATGCAAAACTGGCATTTACAAATAGTGAAATGAATTCTTTATTGGCTAAGGTAGGAGCATATCCGGGGCAAACGTATGATTTTACTGTTTCTTTGGTTTCTGAGGCATATGATGCTTATACTGATGCAGCTAGTAACTCAATAACTTTTAAGGCTACACCTTATGACCCTAATGTAGATAATATTACATGGAAGTATGCTTATGTAGCTGTTGGCTATCCTGATTGGGACTACACTACTGCCTATTTGATAGGTGACCCTGACGGTGATGGCATTTATAGTGGTTATGCCAATTTTGATGGTGCTGTTTCTTATGCAATCATTGATGGTGCAGACCTTACGAAAGTATTGGCTAAAGATCAGCAAGTTACTGCTGATGGTAAAGGTTTCATTGAAATTACTTTAGATGCAGAAGGTAAGGTAACCCAATCAGAGAAAGGGCTGGTTTGGGGAGTAATTGGAGATGCTACGTCTAGTGGTTGGGACAAAGATACCCAGATGGAATACGATACCACTACTCGTCTTTGGACAGTGGTTACTCCGTTGCTCGATAAGGAATTCAAATTTAGAGCCAATAATGACTGGGGATTCAATTATGGAGCAGAAGAAGGTAAACTTTCTGAGTTGGCCGGTAACTTGGTTGCTGGAGGTCAAAATTTCAAAGTGGTAAAGGCAAGTCCCTATATTATTACTTTAAATTTGACTAATGCAGGAAAATATACTTATAGTATGGAAGAAACAACGATTGAGCTTTCTAGCTCTGCAATGACATTGCCTGGTAGCTATCAGAGTGGTGATGGTTGGAAGCCGGAAGCTGATGATTGCTATAAGGTAGAATCTGCAGCTCGTGATTTCAAATATACTGGCACTCACTATTTCCCTGCCGATACAGAATTCAAGTTCTATGATTCTGGTACGTGGATTGGTGTTGTTGGAGATATTACTTGGAATGAGGCTAAGACATCAACTACGTTTGTTATCGGTGATGGCGGTAATGTTAAGATTGAGGCTGCCGGTTATTATCGAGTAGGTGCCGATACTAAGAAGATGGTTGCTACTTTGGATAAGACAGGTTGGGAGATTATTGGTGATGCTACTCCTGGTGGATGGGATAAAGGCACTTTAATGGATTATGATGCTGAAACGCAAAAGTGGTCGGTGACTGTTACATTAGGTGATGGTGAAATGAAATTCAGATGGGATGCAGCTTGGACTATAAACTTTGGTGGTAGTTTAGGTGCGCTGACGCAGGATGGTGGAAATATTAAAGTTTCAGCTGGAACATACACGATTGTATTGGATCCAGAAGCTAAGAATGCTACAATGACAGCCAATTAAGGCTCTCTTATTTATAGAAAAAGGATTAAGGGGGGGACCTTTAATCCTTTTTTATTTGTCAGACCAATGAATTGTAAATAGATGAGGAATTTATTTTATACTATACTTGTATTATTGACAGTGTATGCTTGTGCCGGAAAACGCGAGATAGTTACTGAACAAAAGCAAGTATTACCTGCTGTAGAAGACGTTGTGATGTACGAAATCAATCCACGTGTTTTTGCTCTGAAGAATGCATTTAATGTCATATCAAAACATCTTGATTCTATTCAGTTTTTGGGTGTTAATGTTGTTTGGTTTATGCCAATCTATGAGATTGGTGAGGTAAATACGGTGAATTCTCCTTATTGTATCAAAGATTATAAAAGAATAAATCCTGAATTTGGAACAGTAGAAGAATTTAAGCGTTTAGTGGAATTATGCCATGAAAAAGGAATAAGTGTAATTTTAGATTGGGTTGCTAATCATACATCTTGGGACCATGCTTGGATTAAAGAACATAAAGAGTGGTATACTCAGGATAGTATCGGAAATATAATTTCTCCTGCAGGAACGGGATGGAATGATGTGGCAGATTTGAACTACGATAATGCAGATATGTGCCTTGCAATGATTGATGCTATGAAATATTGGATACAAGAAGTTGGTGTAGATGGTTTTCGCTGTGATGCTGCTGATTATGTTCCATATACTTTCTGGAAGCAAGCTGTTGATTCTCTGAGGGCTATTCCAAATCGGAAATTGTTAATGTTGGCAGAAGGTAAGCGCAAAGATCATTTTGATGCAGGATTTGATATGAACTATGCTTGGGATTTGATGGAGGCGATGCGGGATGTTTTCGTTAATGATAGTAGTGCGGCACGCTTGTTGGAGGTGGATTGGAGCGAGTATGACTCAATTCCGGCAGGAAAAATGAAATTACGTTTTATTACCAATCATGATGAGGCTTCTAAAATGTCGCCAATTGTGGAGTTAGGAAGTGAAAGGGCAGCTATGGCTGCTTTTGTTGGAACCGTTTTTTTGCATGGTGGAGCATTGATTTATAGTTCACAAGAAATTGGACATGAGGCTCCTATTAATTTTTTTGCATATACATCCGTGGATTGGTCCGAATGTTCGGATATTTATCAAGAATATGGGTGTTTAATGGGATTGTATAATAAATATCCTGCACTTCGGAAAGGAATATTAACTGGGTATCCTGCTTCAGACGTCTTGATGTATCAGAAAAGTGATGGTAAAGATGCTTTTATGATATTGGTTAATGTGCGTAATAGAGATGTTTCTGTTATTTTACCGGAGGGTTGGAAGCATCATGTAGCTACTGATATTTACGAAAATAAACCTCTGGAATTGATGAATGAAATTAAACTGAATGCATTAGAGTATAGAATAATTAGATTCTGACGGCTGGATTTTAATAAAAGAGGAGACCCTATACTATTATATTGTGTAAGGTCTCCTCTTTCTGTTTGATATGCAAACGTTTTCGTGATATTGTTCTCGTTTTCCTTTACGTTAATTGATTTGCCCTTTCTTTTCCGGTTATATTTGTGAAGTGATAACTTTAAATACTTCATATTATGAAAATTATCGTTCAACGTGAGAATCTTGTTTTATGGCATTTGATATGCTTCAGCGTGCTGCTGGCATTCACGGCATGTAGTGACAACAAAGAGGAGTTTCAGGAATATTTGACTCCTGCCTCCGGTAGTGAAGCTATTTTTGAACAAGGTTTTAGCTTTGCTGAAGCTGCTTCTTCACAAAGTGTCAGTTTTGAGGCCGGATATCAATGGACTGCTGAGCTGAGTGGTGAGGATATTGGCTGGTGCAGTATCAATCCGGCAAAAGGCTTGTCAGGAAAAGCTACGATTATGGTTTCTGTTGCTAAAAATGAAACTGGAATAGCGCGTACAGCACAATTGAATATTATATCCGGTTCAAAAAGGGAAGAAATATCCGTCACTCAAGCTGCCAATGCAATTGCAATTCCTGCTGGTCTGAGTTATACACCGGTGGTACCAGATGCTGATCAGCCTCTTGTCATTACGTTTAAAGCGGATACAAAGTCTGCCCTCTATGAGTATAAAGGAGATGTGTATGTACATATTGGTGTTGTCAGTGAAGGTCGTTGGCAATTCGTGCCTGCAGAGTGGGCAGAAAACAAAGATAAATGTAAGATGACTTTATCTGAGGCTAATATTTGGAGTATTACATTGAGTCCGAATATCCGGGAGTGGTTTGGGAGTGGAAAGACACCGGTGAACCAACTTGGAATAGTGATTCGTAGTGCGGATGGTAGTAAAAAAGGAATAGATACTGATTCCTTTATAGCGGTAACTGATACAAAATATGAAGGATTTGTACCCGGTGAGATTAAAACTGCCGCTGTACCGGCTGATATGGTCGAAGGTATCAACATAATGGATAATTCTACAGTGACACTGGTACTTTATGATAAAGATGTGAATGGAAATCATAAGGATTTTGCACATGTTGTGGGTGACTTTAACAATTGGACTTTAAGTAATGACGAAAAGTCGCAGATGTATCGTGATGATGCTTCCGGATGTTGGTGGATTACGTTGGCGGGGTTAGATGCTGGTAAAGAGTATGCTTTCCAATACTATGTGGGTACAAAGGAAGGTGAAGTAATTCATTTGGCAGATGCTTATACTGAAAAAATACTGGATCCTGATAATGATAAAGATATTTCAGCTTCTACCTATAATGAAAACCTGGTTTATCCTAAGGGAGGGGTAGGAATCGTTTCGACCTTCAAGATACAGAAAGATAGTTATAACTGGAAGTATAATGATTTTAAAATAGCAAATCCTGAGCAATTAGTGATATATGAATTGCACTTGCGCGACTTTACGGCTACGAGTGACATTAACGGTGCGATGGGAAAGCTTTCTTACTTGAAAGAAATGGGTGTCAACGCTATTGAGTTGATGCCGGTGCAGGAGTTTGACGGCAATGACAGTTGGGGGTATAATCCTTGTTTTTTCTTTGCGATGGATAAAGCTTATGGGACAAAAACAATGTATAAGCAGTTCATTGATGCTTGTCATGAGGCTGGTATGGCAGTTATTCTGGATGTGGTTTATAATCATGCTACAGGAAATAATCCGCTGGCTAAACTCTATTGGGATGGTGATAAGACTGCAAAGAATAATCCATACTTCAATGTGGAAGCACCTCATCCTTATAGCGTGTTCCATGATTTCAATCATGAAAGCCCATTGGTGCGTAAGTTTGTGAAGCGTAATCTGCAATTCTTGTTGAAGGAATATAAGGTGGATGGCTTTCGTTTTGATTTGACGAAAGGGTTCACACAAACCTCTTGCACTGAAAGTACAGCATCCAATTACGATGCGGGTCGCATTGCCGTCCTAAAGGATTATAATGCGGCCATCAAGGAAGTGAAAAAGGACTCTTATGTTATCTTGGAGCATTTCTGTGATTCAAAGGAAGAAAATGAACTGGCAGCTGATGGTATGCACTTATGGCGTAACTTGAATAATGCCTATTGTCAGTCGGCTATGGGGTATGCTGAAAATAGTTCTTTTAGTAGCCTTTATGAGAAAAACACTGCATGGGTAGGTTTTATGGAAAGCCATGATGAAGAACGCACAGCTTACAAACAGTCGCAATGGGGTGATGGTGTGCTGAAAACCGACCTTGATGCCCGTATGAATCAGTTGGCACTAAATACAACTTTCTTCCTTACCGTTCCTGGTCCTAAGATGGTTTGGCAGTTCGGAGAGATGGGATATGACATCTCTATTGAAGAGAATGGCCGTACCGGTAGGAAGCCTTTGCATTGGGAATATTTAGATAACGCCGATCGTAAAGGGCTGCACGATGTTTATGCAGGTTTGATGAAGCTGCGCAATGCTCATCCGGAGTTGTTTGATGCAAATGCAACTTTGACATGGAAGGTGGAAACTTCTGATTGGGACAACGGTCGTACATTATTGGTAAAAAGTATAACGGGTAAGCAACTGGTGGTGGTGGGTAACTTTACACATACCGCTACTGATATTGTTTTCCCTGCCACTCCTGGTAACTGGACCAATTACTTTACAGGAAAAAGTGAAACCGTAAATAAACAGGTTAATGTACCGGCTCATGGATATGTGGTCTACACTAATTTCTGATTTCGGTAAGAATCATTCATACATCTTTATCAGCACCCGATTCAGCCAGTTCCAACGGAAACGGAACCAGCGTCGGGTGCTGCTTTGTTTTCCTCCAAAGCGGAGAACGAACTCACGGTAGCCATGTTTACGGAAGGGAAGTCCCACGTCCATGAACTCTAAGTGGCGGTATCCGCGTTGTTTGGCATCATCCAGTGCTTTCCATACGGCAAGAATCCCCGGATATTGCAGGGCATAAGTCTTGCGCATGCCACCAGAGAACCATAGATAGGCGCTGTCATCTGAATAAATGCATGCGCTGCCACCGATAATCTTCTCCTTATAAATGACGATGAAGATTTTGCTTTGCTGCCCTTTTGTCAACTGGTTTTCGAGATGCTGAAAGAACTTGATGCTGGGGAAGTGGCGCCGTATCTTGGAAGAATATACGTGGCGCAACATCTGGGCAAAACAGAGAATCTCCTCTTTGGTACGTGCTTCCCGTACTTGGGCGCCGTTTTTGAGCCCTTTCTTTATTTGCCGGATACGTGACGGGCTGAAACGCTCTTCCACCTTTTCGACGCTGTGCAGCGAGTTGCGTACCCGCAGCCAATTGATGGCGATGTATTGGTTGTCTCGGAAAGATTTGTATCCGAACATGGCATTTTCCAGGTTGCGGAACTCGATGAGAAAAGAATCGCGCAATGCTTCATTGGTAAGCCTTTGCAGCATGTCACTGAAGATAATCTCTTTGTCTGCCTCGTTATTGAAATATTCTCCCGTACCGTACACCTCACATCTTTTGATGATGCCGGGTGGAAACATGCGGACACTTTTACGTATGGCGGCAAGCAGTTTCGCAACGGGCTTGTCATCTTCGGATGCCACAATGAGTATGGGGGTATACCCCGGAGTTGCCTCGTAGATTCGGAACAACTCTGTGGAATGGAAGGTGTTGGTGCCTGGCAGGTCAGGAACCTTGCTCCCACGGTAATATGTAGTGAGTTTGAGGGGCATTGCTTGCAAACTTAACAAAAAAACTGAAATTTCGGTTGGCATGGGTAGGCTTTTTTATTAAATTTGTCACTATAGCTGAAGTCTTACATAAAAAGAATGGATATGATTTTTAAGAAAAAGAAAACGGTTCTCGAAGAACAGCCGCTGTGCTACTGGGAAGAGTCCTCTTATATGATGGCAGTGCCTAAGGGGGGTGGAATGGATTTGTCGGTACGGCTTTTTGAGCGCGTGGCTGCTATCTCTGGAGTGGAATTGTTGAAAAAACGTTTGCCTGATGAAGACGAACCGGGATATATGGAAGTAGGATATGATGGCGAAGTGTATGAAATAGGCTTCTATGAAGGTGATTTTTCAATGCCTGATATGTTTAATCGTCGGGATTATTATTTCACTGACGAAGAACTATATGCTATTGGCAGAGCCGATAGGGCACTTACGGTGTTCATGAAGTTCGGCGTTGACGGGCAGAAGTCCTACCATCTGCAACTGAAGATTGCTGTAGCTATGGTGCCCGACCTGCTTGCCATTGTGGACGAAAGTGCCGAGAAACTGGTTTGTGCTCGGTGGGCCACTCTGGCTGCCGACTCGGCGGTAGTTCCCGGAACGAGTGTTTTGTTCACGGTACATGCTGTGACCGATGAAGGAGGCGAGGTGTGGTTGCATACGCACGGATTGAACCGTTGCGGTTTGTATGAACTTGAGATTCTGAAATCAGACAAGGAGAATTACAACAACCATTATTACTTGATTTCCGCCCTTGCTAGTCATCTGCTCGATAAAGACGATAGGACTTCCGAACCTGGTGTTGGCGTATATATCGGGATGTTGAATGACCGTTTGCCGATAGTGGCCACCTACGTTTCGTGGACAAAGGCGCTGGATGAGTACCGAAGCCTCGTTCTTGGCAGTGCGGACGACCGTGAGGAGGGACACAACGGCCGCACGGCACCCGTGTTCATCTATACGAGTGAGGACGACGAGAAGAAAGGCAGACTGCGGAAGGTGTCCGAATACGATAGCATGTGGGGTGAGAATCCGCTATTCTTTATTAGTACCCGTGAAACCAATCGCATGAGTGCGTTGGCTCGCGAGCGTTTCGGTCTTGTGAAATACATGGCAAAGAAGGACGAAGACTCTATCTTGCTTAAAATTGGCTTGAAGACAGACAGTGCCGAGCAGGCTGACGACCGCGAACATATTTGGTTTAAGCTGTTGGAGTTTGATGGAGAGCGTTTCAAGGGACAGCTTATACAAGAACCTTACGACGTCAGCCACATGCACGAGGGTGATGAAGGGTGGTTTACGGTAGAGGATGTGACCGACTGGATAATCTATTTAGAGGAATTTTCGGTTGTTCCGGATACCGCCTATCTGCTTGTCTGATACAAAAGGAAGCGGGGAGAAGATTGTAAGGGCTTTTATTCGCCATTCCCGGATATTTTATCTAAATTTGCCTTCGCTAAACACGAATATGTTATGGAAAGTTTCAGTGAATTGATAAAAGCACGCCGCAGCATGCGGAAGTTTACAGAAGAAGAATTGACACAAGAACAAGTCGTTACTTTGATGAAAGCAGCCCTGATGGCACCCACGTCGAAACGCAGCAATGCATGGCAGTTCATAGTGGTGGACGAGAAGAATAAATTGAAGGAATTGTCCTATTGCAAGGAGCAGGCATCGCAGTTTATTGCCGATGCGGCACTGGCAGTAGTGGTTGTTGCCGACCCGCTGGCAAGCGACGTGTGGATAGAAGATGCCTCCATTGCTTCCATCTACCTGCAACTTCAGGCCGAAGATATGGGGCTGGGAAGCTGCTGGGTGCAGGTGCGCGAACGTTTTACGGCTTCCGGTATGCCTTCCGGCGAGTATGTGCACGAGGTGTTGGATATTCCTTTACAGCTGCAGGTGCTTAGTGTTATTGCTATCGGCCATAAGGGGATGGAGCGCAAGCCTTTCAACGAAGACAATCTGCAGTGGGAAAAGATACATATCAATAAGTACGGAGGAAAGTAACAGTGAGTGCAGCAAAAGCAAACAATAACCGTGATACATATAAGGCCACTGCCATCACACTGATTGTATTCGGCATTCTTTACTTGGTGGACAAATTGGTGCATTTTTCTGCAATCGGCTTGCCGTGGGTGATGAATAAGGATAATTTTCTATTGTATACCGCAGTGATTTTTCTGCTGTTCAAGCATGACAAGTCAGTGGGATTGGTATTGATAGGTTTGTGGCTGATATTGAACTTCGGGTTGATAACTGCCTTACTCGGTACGATGTCCGCTTATCTGCTGCCGTTGGCGTTGCTGGTATTAGGGGCTATTCTGTATTGGTTGGCAACAAGATAAGTGTATGGCAGGAAGAAGTATAGAAGATATGTCCATTGCCTTTATCGGTGCCGGAAATCTGGCTACTAATCTGGCAAAGGCTCTTTATCGGAAAGGGTTTCGTATTGTGCAGGTCTACAGCCGTACAAAAGAATCGGCGCAGGAATTGGCACAGACGGTGGAAGCTGCATATACCACGGAGCTGCAGGCGGTTACGAAGGAGGCGCAGCTTTATATCGTTTCGCTGAAGGACGCGGCTTTTGTAGAATTATTACCCCAGATTGTTTCTGGAAAGGAGAATGCTTTATGGGTGCATACAGCCGGCAGTATTCCTATGAATATTTGGCAGGGGCATGTAGTGCGTTATGGAGTGCTTTATCCGATGCAGACTTTCAGTAAGCAGCGTGAAGTGGATTTTGGACAGATACCGTGTTTTGTGGAAAGCAACTCGGAAGAGGATGTGCAGCTTCTGAAGGACATTGCTTCCGCCCTATCGGAAAAAGTGTATGAAGCAAGTTCTGAGCAGCGCAAAAGTTTGCATCTGGCGGCTGTGTTTACGTGCAATTTTACCAATCACATGTATGTGTTGGCTGCTGAACTGCTGAAAAAGTACGGGTTGCCGTTCGAGGCAATGCTCCCCTTGATAGACGAGACGGCCCGCAAGGTGCATGAGCTGGAACCGCTTGCCGCACAGACAGGACCGGCTGTGCGCTATGATGAGAATGTCATTGACGAGCATCTGCGGATGCTTGCTGATGAGCCGCAAATGCTGGAACTGTATCGGGAGATTAGCGAGAATATACATCGGTTGGCAATAAGATAACCGGATGCCGATGCTTGCCTCTTTTGAACTAATGTTTTGCTGCATATAGGTATATTATAATGAACAAGAAAAAAGTGCAATGAGTACCATAAACTATGATTTGAAAAAGATAAAAGCCCTTGTTTTTGATGTGGACGGTGTGCTGAGTGCCAATGTTATCCCTATGAGTTCGGAGGGTGAACCTCTGCGTACGGTTAACATAAAGGATGGTTATTCCCTGCATCTGGCTGCTAAGCAAGGTGTGTTGCTGGGTATAATTACGGGTGGACGTACAGAAGCAGTCCGCAAGCGTTTTACTTCTTTAGGTTTTGAGGATGGAAATATCTATATGGGTTCTTCTGTTAAAATCCATGATTACCATGACTTCCGTGACCGTCATGGCTTGAAGGACGAGGAAATATTGTATGTAGGTGATGATATTCCCGATTTGGAGGTGATGCGTGAGTGTGGTTTGCCATGTTGTCCTAAGGATGCTGTGCCTGAGGTAAAGGCTGTGGCTCGCTATATTTCGTATGCAGAAGGCGGTTATGGCTGTGGTCGCGACATTGTGGAACAGGTATTGAAAGTGCAAGGGCTTTGGATGGCAGATGAAAAAGCTTTTGGTTGGTAGTTGTTTCAATCGTTAAATTGTAAATCGTCAAATCGTAAATGATATGATGTTAGATAATCTGAAGAAATATAAGGTGATTCTCGCCTCCAATTCTCCGCGAAGGAAAGAATTGCTGGCTGGTTTGGGAGTGGAATATGAAGTAAGAACTTTGCCCGATGTGGATGAATCTTATCCCGAGACATTGCGGGGAGCGGATATTCCTCTCTACATATCCAGGGAAAAGGCGGATGCCTACCGTGATATGATGCATCCGGACGAATTGATGATTACGGCAGATACCATTGTCTGGCTGGATGGACAAGTTCTCGGAAAGCCCAAGAATAGGGAAGAAGCCATGCAGATGTTGCGCGACATGTCCGGACGTACCCATGAAGTGTTTACCGGTGTGTGCATCACTACTACTGAGTGGCAACGCAGTTTTGCAGCGGCAACAGAAGTGCGTTTTGCTAAACTGAGCGAAGAGGAAATTGCCTATTATGTGGACAAATACCAACCCATGGATAAAGCCGGAGCTTATGGTGTACAAGAGTGGATTGGATTCATTGGGGTGGAAAACATATCCGGGAGTTACTATAATATAATGGGGCTCCCCGTACAGAGACTGTACAGGGAGTTGTTGGAGATCTAAACCAGATCCATCATTAGAGGGATATCTTTTTCACTGATTCCTTGTCTGACAAGTGTTTCTTTGTCTTTACCGAACATTTCTCTAAAAATCTCCTGCCCGCCATATTCCAAAGCTGCTTTACTGTAAAGTTCTGCAGCTTTTTCTATTTTGCCCGTTCTCCAAGCAACATGTCCGGCATTGAGATAGTCTGCTGCGAGTGGTTTGGAGGCGAGTATCTTTTCGTAATACTTCATTGCTTGCTCATACTTGCCGTTGACAAACGAACACCAGCCTATAGCACGCCATGCTTTGATACAATTGCTTTCGATGAAATCAAGCTTGAAGAAATATTGCAGAGCCTCTTCATATCTTTCCAGTTCGGCAAGGCAGCTTCCGGCGTAGAAAAGGATATTATGGTTTTCCGGCTGGATTGCCTCCACTTTCTTGTAGTATTCCAGTGCAGAGGCAAAGTCCCTTATCTGCCTGTAGCACGTAGCGAGATGGCGGATTGTCCAGACATGGTCGGGCTTTAGTACATCGGCTTTCAGGTAGGCGTCTATCGCTTCCTTATACCTCTTTTCCTTTTGCAGGCAATAGCCAGCCTTTTGGAAAATGTCTGCATTTGCATGGTTCAAGGCTATCAATTCCTTATAAAGCTCCAATGCTTCTGCCGGGTGTTCTTTGCGGAAGTGGAAATCGGCGATGGTAATCAGCAGCTCGGGTTTGCACAGAATATCTTTGAGTGCCGGGATACGGTGCAGGGCAATCTCTTCCTTGAAGATGTCACGGAACTCGTGTCTGCGCTGGCTTAACTTGAAGAAACGGTATAAGTCGTGGACATACTGGTTGCTGATGACATCCGGTCGTTCGGCATACTGCCGTAAAGCGGAAGATTTGCTTTCGTCCATGAGTGCATCCAAATCCTGGGAAGTCATCTGGCTGAGCATCATCGTACGCTGTGACTGTGGTATATGTGCCATTGTAAAGCAAAGGGAATACTTGTCACTATTGCAGAAGAAACCGGATTGGAGGATAAGGGAGAGGATGGCATTGTCTCCGGTAGGCTTGAATCCGAATTCCTTGATGATGCTGGAGTGATGCATGTCGAACGGATAGAACCAGTTGTACGGTTCCTTAAAGAACGGATAAGTCTTGAGTTGTGCAAACGTACTCATATAGACGTCAGCGCCTTCCAGCTGTAATTCGTTCATCTCCCGTATCTTGTCTCCCAGTCCGGAACTTTCAAAAGCTTTCTCCCAATCCGGATTAAGATCGTTTTCCTCAGGGTTCTCTTCAAAACCGAACTTCATGTTGCGCATGATGTTCACATTCCTCATCATCTCCGGAATGATTTCTTCACGCATCTTCTTGTCTATCTTTTCCGTTTCCTGGCTACGGAGCAGTTCGATGTAAATACGGTTCAGTTGCTTGCCGAAACTGCCGTCTTCGTTGAGCAGGGAAAGGCGGGCTGTCAATTCGGGATAAAGCGACAGACGGGTGGGATGAAAAAGAAGTGCGAAAGCGATACCTACCAAAGCCCGTTGGTTTACTTGCGTATTTGCATGCGTTACGGCGTCTAGCAACCATGAGAATTTGCGGGTATCGAAGCATTCCATCAGACTGAGCATGACGGCACTGGTGAACAGGCACAAATCATTGACGGGAAGCATTTCTGATTCCAGTAATCCTTTGGCTTGCTGTTCGTCTTCTGCAGACCAGTCACTGTTACTCCATGTGGAAAGGAAAAGAACCTGGGCGGTTTGTTCGTGCCGTTGCAGTACGGCGTCCATGCCTTGGTTATCCGGCATCAGCTGACAAACGGCCAGGTCATCAGGGAAAGATTCCAATACCTTCTGCAGTGCGGCAATATTGTATTCTTTGGGGAGGCGTTCCCGGTTATTGCGCAGGGAATGGTAATAGTGCGTGGAAACTCCGTCAAGGAGAGACAGACGTGCCTGGTCAGCGACTTCCCAAGTTTCGGTCAGAATCTGGCGATATAGTTTCTGTCGTTCAGGATCGTCGATTCCCTGGCGCATGTATTGCAGCATGTACTGATAGGATGTCTGAGCTTGTTCCAAGCGGTTGCGGAGTGTCCAGTCACCGCTGTTCCAAAGAAAGGCTTCCAGTTGGGATTGTGCTTCCTTCAGCCGTTGCTGCTTGAGTAGAGTAACGATATGCTGATATTGTTCTTGTATGGCTTGTTCGTTCATAAATCAGTCTCTTTTTGGGTATGTATCTTATAAAACTACAAAAAGGATGCCAAAAAGTTCATAAATTTCCATTTCCCCAGCTCAGAAACGAACTTGCAACTGTGCTTGAAGCAGGTTTGAGTTTTCTCCTTTATGGCGGTTACAGTATGTATACTGGGCTTGCAGACGGCATTTGGGATAGAACCAATACTGTACACCTGCTACATAATTGGTCTGTTTATCGGAAATAGTTTTATTTTTGTTGAAATAGTCATAAGAGGCTATTACGTCAAATTTGGGAAGCACATGGGCAGATACGGTTGCATAGTAACCGTCACTTTTAACGTGTCCGTCTTTTCCGGCCAAGTATTCTGTACGTACATCTACGGATTTTGTTTTGATGGTGGCACCTGCCGACCAGCGGTTTCGGGTGTAATTCTCTCCTATGGCTATGTCTGGATTAATGGAAGAAACGGCTACGGCGCATCCTTTCCCTTTAACAAAGGAACCGCCGACGGACAACCATTTCAATGGATGTACCATAAGGCTGCCTACAATATCTTTCTGATTGTTTTTATCTTTTAGGTTGATGCCTTGTCCGTTCATGATGGCAAGGTTATAAGTCATCAAAGAGTCGAACAAGTCTCCATAAATTAACAATCCCATATCACGACCGCTTGCAGAGCCATACAACGGATCACTGCCATTGATACCGGCCAGGTAATTGACGGCTTGAGAATAACAGTTTATTAATTCGACAAAGCAGGGAGACATCGGGTTCTCAATGGTATACATGGTTTTGAACTGTCCGATACGTGCTGTGAGTTGAGGGAGAAAGCGGTATTCCGTGTAGGCTTCCAGAATTTTTCCGGTATTGGCAAAGCTGTACATGAAGTAAGCCGACCATTTATCGGTGATTTTACCGCGCGCCATAAAGATAACTCTCTTTATATCGAAAGTATTGCTGGTACCTTCGCCCGCATCATCGTATGTATATCCCACTTGGGCATAGCCGGAGAGTGAAATGCGGTCTTTTAAAGTGTTGACTACATCATTCAGACAAGCATCTTGTGCTTTCAGGATGCATGTGGCTGATAAAAGGATGCAGGATAGTAGAATTCGTCTCATTATAGGGATGGATAGTAGTAAAAAAGGCAACCCTTTTTTCAAAGAGCTGCCTTTGGGTGTTATTTTGCTTGTTTTTATTCGTTGATAGCAGCGATACCCGGAAGGATTTTTCCTTCGATTGCTTCAAGCAATGCACCGCCACCGGTAGATACGTAAGACACGCCGCTTGCCAAGCCGAACTTGTTGACACAAGCTACAGAGTCACCGCCACCTACGAGTGAGAAAGCACCGTTCTTGGTAGCTTCTACGATAGCTTCGCCTACAGCGCGTGAACCGTGAGTGAAGTTCTCGAATTCGAATACACCCGTCGGACCGTTCCAAAGGATAGTCTTGGAGTTCTTGATGACATCTGCAAAGATCTTTTCAGTCTCAGGACCGATATCAAGACCTTCCCAGCCATCAGGAATTTCGTCAACCGGGCAGAACTTGGTGTTGGCATCGTTGGAGAAAGAATCGGCAATCTTGGCATCAACAGCCAAAACAAGGTTTACGCCTTTTTCTTTTGCTTTCTTCACCAGGTCAAGAGCCAAATCCAGTTTGTCATCTTCGCAGATAGAAATACCGATTTTGCCGCCCATGGCTTTGGTGAAAGTATAAGTCATACCGCCGGCAATAATCAGGTTGTCTACCTTGTTCAGCAGGTTTTCAATGATTTCAATCTTGGAAGAAACTTTGGAACCACCCATGATGGCAGTAAACGGACGTTGGATATCGTTCAAAACTTTATCAACAGCCTTTACTTCTTTTTCCATCAGGTAACCGAACATTTTGTTGTCCTTGTCGAAATATTTAGCGATCAATGCAGTAGAAGCGTGTGCACGGTGAGCGGTACCGAAAGCGTCGTTTACATAGCAATCTGCATAAGAAGCCAATTTCTTGGTGAATTCTTTCTGGCTTTCCTTAACAGCAGCTTTGGCAGCCTTCTTTTCTTCGTCTGTAGCATCTTCAGCCAAACCGCGGGGTTTGCCTTCCTCTTCAGCGTAGAAACGGAGGTTCTCGAGCAACAACACTTCACCCGGTTGCAGAGCAGCAGCCTTTACGGCAGCTTCTTCGCCCATACAGTCGTTAGCAAATTGCACCTCAACACCCAACAACTCTTCGAGATGCTTCAGAATGTGCTTCAAGGAGAACTTGTCAGCCGGGCCTTTCGGACGACCGAGGTGAGAACCGATAATTACACTACCGCCATCGGCCAAAATCTTCTTCAATGTAGGAAGAGCGGCACGCATACGGGTATCATCTGTAATGTTGAAGTTTTCGTCCAAGGGTACGTTGAAGTCCACACGAACGAATGCCTTTTTTCCGGCAAAGTTAAATTGATCAATTGTCATAATACTCTATTTTATTTAAAAGTGTTACTAATTTCTTTTTAGTGAGCGCAAAGTTAGCATTTATTTCTTTTTTTTGCTATGAAACCGTTGTTTATTCTTTGTCTTTGCCGCTCTCTTTGCTAACTTTATATTTCTGGCAGTAATATTTGCACATTAATTGCAAACCGCAGGTATCACATTGTGGAGTACGTGCCTGGCATACATAGCGACCGTGCAGGATAAGCCAGTGGTGAGCTATGGGGATGTCTGTTTCCGGTATATGTTTTACCAATTCTTTTTCGACACTGAACGGAGTTGTACATTTATCTGATACGAGACCCAGGCGATGGCTGACGCGGAACACGTGTGTGTCTACTGCCATAGCCGCTTTATTGAAAACAACGGATTGGATGACATTGGCTGTTTTGCGGCCTACGCCGGGCAGTTTTACCAGTTCTTCAAGGGTATCGGGTACCTCACTGTTGAATTCTTTCACCAACATCTGTGCCATGCCTACAAGATGTTTAGCTTTGTTGTTGGGATAGGAGACGCTGCGGATATACTCGTATACCACGTCGGGAGTAGTAGCGGCGAGTGCTTCGGGAGTAGGGAAGTCCCGGTAAAGGGCGGGGGTAATCATATTGACGCGTTTGTCCGTACATTGTGCAGAGAGAATAACTGCTATCAACAGCTCGAACGGATTGTCATAATGCAACTCTGTTTCGGCTACGGGAACGTTCTCCCTAAACCAAGCAAGGATTTTTTCATAACGCTCTTTCTTTCTCATCTTAATTTGTTTTTATGATAGTGAGGAGATACTTTCAGATTGAAATAGAAGATGGAGATAACCGTGAGGCAGGCTCCGAAAAAATATGCCATATCGAATGAGGTAATCTGTGCGATATAACCTCCTGCTGTCAGACCTATACCAATGCCTACATCCCATGAAGTCAGGTAGGTAGAGGTGGCTGTTCCGCGCTGGTTGTTGGGGGCCAGGTTTACGAACAGCGTATTGAAGGCGGGGAACATCGTCCCGAAGCCTACTCCCAATAGGAGGGCAACCATAAAAAACAATATGTTTGTCAGTTCCGGGACGGTCTTCATCAGTAGTCCGCAAGCGGACAATATGAAGAAACAGCTACATACCAGATATAGTCCTAAAGTTATGACTTGGGTGATACGTCCTTTATCCACTTGTTTGCCGGAGAACATACGGGACACTGCCATGCCGACGGCCATAAAAGTAAAAAACAATCCGGAATTCAAGGTAATTCCTATTTCTTTGGCATACATGGCTACATAAGTGCTTGTCATGCCATATGGTATGGAGAGCAATAGCAGTGCGATTCCTGCCGGGATACCTTTCAGCAGCACAAAGCGGTCCAATGAGATAGGTTCTCGTTTGACTGGTTGTTTGGGTGGGGTCTTGACGAGGCATGCGGCAACAAAACCGATAGTTCCTGATATGAGCGAGCAGGCAAAAATCGTTTCAAAGGAATATATGTCATGCATGAAAAGACCAATCATCGGGCCGAAGCTCATGGCTGTATTGTTCATCAGTCCATAATATCCTACGGCTTCGCCGCGACGGGACGAAGGGGTAATGTCAATCACAATTGTATTTCCCGCTACGGTCACCATTCCAAATGCAAGGCCGTGGACAACCCGCAACATGATGAATAAAGATAGGACTCCCGCTAACATGTAACCTGCGAAAATGGTGATAAAGATGAAGTATGCCACCAGATAAAGAGGCTTGCGGGCTAGCGTGTCGAGCAGGTATCCCGAAAACGGGCGTATGCAGAGCGAGGCAATGGTGTAGCATGACAAGATGACACCTACTGCTGCATTTCCGGTATGGAATACCTCAGTCAGGTAGAATGGAAGAACCGGTAGTATCAGATAAAAGGCAAAATACAAAAGGAAATTGGCAGCCAGGATAAGGCAATAGCCGGAAGTTACAAGTTTGTCTTTTGCCATAGCGAAAAATAGTGGTTAGCGATGAGTGGTTAGCGATGAGTGATTAATGATATGCTGAAAATGCGCAACTTATTAATCACTAATCACTAGCCGTTATTCACTATATTTAGTAAGCGCTCTCGAATTCTTTCAGGAAGCGTGTGTCATTTTCAGAGAACATACGAAGGTCTTTCACCTGGTATTTCAAGTTGGTGATGCGTTCTATACCCATACCCAGGGCATACCCGCTATACACTTTACTGTCTATTCCGTTCAGCTCCAATACATTCGGATCTACCATACCGCATCCCAGAATTTCTACCCAACCCGTATGTTTGCAGAAAGGACAACCCTTGCCGCCGCAGATGTTACAGCTGATGTCCATTTCGGCACTCGGCTCGGTGAAGGGGAAGTAGGAAGGACGCAGACGAATCTTGGTGTCACTGCCGAACATCTCTTGAGCAAAGAGCAATAAGGCCTGCTTCAAGTCAGTGAAAGACACATTGCGGTCTACGTATAAGGCTTCTACCTGATGGAAGAATGCGTGTGCACGGTAGCTGATGGCTTCATTACGGTATACACGTCCCGGACAAAGCACGCGGATAGGAGGCTGTGTAGTCTCCATAACACGGCTTTGCACGCTGGATGTGTGTGTGCGAAGAATGATGCTGTGCGATACGTTTTCTGTATCATTTTCGATGAAGAATGTATCCTGCATGTCGCGTGCCGGATGGTCTTCGGCAAAATTCATGGAGGAGAATACGTGCCAGTCGTCTTCCATTTCCGGTCCATCGGCGATATTGAATCCCATACGGGCAAATATATCGATGATTTCGTTTCTCACGATGGAGAGCGGATGGCGGGTTCCTAATTCTATCGGGTAGGCTGAACGGGTCAAGTCAATATCGTCACAGCCGGTATCTTGGCTTTCGAACTGTTCTTTCAAAGCGGCAATCTTTTCTTGTGCTTTGTTTTTCAGTTCGTTCAAGCGCATACCCACCTCTTTTTTCTGTTCGGCGGCTACATTGCGGAAATCTGCCATCAAGTCATTGATGGCTCCTTTTTTACTGAGGTACTTGATGCGGAGTGCCTCTAATTCCTCGGCGTTAGCGGCTTTCAGCGCCTCTACTTCCTGCAGAAGCTGATTGATTTTAGCTATCATATCGTTGTTATCTTATTTATTTTCTAAGTTAAAAACGGTGCAAAGATACAATATTATCATTGTTTTGCCTCCACTTGGGGAAGATAATTTGGTATCAGTGGTACAAAATTTTATGTGAAGAAGAAATGATAGAGGATGGGAGAAAAAATGATATATATGTAAAAGTCTTCATATTGTTTATGGAAAAAACATAAATGAGCGTTGTTTAGTGACTTTTAAAATATACTTTTCGTATCTTTGCGCCCCGTTTACTGTTCTATGGAGGTAGAACAAACTGGCGGTTGGTATTTATTAACATACGTCAAAGAGAGAGAGTTAACGGAGTAATTGTTGCATTAAAGTTAGAGTTTGAATTGATGAAATTGAAGACAATCCTGCCAGTCGTGGCAGTTGCGGGAGTACTCATGTGTGAGCCTGCCGTATTGTTGCATGCCGGTACATCTGATTTTGCTTCTCCCGAAGCTATGGGATGGTTCCGTAAGAAAAAGAAGAGTGAAACCAAGGACAGCGTTCAATCCAAGAGCGACTACGAAAAATTGACTGGTTCCGATGCTATTGCCCGCAAGGGAATGTTCAATGTTTACCAGAAGAAGAGCGATTATTACTTTGAAGTGCCGGCAAGGCTGTTGGGACGTGATATGCTGGTAGTAAATAAATTACAACGTGTGCCTTCCGAACTGAATGAGGCGGGTGTGAACCGTGGTACGAATTACGAAAATCAGATGGTGCGTTTTGAATTGGACAAGGCTGCCAACAAGCTGTTGGTACGTCAGAGCCGTCCTCTTCCGTTGGCACCGGACGAGGATGCCATACGGCAGTCCGTACTGGATAATTATATTTCTCCGCTGATAGCCGGCTTCAAGATAGAGGCATTCAATAATGACTCTACCATGATAGTGGTCAAGGTCAACGATATTTATGATGGTACGGAGACGAGTATCAATAATGTCTTTACGAATATCAACCTGGGAACTTCGGCCATCAAGAATCTCTCCCGCATTTTATCTATCAAAGCTTTTGAGAACAATGTGGTAGCTACTTCCGAGCTGACAACTAAGGTGACTGAGGGAACAACGACTGTGTTTGTTACGGTCGAAGTCAGTTCCTCTCTGTTGCTGTTGCCGGAGAAACCGATGATGGGACGTCTGGATAGTCCGCGTGTAGGTTATTTTACTAATCCGTTATTAAATTACAGTGACGGTCAGCAGCGTGTAGACAAGAAACCGTTCATCACCCGCTGGCGTCTGGAACCGAAACCGGAAGACCGGGAGCGTTACCTTCGCGGTGAATTGGTGGAACCGGCCAAACCGATTGTGTTCTACATCGAGAACTCCACTCCCAGTCGTTGGCGGAAATATATCAAGCAGGGAATCGAGGATTGGCAGGCTGCTTTTGAACGTGCCGGATTCAAGAATGCCATCGTTGCAAGGGAGTTGACGGACAGCATGAATGTGGATAAGGATGACGTGAACTACTCCGTGCTGACCTATGCCGCCTCCACCAAAGCCAATGCCATGGGCCCCTCTATCCTCGACCCCCGTTCGGGTGAGATATTGGAAGCGGACATCATGTGGTGGCATAATGTGCTGGGCATGCTTCAGGAATGGATTACAGTGCAAACCGGTGTCGTACGTCCCGAAGCAAGAGGAGTAAGGCTGCCGGATGAACTGATGGGTGATGCCATGCGTTTTGTGGCATGCCATGAAGTGGGTCACTCGCTGGGCTTGCGTCACAATATGATTGCTTCCTGGACTTTTCCGACAGATTCCCTGCGTTCCAAAACATTTACGGACCGTATGAATACCACTTCCTCCTCTATTATGGACTATGCACGTTTCAATTATGTGGCACAGCCGGGTGACGGCGTTACGGCACTTTCTCCCCATATAGGCCCGTATGATATGTTTGCCATAGAATACGGTTATCGTTGGTATGGTAAAGAAACCCCAGAAGCAGAGAAGGACTTGCTTGCCGACTTTCTGAGCCGTCATGCAGACCGTTTATATAAATATAGTGAGGCGCAGGATGTACGTGATGCCGTAGACCCGCGTGCGCAGAATGAAGATTTGGGCGATGATGCTGTCCGCTCGTCTCTGCTGGGTATTGAGAACTTGAAGCGTATTGTTCCTCAAATCATCCAATGGACTACTACCGGCGAGAAAGGACAGACTTATGAAGAAGCTTCCCGCCTATACTATGCGGTTATCAACCAATGGAACAATTATCTTTATCATGTATTGGCAAATATCGGTGGTATCTATATAGAGAACACGGTTGTGGGAGACGGACAGAAAACCTATACCTTTGTGGAGAAAGAGAAGCAGCAAGCAGCCTTGAAGTTCCTGCTGGATGAAGTGCTGACCTATCCCAAATGGCTGTTCGACACAGAAGTGGGAGAGTACACTTACTTGCTGCGCAACACTCCGCTGGGCGTAGTGGAAAATGCACCGACACAAGTGTTGAAGAATGCCCAATCCTATATCCTTTGGGATTTGCTGGGCAACAACCGCCTGATGCGTATGTTGGAGAACGAATCGGTGAACGGCAAAAAGGCTTTCACGGTGGTAGAGCTGGTGGATGGCCTGCATCGCAACATCTTTGCCACTACGGAACGCGGTGCCTTGCCGGACGTCATGACACGCGCCTTGCAGAAGAACTTCGTAGATGCACTGATTACAGCAGCTGCCGAAAGCGAAGGAGTGAAAATAAACAAAAAACTGATGGACAACCACTTCTTGCTGGACCATCAGACTGCCCTTTGCAGCTGTGACGAGCATGCCGGTAAGACTTTGGATGCCGACCGTATGGGTGCACACCGCGAACTGAACTTCTACGGTTCGCAGATAAACCGCGTATCTGATGTCATCTCCGTGAAGCGTGGTGAGTTGCTTCGCATCAAAGAATTGCTCCAAAATCGTCTGGGTGCATCGGATATAGCCACTAAATATCATTATAAGGATTTGATTTTGCGTATCAATACTGCATTAGGAGTAAAGTGATTTTTCTTTTCAATAGAGTATTAATTAATTTTATATGTAACGCATGAAAAAACGTGTATTAATCGTTTTGCTATGCTTTGTAGGAGCTTTGTCATCTGCTTTTGCTGCAGAGAAAAAAGTCCAGGGCGTAGTAATATCTTCAGAGGATAACCTACCGCTTATCGGTGCTTCCGTTTATGTGACTGCGGAAGACTTGAAAAAGGCGGGGAGTGCTCAGACTACAATGGGGGTCATCACTGATGTGGATGGTCAGTTCTCTATCGCTATACCTGCGGGGATAACCCGTTTCTTTTGTAGCTACGTGGGATATGACGTATTGGAAGTGAAGCTTGTTCCGGGAAAGGAACATTATGAAATAACACTTCATGCATCTTCCCAAATGCTCGATGCCGTTGTTGTGACGGGTTACCAGACAGTGGAGCGCCGCAAGCTGACGGCAGCGGTATCCAAACTGGATATATCGGACGAGACCATCGGTGCAGTAAAAAGTATCGACCAGGCACTTGCCGGACAAATTGCCGGACTTTCTGTCAGCCCGACTTCCGGTGCTCCGGGTGCTCCGGCAAAGATACGCATTCGCGGTACTGCTTCATTGAATGGTACACAAGACCCTTTGTGGGTGCTGGACGGCATTCCTTTGGAGGGAACGGATGTTCCCGAACCGGATGAGCTGAATGACATCACCAACATGAAGCAATCTTCCATTGCAGGCCTGAATCCGGCAGATATTGAGAATATCACCATCCTGAAGGATGCGGCAGCCACTGCCATCTATGGTGCGAGGGCAGCCAATGGCGTCATTGTGATTACAACAAAGAAGGGTAAGGTCGGTAAACCGGTTATCAATTTCTCGTCCCGGTTTACCTATACTCCTACATTGAGCCTTGACCGGTTGAACTTGCTGAACTCAGCGGAGAAAGTAGGATTGGAAATGGATATGATCCGTAATAACTATTCTCCGGACAATCATAAAGGAGGCGTATATAATATTCTTTCCAATTACAATGAGTTGTCTGCTTTTCAGAATGGAGGATGGGATGCCTTGAGCAGTGATACACAAGCTGCCATCAACCGTTTGAAGAGTGTTAATACAAACTGGGGAGATATCCTTTTCCGCGATGCTTTCAGCCAGGAATATAACTTGAGCCTTTCCGGCGGTACGGAAAGGGTTACGTATTATACCTCTTTCGGCTATTATAAAGAGGATGGAAATGTGGACGGTGTGGGTATGGACCGTTTCAACTTGGTAGGAAAGACTTCCTATAAGGTGAACAGTATACTGAAAGTGGGTGCCTCCATGTTTGCCAACCGTCGCAAAAATACCAATTATCTGACAGATGCATACGGTATGTCGAATCCCGTGTTCTATTCACGCAAGGCTAATCCGTATTTTGAACTTTATGACAAGAATGGCAACTATAATTACGACTACGATATTCAGAACAACACTGATAAGGATTTAGGATTCAACATCTTTGAAGAACGGCAGAACACGTCTAATGAAAGCGTGGTGAATTCTTTTTCATCTATATTTGATGCGGAGCTACGGTTCAATGACAAGTGGAAGCTGACTTCCCAGTTTGGCTATCAGTTGGAAAAGACTTCCAGAGAAGAAATAGCGGACTGGGAAAGCTATGCCATGCGCTATTACTATAAGTTGAGCGAATACTCCCAGGGCGGAGAAACCAAACACTTCCTGCCCGAAGGAGGTATGCAGAAGTCTTATGAAAACTCCAATTCACAGATTACTTGGAAGGCGATGGGAGAATATCGCGACAGTTTCAATGATATTCATGAACTGGAAGTGATGGCGGGTACCGAGCTGCGCAAGACCTGGTATGAAACCTTGTTCTCGGCAGGGTATGGCTTCGACCGCAAGACGTTGACGACCAAACCGGTGATTTTCCCCAACGAAAGTTACGCCACGTCTTTCCCGCTCCATCAGACAACGTATAAGGAGAATGCTTATGTATCTTTCTACTCTACGGCCTCTTACTCTTTGTTGAACCGCTACACGGTGGGAGGAAGTATCCGCTTTGACGGTTCCGACCTTTTCGGTGTGGATAAGAAGTACCGCTATCTTCCTCTTTATTCTGTCAGTGCCTTGTGGCGTCTGTCACAAGAACCGTTTATGCAGCAGGCCAAGTGGGTGGATAACCTGGTGTTCCGTGCATCTTACGGTCTGCAGGGAAATATTGACAAGAATACTTCTCCGTTCCTGTTGGGTACATATCGGTCGGAAAGTATTTTGCCCGGAGTATCGGAAGATGTAATTATTATTAATTCCGCTCCCAACAAGAAGTTGCGTTGGGAAAAGACGCAGTCTGTCAATGCCGGCTTTGATTTTTCTGTATTGAACCAGGCTATCAATCTGAGCGTGGACTATTATTACCGTAAGGGTACCGATTTGATAGCTTTGCGCATGCTTCCTCTGGAGACGGGCTTTACTTCAATGAACGTCAACTGGGCAAGTATGGAGAACAAAGGTGTGGAAATCAGCTTGTCTACCCGTAACATAACGACAAAAAACTTCTCCTGGTACACAAATTTCAATTTTGCCTATAACGGTAATAAGGTATTGCAGGAAAACATACCGGAGCAGCAGACCACTCCGGGACGTGAAGGCTATCCCGTAGGGGCAATTTTCGCACTGAAGACTGCGGGAGTGAATAAGGAAACCGGTAATATGATGTTCTATAATCCGGAGGGAGAGAAAGTGACCTTGAAGGAGCTTTACCGCCTGAAGGACGAGTGGGGGATAGGTATTGCCTCTTCCGATGTAACTGCAGCCGAAGAGAGAACCTTTTATTCGTATATCGGGAGTAGCGATGCTCCTTATACGGGAGGTTTGATTAATACCTTCAGCTATAAAAACTGGGAGCTGAATGTCAATTTCTCTTTGACGTTTGGCGGGTACGTACGTACGCAGCCCTCTTATGACATCATTAATCCGGATTATGGCAAGAACTATAATGTGGATGTGCTGAACCGCTGGACTCCGGAAAACCCGAATGCGGAGCTTCCGGCATTTATGCTGAGTGCTTCCAACCCGGAAGAGTACTCCTGGTATGATTCTAAAACCATCTGGAGAGATTTGGATATCTGGGTGAAGAAGCTGAACTACGTACGTTTGCAGAATCTGCGTCTGGGTTACCGTATCCCTGAGCTCCTGACAAAGCGTTTGGGAATGAACTCGGCAACGGTATCTATTGAAGGACGCAATCTCTTCGTGTTTGGTTCGGGATATAATAACTACATGGATCCGGAGTCGATGTACAATCCTTATGCAACTCCCGTACCCAAGTCGGTTACATTCAGTTTGAACTTGAATTTCTAACTTCAAAAGCAGAAAGAAAATGAAGAAAACAATAAGTCTGATGATAATGGCCTGCATGCTTCTGCTTGCGGCATGCGACAACTATCTGGATATACAGCCTACCGGTAGTGTCATTCCCAATTCTTTGGCTGAGTATAGAGCGTTGCTTGCCCGTTCTTATAAGGACGTGAGTAAATTCAGTGACCGGGGAATGGCTTGTTTCCGTTCCGACGAGATGCTGGTTCGGGATAATGAATATGACCAAAATTATTATATGGATATAGAGCGCTGGAACGACCTTGCTCCCAATGCCTATACCTCATCGTTTGAATGGGCCAAGTATTACAATGTGCTTTTTATTGCCAATCACGTTATTGAGAGCAGAAGTGATATTAAGGAAGGCACTGAGGAAGAGATAAATCAGCTTGTAGGAGAAGCGTATATGCTCCGTGCTTATGTACATTTCTTATTGGTAAATCTTTATGGACAGCCCTATACTAAGGAGGGAGCTTTGGATACCAAATCGGTACCGCTGAAATTGGATACGGATTTAGAGAAAGTCCTGAAACGCAATACGGTGGAAGAAGTTTATACTTCCATCCAAGCAGATATTGACGAGGCACGCAAACTGGTCATGAAGGCAGAATGGGAACAGAGATATTCATATCGTTTCAATGCGGCTTCGGTAGAGGCGTTTCAATCACGCGTATCCCTTTATAAGGGCGAGTGGCAGGCGGCTTGGGATGCTGCTGAGGCAGTGCTTGCCGTGAAGTCTGTATTGGTAGATTTGAATGATGCCGCTGCAACTCTTCCTAACAGTTATAATTCCGTGGAAAATATTACTCCACTGGAGACACCTCTGAGCAGTACAATCAATGGGGCTGCTCTGGCTACTCCGGTTTTTCTCTCCCTTTATGCTGAGAACGACCTTCGGCTGGACAAATATTTTGCTGAAACGGATGAAAAAGGTTTCCGGAAGAATAAGAAGGCGGGAAGCAATAACTACTTGTGTACTTTCCGTGTGGGTGAAATATATCTGACGGCTGCTGAGGCTGCTGCCCGACTTGGAGAACTGTCTCAAGCACGTACTCGCCTGCTGGAACTGATGCGGAAACGTTATGCACCGGAGGCCTACGAAGCGAAATCCGTTGTTGTCAATGCCATGGATAAGGAAGCGTTGGTACAGGAAATATTAGATGAACGTGCCCGTGAACTTGCTTTTGAAGGACATCGTTGGTTTGACCTTCGTCGTTCCACCCGTCCGCGTTTGGAGAAAGTGCTTGATGGTACGCGTTATGTACTCGAAGAGAATGATGCCCGTTATACATTGGCCATTCCGAAAGAAGCCATAGAAGCCAATCCGGGATTGCTGAACTGATAAAGATACTCCCCGATTCTGTATTGACGAGAATCGGGGAGTTTTGTCTTTATGTGGATTGGATATGTATTTTTTACGTACCTTTGCACCGTTTTTTGTAATAGACAGTATAAGATGATACAGAATCAGAGACCTCCTATCCATAGAATTGCTTTTCCTATTCTTATAGCATTGAGTATTTCGCATTGTTTGAACGATATGCTGCAATCGGTTATTTCGGCAGTATACCCTTTGTTCAAGGAGGATTTATCCTTGAGTTTTGCCCAGATTGGTCTGATTACGTTAGTGTATCAGATGTCGGCGTCCGTGTTTCAGCCTCTAATGGGATTGTTCTTTGATAAGCGCCCCATTGCCTGGTCATTGCCGATAGGTATGGGCTTTACTTTGGTCGGTATCATGAATCTGGCTTTTGCTACTAATCTGTATTGGTTGCTGGCTTCGGTATTCATTGTGGGTATCGGTTCGTCTGTACTCCATCCGGAGGCGTCACGTATTACTTTTCTGGCTTCCGGCGGAAAACGCGGACTGGCGCAGTCTCTATTTCAGGTGGGCGGGAATTTGGGAGGCTCGCTTGGACCGTTACTGGTGGCTTTGCTGGTAGCTCCTTACGGGAGGCATCACATTGCCTTGTTCACGGTTTTTGCCTTGATTGCCATCGTGGTGATGATTCCTATATGTCGTTGGTTCCGTTCCTACTTGAACCACATCAAGAAACGCCCGATGCTTGTGGCAGGAAAGATAGAACGCCCTCTTTCCTCAAAGATGACGGTGTTTGCCATAAGTATTCTGCTGATACTTATCTTCTCCAAATATATCTATATGGCAAGTTTGACGAGCTACTATACATTCTATCTGATCCATAAATTTGGTGTTACTGTTCAGGCTTCACAGCTTTTCTTGTTTGTCTTTCTGGTAGCCACTGCCATCGGAACATTGGTGGGAGGTCCCGTAGGTGACAGGGTAGGACGTAAATATGTCATCTGGGCTTCCATTCTTGGAACGGCTCCATTTAGTATGATGATGCCTCACGTAGGGCTTGCATGGACAGTAGTGCTGAGCTTCTGTGTCGGTCTGATGCTTTCTTCCGCTTTTCCTGCCATATTGCTGTACGCCCAGGAATTGCTACCCAATAAGCTGGGGTTGATTTCCGGGTTGTTCTTTGGTTTCGCTTTTGGAATTGCCGGTATTGCTTCGGCTGTATTGGGAGGCATGGCTGATAAATATGGTATAGAGGCTGTTTATAATGTATGTGCCTTTATGCCTTTGTTGGGGTTGGTGGCTTGCTTTCTGCCTAATTTGAAGAGGAGATAAAGTTTTTTTATTCCCATTGTCAGCCATACGGAAAGAACGAAAGGTGCGGTCAATGTAATAATTCCCCAACTCATTCCCACAATTTGCAATACAACAGAGAGTAAAACGGAACATACAGCCCATATAAGCTCATCCAGCTTTTACCTCCTAAAGCAATGGCACACAATACGCCATTATATCCCATCAGGCCTATATTCAAAGCTTCGGAATCTGCTCCCAATAATATGGCTAGGGGGAGGGGGAGAAGTACCCCCAATATGGTATATACTGCTGCATTCCGAGAATTCACGAGAATGCCTGCAAGGAAAAATAGTCCGGTCATTATGTTTCCTTGAAACATCACCTGGCCTATACTCATACTGAAACATTGTAAGTAATTTATGGAGGAAGAAGCAGGTGTTTCTGTATCAGAGACGAGTAGCATGTCAGGCATCAGCCAACTGCACAATCCCAGCAGCATCCATACAGAAAGGATAAAAAGGGTAGTGAATCCGGGCAACATGCGTTGCATGTTGAAAAACCGTGCAATGTAGGTAGATGCACACGAGGCAATAGCCATTAGTATCAAGGAATTTACAGTCAGATGCATAAAGCCCCCTACGGCTATTCCTACCAGTGTACCGTTAAAACCATATAATCCATTTTTTATATCATCACGGTCATATCCTGAGATACGGCCTGTCGATGTACTTATTATGTTGCCACTTACAGCCAATAGGCCCATTTGCCATGAATTCAAAAAGATTCCAATCAGCATCAATAATCCGGACAATGCATTGTTTTGGAACATGACTTGCCCTATGCCACGTCCTAAAATAAGTAATGACTTGTGTGTAAAAGCTTCTTTCATGAGTTGTCGAATGAAAATGGACTATATGTAAATTTATAGCTCGTTAATACGTACAAAAAAAACGATTAGACTAATCTAACCGTTTTAATTTTTGTGGAGCGTATGAGACTCGAACTCATCACCTCGACACTGCCAGTGTCGCGCTCTAGCCAGATGAGCTAACGCCCCGTTGCCAACGTTTGCAGGCTTGCTTTCGTTTTTGATGGTGCAAATATAATGCATTATTCTGAAATAATTGCTATGTTTGCGAAAGAATTTGAAAAAATAAGTTATGCTGATATATAATACCACTTATCATGTAGAGGAAGGAGAAGACAAAAACTTCCTGATATGGATGCAGGAACACTATCTTCCCGAGGTAGAAAAGAACGGAACATTGTATGCTCCACGTATAGCCCGTATCTTGAGTCATATTGAAGAAGGAAGCATCTGCTATTCTGTTCAGTTTGAGGTGGAAAACTCTGCCAAACTGCATCGTTGGCATCAAGAGCAAGGAGTGAAACTGAACGAGGAATTACTGAATATCTTTAAAGATAAAGTGATTGGCTTTCCTACATTGATGGAGGTAATAGTGTGATACAACCGGTCAAAGAGAAAATAATATTGGGTATAGACCCTGGTACCACCATTATGGGGTATGGAGTATTGCGTGTGGCAGGTGTCAAGCCGGAAATGATAGCCATGGGAATTATCGACCTCCGCAAATTTGGAGACCACTATCTGAAGTTACGCCATATTCATGAACGGGTACTGAGTATCATAGAGAGTTATTTGCCTGACGAGCTCGCTATTGAGGCCCCTTTCTTCGGAAAGAATGTACAGTCCATGTTGAAGTTGGGGCGTGCGCAAGGCGTAGCAATGGCAGCTGCTTTGAGCAGGGATATTCCCATTACGGAATATGCTCCTTTAAAAATAAAGATGGCTATCACCGGAAACGGACAAGCATCCAAGGAACAGGTGGCGGACATGTTGCAGCGTATGCTGCATTTTCCTAAAGAGGATATGCCTACTTTTATGGATGCAACGGACGGGCTTGCTGCTGCCTATTGTCACTTTCTGCAGATGGGGCGTCCCACGGTGGAGAAAGGCTATCATGGCTGGAAAGACTTTATTGCCAAAAATCCGGATAAGGTGAAGAAGTGATAAGAATTGAAATGTAGAATCTAAAAATAATATCATGAAATTGAATGAACTTGCTATCATTGGAGTGGCTGCAACGACGATTGTAAGCTGCACTCCCGCGAAGACGGAGTATGCTTCGTACGAACTTTACCCTGTCCGTTCGGGTAGTCTGACAGAGATGGAATATACACCTGCTGCCACGCAATTCACATTGTGGGCACCTACGGCAGATGAAGTTCGCCTGATGTTGTTCGAAGCAGGAGATGGAGGGCATGCCTATGAAACTATTTCAATGGAACCCTCTGAAGAAGGAACTTGGAAAACTAAAGTTGAAAAGGACTTGATGGGTAAATTCTACACATTCAATGTGAAAATCAATGATAAGTGGCTGGGGGATACTCCGGGTATCAATGCCAAAGCTGTAGGGGTGAATGGAAAACGTGCCGCCATCATCGACATGAAATCCACGGACCCCGAAGGATGGGCAGATGATAAACGTCCGGCATTGGCCTCTCCTGCCGATGTGATTCTTTATGAAATGCACCATCGTGATATGTCCATCGAACCGTCGTCGGGCATTGAGCATAAAGGAAAGTTCCTGGCACTGACAGAACAAGGAACGGTAAGTCCCGACAAGCTGGCAACCGGCATTGACCATCTGAAAGAATTGGGGGTGACACATGTACATCTCCTTCCGTCTTATGACTATGCCTCCGTTGATGAGACAAAGCTGGACGAGAACAAGTATAATTGGGGATATGATCCGCAGAATTACAATGTGCCTGATGGCTCTTATTCTACCGACCCCTACAAACCGGATGTTCGTATCCGGGAATTCAAGCAGATGGTGCAGGCTTTGCACAAAGCAGGTATCCGTGTTGTTCTGGATGTGGTGTATAACCATACTTTCAATACATCCGACAGTAATTTTGAACGTACAGTGCCGGGATACTTTTACCGTCAGCGACCAGACGGAACGTATGCAGACGGTTCGGCTTGTGGCAATGAAACTGCCAGCAACCGTCCGATGATGCGTAAATACATGATAGAGTCTGTATTACATTGGATTAATGAATATCACATTGACGGATTCCGTTTTGACCTGATGGGTATTCATGACATCGAGACAATGAACGAAATCCGTAAGGCGGCAACGTCTGTAGATCCGACTATATTTATATATGGTGAAGGATGGGCGGCATCGGCTCCACAGATGGCGGAAGATTCTCTGGCAATGAAAGCCAATACTTATAAGATGCCGGGTGTTGCTGCTTTCTCTGACGAAATGCGTGATGCTTTACGCGGTCCGTTTAATGACAATCATCAAGGTGCTTTCCTTGCTGGATTGCCGGGAGGAGAGGAGAGCATAAAGTTTGGTATTGTAGGAGCCATCAGGCATCCGCAAGTAAATAATGACTCTGTGAATTATAGTAAGGCTCCGTGGGCGGAACAACCTACACAGATGATCAGCTATGTTTCCTGCCATGATGATATGTGCTTGGTGGATAGGCTGAAAGCAAGTATCCCGGGTATTACTCCCGTAGAATTGGCAAAGCTTGACAAACTGGCGCAAACAGCCGTATTCACTTCCCAAGGTGTACCGTTTATTTATGCCGGTGAGGAAGTGATGCGTGACAAGAAGGGAGTACACAATAGTTTTGAGAGTCCCGATTCCATCAATGCGATTGATTGGAGACGAAAGGCGGAGCATGCAGATGTATTTGCTTATTATAAAGGGTTGATACAGCTTCGTAAGAAGCATCCGGCTTTCCGTATGGGTGATGCGGATTTGGTGCGTAAGCATTTGGAATTTCTACCGGTTGACGGCAGCAATGTGGTGGTTTACCGTCTGAAAGAAAATGCCAACGGTGATGCATGGGGAGATATTATACTAGTCTTGAATGCCCGTAAGGAGCCTGCCAAACTTACCGTACCCGAAGGTAAATATACAGTGGTCTGCAAGGATGGCTTTATCAATGAACAAGGTTTGGGCACACTGTACGGCCCCGAAGTTGTTGTTCCGGCCCAATCGGCACTGATTATGTATAAATGATGATTGGATGATGCAACAACATACAATACACATAGCGGGGGGCGTAGTACGCAACCCGCTTGTTCGTTTGACAGAGCCTGTCACCCTTGATTTCCTGGCAGGAGAACACATTGCCATTGTAGGACCGAACGGAGCCGGAAAGAGCCTCCTGGTGGATATGCTGACGGAAAAGTATCCTTTGCGTGATGGTGAGCTTACCTATGATTTCTCTCCCTCCCTCACGAAAACTGCCTATGACAATATCAAATACATTGCTTTCCGTGATACTTACGGTTCTGCCGATGCCAATTATTACTATCAACAGCGTTGGAATGCCCACGACCAGGAGGATGCTCCGCTAGTACGCGAAGTGCTGGGAGAGGTAAAAGACGATGTCTTGAGGCGGCAGCTATTTGAACTTTTCAGCATAGAGCCGATGCTTGACAAGAAAATCATTCTTCTCAGCAGTGGGGAGCTGCGCAGGTTTCAGTTGACTAAAGCTTTACTGACTGTTCCCCGAATTCTTATCATGGACAATCCTTTCATAGGGCTGGATGCGCCTACCCGTGAACTGCTTTTTAATTTGCTGGAGCGGCTTACCCGGCTGGGCGAGTTGCAGATTGTCCTTGTGCTTTCCATGTTGGATGACATACCTTCATTTATTACACATGTTGTGCCGGTAGAGGACATGAAGGTGGGCGAAAAGATGGAACGTGAGGAGTATGTGCAGGCATTCTGTGCGGGCAATCAGATGCGTATTCAGGAAGAGGCCGGAGCGTTGGAGGAATTGCAGCGGTGTATTCTCGATTTGCCCTACGAACATGCGAATTTCACTTCGGACGAAGTGGTGAAATTGAACGGGGTTAGCATCCGTTACGATGACCGTACCATTCTGAAGGAGCTGGATTGGACAGTGATGCGTGGTGAGAAGTGGGCGCTGAGTGGCGAGAACGGTGCCGGCAAGTCTACCTTGCTTAGTTTGGTTTGTGCGGATAATCCGCAGTCATACGCCTGCGATATCAGTCTTTTCGGACGGAAGCGCGGAACGGGGGAGAGTATTTGGGAAATCAAGAAACACATCGGTTATGTCAGTCCGGAAATGCATCGTGCTTATCTGAAGAATCTGCCTGCCATAGAGATTGTCGCTTCCGGTCTGCACGACAGCATCGGATTGTATAAACGTCCTCATGCCGAACAGATGTCGGTATGTGAGTGGTGGATGGAGATTTTCGGTATTGCCGCCTTGAAAGACAGTCCTTTTCTGCAACTCTCCAGCGGGGAACAGCGTCTGGCATTATTGGCACGTGCTTTTGTCAAGGACCCGGAACTGCTGATATTGGATGAACCGCTTCATGGACTCGATACATACAACCGCCGTCGGGTCAAGAAGATTATAGAGGCATTCTGCCATCGTCGGGATAAAACGATGATTATGGTAACCCACTATGAGAATGAATTGCCGCAAACAATTACTAACCGTTTATTCTTGAAGCGAAACCGCTGACCAGATAATAATTAGTCAAGCAAAGATAATAAAGGACTAGCAGGAACCATTTATGGTGTAAATCGTTATATTTGTAATATCAACCATCTAAACATTTATATCATGAAGTTTTTTATTGATACGGCAAATTTAGAACAGATTCGGGAGGCCTATGACTTGGGCGTACTCGACGGAGTTACCACTAATCCTTCGCTTATGGCAAAAGAAGGTATCAAAGGAGTGGAGAACCAGCGTAAGCACTATGTGGACATCTGTAATATTGTGCAAGGCGATGTGAGTGCCGAGGTGATAGCTACCGACTATGAAGGCATGATTAAAGAGGGTGAAGAATTGGCAGCCTTGAATCCGCATATCGTAGTGAAGGTGCCTTGCATTGCAGAAGGTATCAAGGCCGTTAAATACTTCTCGGGCAAAGGTATCCGTACAAATTGTACTCTGGTATTTTCTGTCGGTCAGGCATTGCTTGCAGCCAAGGCAGGTGCAACGTATGTTTCTCCGTTTGTGGGGCGTCTCGATGACATCTGTGAGGATGGCATTGCATTGGTTGCGAAGATTGTAGAGATGTACCGTTATTATGGATATACCACCCAGGTACTTGCCGCCTCTATCCGTCATACGGCACATATCATGCAGTGTATAGAGGTGGGTGCTGATGTGGCTACTTGTCCGCTTTCGGCCATTAAGGGTTTACTTAATCATCCGCTGACCGATTCCGGTCTGAAGAAGTTCCTTGAAGATTACAAACGCGTGAACGGATAAACTTAAAATATCCTATAAGCCTATCTTTCAATGTAATTATTGACTAATATTGGTGAGAAATAGAATAAAAAGATTTATTTTTGCACCTTATATTTAGATATACAATAAGGCACCGATGAAAGATAGGCTCATAGGATTTATTAAGACATACTGCTTGTTTGTCTGCATTTTTGTGTTGCAGAAACCACTATTTATGCTGTTTTACAAATCGCTGTATCCGGATGCCTCGTGTGCGGACTGGTTCAGTGTCATTTGGCATGGGTTACCTTTAGACCTATCTCTGGCTGGTTATCTGACAGCTATTCCCGGTTTTCTTTTCATAACCTCTGTATGGACACTTTCTAAATCCCTTCATCGCATCTGGTGCGGCTATTTCCTCTTCATTTCAGTACTTATCTCCATAATTTTTACTGTCGATTTAGGATTATACGAGTATTGGGGGTTCCGTTTGGATGCTACTCCGTTATTCTATTTCTTTTCCTCCCCTAAAGACGCAGTGGCCAGTGTCAGCATTTGGATGGTGCTGGGGGGAATTGTGGCAATGGCTGTTTATGCTGTCGTGCTGTATGCTGTTTTCTACGGCATCTTGCTGCAGAAGAAGCTGTTGCTGCGGATGAAACTGCCTTATCGTCGCCTGAAGGTGTCAGGTATATTGTTGCTGATGACGGGGTTACTGTTTATTCCTATCCGTGGAGGCTTTACAGTATCTACCATGAATGTGGGGAAAGTCTATTTCAGTGCCGAGCAGCGTCTGAACCATGCAGCTATCAACCCTGCATTCAGTCTGATGGAATCTCTTGCCAAGCAGAAGGACTTCAGCAAGCAGTACCGTTTTATGGAAGCTGCGGAGGCCGACCGGCTTTTTAAAGACATGCTTGAACCCGCAGGTGCCGGTGGTCAAACGGAAGAGACAGATTCTGTGCTGCAACCTGCCGATTCACTGCATACTTTATTCAATACTCAGCGTCCCGATGTACTCTTTGTGATTCTTGAGAGTTTTTCCTCCAGGTTGATGACAGCTTTGGGAGGTGAGCCGAATATTGCCGTCCATCTGGATAGCTTGAGTAAGGAAGGGGTGCTCTTTACGAACTTCTACGCCAACAGTTTCCGTACGGACCGTGGGCTGGTGGCTATCTTGAGTGGCTATCCTGCCCAGCCCACTACTAGTATTATGAAGTATCCCCGTAAAACGCAGTCCATTCCTGCCATTGCAGGCAGCTTGCGGAAGGCGGGTTATGGTACCAAGTATTATTATGGCGGTGATGCCGACTTTACCAATATGCGTTCCTACCTGATGTCATCAGGCTTTGAAGACATTGTTTCCGACCAGGATTTTCCCGTAACGGAACGTTTAAGTAAGTGGGGGGCGCACGACCATCTCGTATTCAACCGTCTGCTGGAAGACTTGAAAGCCGAAGCTGCCGAAGGAACTGCCGAAGAGAAAACTCCTCATTTCCGTGTCTTGCAGACCTCCAGCAGCCACGAGCCTTTTGAAGTACCTTTCCGTCGTCTGGAGAATGACCGGCTGAACGCCTTTGCCTATACGGATAGTTGTGCAGGCGATTTTGTAAGACAGTTCCGTGAGCTTCCCCAGTGGAAGAATACGGTGATTGTGTTTGTTCCAGACCACTTGGGAGCTTATCCCGAACATATCGACAATTTGTCGGTAGAACGCTACCGGATACCTCTGTTGATGGTGGGCGGTGCTGTCCGAGAGCCGAGGCGCATTGACGTCTATGGCTCGCAACATGATATTGCAGCCACGTTGCTGGCTCAATTGGCGCTGCCCCATGATGAGTTTGTTTTCAGTAAAGATATGCTTAATCCCGCTTCCCCTCATTTCGCGTTCTTTACCGTACCCGATGCTTTCGGTATGGTGACAGCGGACAATCAAGTGATATTCAATTGCCAGGCGGGTACTGTGGTAGTGGATGAGGGCACAGCAAAAGGGAAGAACCTGCCGTTGGGCAAAGCCTATTTGCAAAAATTATATGATGATATAGCCAAAAGATAACGTATGACAGCACTTATGGACGCCTTGCAAGGGGCAATAGATGTAGACACAAACATATTTTTTTCCATCAATCGGATGCACAACATGTATTTCGATTATTTTATGAGCGCTTATAGCGGTAAGTGGGTTTGGATTCCCATGTATGCTGCCATCTGGTATGTGATGTTGCGCAATTTTCATTGGAAGGTCACACTGTTTTGCATGATAGGCCTTGCGCTCACCATTACTTTTGCCGACCAGGCATGTGCCACTTGGATACGTCCCTATGTGGAGCGTATGCGTCCTTCTAATCTGAATAATCCCATTTCGGAGATGGTGCATATCGTCAACAATCATCGTGGAGGGCGTTATGGTTTTCCTTCGTGTCATGCCGCCAATACCTTCGGATTGGCGTTTTTCCTGTTCTTTCTATTCCGCAAGCGGTGGCTTACTCTTTTCATTATGGCCTGGGCGTTGCTGACGTGCTATTCGCGCGTATATCTCGGTGTGCATTATCCGGGTGATTTGTTGGCAGGGACTATTGTGGGGCTGATTGGTGCCTGGCTGATTTACCGCTTGTTTGTGAAGGTTAGCGGATATAAGCGTGTCGAGCATGTCACTCATGTCTATGCTCCTATATGGGTAGGGTTGCTGACGATAGCGGGGATGCTGGTTTATGCCGGAATACGGACATTGTTGTAGATGACAGTCTTTAGAACTGATAACCGGCAGTCACCATAACCTCCCGTGGACGGATATTCAACCGTGAAGTATAGCTTTGTGTGGCCGAGTAGGTAGTATAGGCATACTCTTTCTTGTTGAACAGATTGCTGAGGCTGGCTTCCACTCTCCATTTCCTTGTCTTATAAATGAGTGATGCGTCTACAAACAGTGTGTTGAGATGCGTATCGCTGTTTAAATCGTTCCGGTAATGTTCTCCGGAAAGGCAGAGGTCGACGTGTCCGATGCTGAATGTGAGGTGCATACGCTGTACGAAGTCCAGTAGAGGAGCAAGGTGCGTGTCGTTCCCTATTTTACTGCCGCCATAGTTGATTGTGGCATGATATTCGGCTTCGAAAGCTTCGGCGGGCGACCATATCAGTTTGGGTTCCATCTTAAGATAGTCATAACGGTATTTTTGAGGCGGGCCGTTTCCGGCTGTTTCCGTTTGTGGAGTGAGGGCGTCTGTATCTGAAACCCGTGTCAACTGCCAGCCGGTATTGCGGCTCAGTTGTAAGTCAAGTGAGGTTTTCAGATTCCAGTCGAAAAATCCCTTGGAGAGAGTGCTGAGCAGGAACCAACTTTGTGTACTGTTGGAATGTAGGCGAAGGGTGTGGACAATGCGGTTTTCAGAGATACTCTGTTCATTCAAGGTGTTGTAGTGTACATGCCGGTAGGACAAAGTGGCGGTGGCGAAAAATTCCTGCACGGTATTCTTGTATTCTCCATAAAGGTTGTATTGTTGGCGTGTACTGACGGGGAAGAGGCCGTCAGTGTTTTTCCAGGTACGGTAGTCTGTCCGATAGGTAAAAGGGCAGAGGTCTGTGACATCTCCTGCTGAGCGGTGTAAACTGCCGTAGAGGGAAATTTTCCAATGGTAGTCCGGCTGATAGCGCAGATAGAGCGACGGATTGAAAAAGAGAAAAGAGCGCTGTTGCGAGAAGTAGCGCTTATAGCTGAGAGGGAGTGACAGACTTCCCTGCCACTTGCCTTGCTCCAACTGGAAGTAGGGGGAGAGGTAGGGAGAAAAACTGGATGCGCCAAATGTTTCCATCCGGGTGGAATGGTGCTTTACCGATGCCCATTCGCCCTTTATACCGGCGGTGTATTGCCGGGTGAAACCGTTGTGTTTTCTTAGGTGGCTGGCCTTATTGTCGTTGTAAAGGCTGTGCTGGATGAATTTGTCTTTCCCGTCGTGTAGTGACAAGGAGGAGGGTAGATAGGCATACTGTGTGGCAGAATTGAACTTCCATGTGCTTTTCTCTCCATTGCGGATAAGGCTGAAGAAATTCTTTGCCGTAAACTGGGAGGTGCGCATCGTTTGCTGCAACTCGTGGGAGGTGCCGCGGTTCGTTTCACTTTCTGCCAGGAAGCGGTTCGACAGATAGTGGATGGTCTTGTTATCCTCATAGTGCATTTCCATATGGGCGGCATCGTTCTGCAGGCAGTAGTGGTAGGCTTCATCCATGCGTATGGTGTCATCGGGCTGGTAGTAGACTTGCGAGTTGCCCCGTTGCTGGGTAATCCGGTTATGGGTATATCCGGCTTGCAGGCGCAGGGAACGTTCGTCGTTCCATTTATACATGCGGTTGGCGTTCAGTGTATGGGTTTCGTTGAAGAGCAGCCGTTGCTTGTCGAGGGGAGCGCTGATGCCCGGTTGTACCAGAAAGCCGTGCAGGGGAATCTGTTGGGATGTGTTGTTTGTCAGTATATGTTGCTCACGGCTAAGGTCGGTACCGTTGTTGTTGCTCTTGTAGCCGTAGATGCTTTGCTTGCCTTTACCCAGTTGGAGGGCATTGGCGGCGTTTTCCCAAAGAAGCGTTCCTTTGTCCCTCTTCGTTTGTGCCGTTCCGGTCGTTTCTTGTGTTCCATCGCTCCAGCCTGTCCCCAGGGTACCGTTGACAATCCATTGGTTGCGTGCCTGTGGGTCGAGTTTCAGGTTCAGGGCTATTTCATCCGAACTGAGTTTTCCTTTCAATGCCTTGACCGATTGGTAGTTCTCCATAATTTCTGCCGATTTTACGGCTTTGGCACTGAGGTTGTTGTTGATTTGGCTGTAGCGTCCACCCGTCACGTCCATACCCTCCACAAAATAGTGGTCGATGGCTTTACCTTTATATTTCACCTGCCCGTTGTCGTCAATATCCACACCGGGGAGCTTTTTCAGAACATCCTTGATGTGTACGTCCTTGGAAGAGGCAAACTCTGCCAGATTATACCTTACGGTATCTTTCCTGCCATGAATGCGGCCGGGACGTATTTGGACTTCTTTTAGTGCAATGGCTTCGGGATGCAGACGAATATGGAGTGTTCCTGCTGCCGATATGTTGCGTATTTCCCGTCTATAGCCCAGCAGTGATACGCTGACTTGCAGGTTGCCGTTGTATTTCCATGGCAGGGAATATCTCCCCCGGGCATCGGTCAGGGCGTAATCTATCATGGTGCCGTTTCGCAGCACACTAATCATTACGGCTTCCAGCGGTTGTCCGGTTTCTTCGTCCGTTACCAAGCCACTGAGAGACTGTGCATGCGCTGTCATTGCAAACAAGGCAAGGATTGGCAGCAAGAGTTTCTTGAAGTGTATATCCATTGGAGTTCGATGGGATGAATCAGTCAAGTTCCAGCGGATTGTGGGCTATATTCTTCGGCTTCCTGGCTTCATTGCCCTGGTTGTCGCGTATGGTGATACGTACGTTAGGCGTGTTGCCCATAATGAATCCTACCGGGTCGGCATAGTATCTTTCGTGGATTTTGTTGTACGCCTTGCGGTTTACGGGTTCATAATCTTTTCCGTTGAAGAGGATAGGTCGGTAGGAATGGCATTGCTCCATACCGGTGCAGGTAAAGAGATAATGCCCCCTGTTGTCTTCTGCTTTCAGTATCAGTCCGGGCAGTCCGAACAGCTTCCACGGCCCTTCGCTGGAGGAAATCTCCGGACTGTACCAGACAATCCATCTGCGTCCCTTAAACACGCATTCTGCTTTTTGGCAGAGATACGAGAGGATGGTTGCCGTGTCTGTCTGCAGCGTCCACTGTGGGCACTCTTCCGGTTCCTCGCACCGGAGTCTGTTGATGTCTCCGGCAATTTCATCCAGTGTGGTCACTTTGCCTACGGGGTATCTCTTGTAGGTCTGTTCGTTCAGCTTGCTTTTTCCGAACTGTTTGGCGTGTTCAATCATCGTTTCTTGCGAGGCGTTATTGGCAATGTCGGCAGCAAATACCGAGTCGCCCACATACTTTGTGTAACTGTAGAACTTGGAGCATTTCTTGCCGATTTCCAACATCATGGTTTCCTGGAAACGCTCTTCCGACAGTGTGTCCGTACAGCCGTCCACTTCATACTGCACCATGAGTACAGTCTGGTCTATGGTATCTTTTCTGAACGTCTTGCCGGAGCCGATTTTGATGTTAAACTGTGCGCAGGCGGTTGTGGTGGTTATCAACAGCATGGCGGTGAGTAGAATCTGCTTTTTCATACTTTTTCGTTGTTAGGAATTACTGTTTCGAGGACGTGTCATGTGTCCTGTCGTCGCAAATCTATGCGGAATTTGTCTTTCCGGAGTGAGAAAGTTATTACTGAAATGTTACTCAAATGAGAATAGCCGCCTCGCGCGTACCTCTGATTGGAGGAAACCCTTACCTTTGTATAGTATAAAAGAAGAACAGACTCTGAGATGGAAAAACGAATCAGAATAGTATGGGCATTGTCACTGATATCCATGCTGCTACTTGTAGCAGGGCAGGGATATTGGTTGTGGAACCAGTATCAGTATAAGAATGAGGAATATGAAGAAGAGATACACCGCCTTGTCATGGATGCCGTGGCAGTGAACGACTCTATCCGGCGTGAACAGCCGAAGAAAGTGTTCAACAAGCCTAATATATCCTTTTTCAACACCAATGTGGACATGCATACGGATAGGGATTCATTGACCAACAAGCTCAAAGAGCGCTATACGCGTACGTTTGTGGTGGGGGCCATGGCAGATAAATCCGTTCTATCCACGGCAATGAAGGATAGTATTGTCTATAAGGACAAGATTGTGATACATGGCGAAGACAAGCTGCTTTTCAACATGAGCTTCAGCGAGGCGATAGTTGCTTATCAGTTGCAGATAGATGTCCCTTTTACGTTGCAGCGCTTCGATTCGGTGCTGGCGACTAAACTGGACGGCATGTCTTTCACTACCGGACTAGTCACGCCGCGCGACAGCCTCTATCAATGGGTGGAAACCGTAGAACGGCTGGGGAGTGATTTGCATCCGGTCATCCGTCTGGTTTATCCTTACAATCCGCTGAAGCGGGAGTTGGTACAAGTGGATGTGCAGGTGATGCCGCATACTCTTTTGCTCCGTATGGGCTGGCAACTTCTGGGCAGCTTGGTATTGATTCTTCTGCTGTCTGTCTGTCTGCTGTTCCAGATAAAGACCATTTTGAAGCAGCACCGTGTGGACGAGTTGCGGAAAAGCTTTGTCAACACCATGATACACGAGTTGAAACGTCCCGTGCAGGCCTTGAAGATGTGCGTCTCTTTTCTCAATGACAAAACAATGCGTACCGACGAGCAGGCCATGGATGAAGTGGTGCGTGATTCCGTTTCCGAGCTGGACAACCTTTCCGCCTACCTCCGGAAGCTGCGCGACATGACCCGTGCTGACGATGAGCAGACACAACTTTCCCTCAGTACTTTCGATTTGAAACCGGTTGTGGAGAAGTTGATACGCCTGCAGCATGCTCCTGGAGGAAAACAAGTATCTTTCGAGACACATTTCACGGACAACCTGCTGGTTACGGCCGACCCCGTGCACATGGCAAATATCATCAGTAATCTGATGGAAAATGCCGTGAAATATTCGGGAAGCTCCGTCAGTATCCGGGTAGAATGCCGCCTGCATGGCCACGAGCTCACATTGAAAGTTTCCGATGACGGCATTGGTATCCCTGTTTCCGAGCAGGGACGGGTATTCGATAAGTTTTACCGTAGCAGCAACTTGCCTGACCGTTCCTTGCCGGGCATCGGTTTGGGGTTGAGTTATGTCAAGTTGTTGGTTGAGGCTCATAGGGGAACCGTCTTTCTGACCAGTCAGATTGGGAGGGGGACGACGGTGGAAATAACCATTCCACAATAATCTGCACAGATGGATATCGAGAATATAAATAGCAACTCATGAAACCACTGAAAATTCTTTTTGCTGACGATGACCTGAAGTATTCCATGCTTCTGAAACGCTTCCTGGAGAAAGAGGGTTATGAAGTGACCTATGCCGGAAATGGCCTTATCGCCCTCGACCAGTTTCCTCTTGTCAAACCGGACCTTGTCTTGCTTGACATCAATATGCCCGGGCTCAATGGTTTTGAAGTGGCAGAACGAATCCGGGAGGCGGACAAGCATGTCCTCATCTTTTTTCTTTCCGACCGCAGCGACAAGGCTGACCGCCTGCAAGGATTCCAACTGAAGGCGAACGATTACCTTGCCAAACCTTTCTATCCGGAAGAGCTTACGGCGCGTATCCGCGAGCGTTTCACTTCGCAGTTGTCCGGCGTGGCAGAGGATGAGATGTATGCTTTCGGCCATTCCGTATTCAATTACAGTACGAACGAGATTCGTACGGGAAATAGTAAGGTGCTGATTACTTCCCGTCAAGCCGATATTCTTCGCTTGCTGGCGCTGAATGTGAATAAGACTGTCAGTCGCGATACGTTACTGGATGCTGTGTGGGGCACTGCCTCATATGCCAACTCCCTTGCCTTGAATGTACAGATGTCCTATCTGCGGCGGTCGCTAAAAAACGACCCGAGCGTGAGGATTGAGTCGTTGATGAAAAAAGGGTATATGCTTGCCGTTCTCTGAAAACATCTTTATCTTTGGATTGTTATACAAACAAGACACTTCAAAAAAAAGAGAGCTTATGATGAGTTTAGGAGGATGGATGAATAAAATCTTGATAGGTTGGGGGATAGACCCGAAGTTTGCCGATATGTTTGACGAGACGATTATTGCACTGCTGATGGTGGGGCTTTCGATAGGGCTGGACTATTTGTGCCAGGCAATCTTCGTTGGCGGTATGAAGCATTATACCCGACGCTCTCCCCATCAGTGGAATACGTTGCTGATGAAACGCAGGGTGATACACCATTTGATACATATTCTGCCGGGAATCCTCATCTACTACCTGCTGCCCATGGCCTTTGTGCGTGGAAAGGAGATGCTTGAGTTCTCACAAAAGGTGTGTGCTGTCTATATCATTGTGGCGGTGCTGCTTACTATTAACGGCTTGTTGCTGGTACTGCTCGATGTTTATAACATGAAGGACAAGCAGAAGAACCGTCCGCTGAAAGGCTTCGTGCAGGTATTGCAAGTGCTGCTGTTTTTTATCGGAGGTATCATAGTGGTTTCAGTGCTGATAGGCAAGTCTCCTATGACCTTGTTTGCCGGTCTGGGCGCATCTGCAGCTGTACTGATGCTGGTATTTAAGGACAGCATTCTGGGGTTTGTGGCCGGCGTGCAGCTCTCTGCCAACGACATGTTGCGGATAGGGGACTGGATAGCGCTGCCGGGTGGCGTTGCCAATGGAGTTGTAGAGGAGATTACGCTGAACACGGTCAAGATACGCAACTGGGACGAAACCATCTCGACCGTACCACCGTATACCCTGGTGAACAACTCTTTTCAGAACTGGCGCGGCATGCAGGAAAGTGGCGGGCGACGGGTAAACAAGAATATCTTTCTGGATATGACTACCCTGAAGTTCTGCACTCCGGAAATGCTGGATAATATCCGCAAGGAAGTCCCCTTGATGGCCGACTATCAGCCAGCAGAAGAAGAGGTGCCAACCAATGCGCAGCTCTATCGTATCTACATCGAACGCTATTTGTGCAGCCTGCCGGTGGTGAACCAGGAGATGGACTTGATTATCAGCCAGAAGGAACCCACGACGTATGGGGTACCCATCCAGGTATATTTCTTCTCTCGCAACAAGGTATGGAAAGAGTACGAGCGCATTCAGTCCGACATCTTCGACCACTTGCTGGTGATGGTACAGAAGTTTGACTTGAAACTGTATCAGTATTCCGACTAATATATCAACCGGAACTCCGCATATACAGGCAAGTGGTCGCTGTATCCTCCTTGATACTTCATCCCGTAGTAGGTGCGGAAGGGTTGCTGCCCTCCGTATTTCTTGTCTCTTGTCAGTAGGAAGGGCAGGCAGAATACGTCTGCCTTTGCTTCCTCTGTATATAGCGGTGCGTGTTCTTGCAGCAACGTACCCGATACGATGATGTGGTCCAGTAGTCCCCATTCTCCTTGATACTTGTAGCTGCCGAAGTGCTTGCGTGTTTTGGCTTTTCCTGCCAGTAGATGGTAAAGTTTTTGTGGACGTAGAGAGTCTTGCAATGTTGACGGTGCTGCTGCCTCCAACACCTCCTTTACCGATTTATTCTCCGGATAATCGTTGAAATCCCCTAAAAGGACAATTTGCGGATGTCGGCGTATCGTGTATAGGCTGTCTATGGCATGCTTCACCTTTCGGGCAGCCAGTAGCCGGTAAGGTTCAGACTCTCTTGCCCCTCCCGAACGGGATGGGAAGTGAGCTACCAGTACATCAAGCGTATCCCGGTTCAGCAACAATCCGCTGACGTGAAGAATGTCCCGTGTGGGACGGCTATTCTTCCGGGGCTTGTCTACGGGGAGGCTCTGATAGGAAAGCAGTTTGAAAAGATTACGTTGATACAACAGCGCTACGTCGATGCCGCGTTTGTCGGGAGATTGTGTCATCACATACCGGTAGTCTGCTTCGCGCAAGGCAGAGTAGCGGGTAAGGTCGCGCATCACACTGTCATTCTCCACCTCACACAAGGCAACAAGGGCGGGCGGCGTCCATCCTCCGGTGGCGATGATGACGCGGGCTATATTATCCAGTTTCTTTCTGTATTTAGAGTAATTCCAATGCCGGGTGGCATCCGGCAGGAACTCGTAGTCATTCTTTAGTGTGTCATGTCGGGAGTCGAATAGGTTTTCTACATTGTAGCTTACTATCCGAAACGTGAGGGTATCTTTTCCTTCTTGCCCGTACAGACTGATGTACGGGCAGAGAAGGAAGAGTATAACTCCTATCTTATGGATAACGTTCATACAAACGATTCCCGTTCCCCTTTAAGGAACGCGGGATATTTATTTCACCGGAATGTGCTTCAGTATATCCAGCAGATGTTCCCAGAACTTCTGTACGGTAGGAATCAGCATCCGTTCGTCGGGAGAGTGCACACCCTGCAGGGTAGGTCCGAAGGAAATCATGTCCAGTGCCGGGTATTTGTCAAGGAACAGTCCGCATTCCAAACCTGCATGGATAGCTTTTACCTTGGCATCTACACCGAACAAACGTTTGTAGGACTCAACAGCCACTTCCAGGATTTCTGAATGCGGGTTGGGCTTCCAGCCCGGATATCCGTCGCCGAAAGATACGGCTGCTCCACCCATTTCGAATACAGTACGCACCATATTGGCAATGTCTTGTTTGGAGGAGGCGGTAGAGCTGCGCTGGCTGGTCTCGATACGGATGATATGGCCGGGTTTCATCTTTACGGAGGCCAGATTGGTGGAGGTTTCCACCAGCCCCGGAATGTCTTGGCTCATGGCATACACACCGTGAGGTGTGGCATAGATGGTTTGCAGCAAGCGCTTGGCGGTATCTTTGTCAATGGCTTTGGGACGGGCTGCTTCCGATTCAAGCACGAATTGGAGGTCCGGGTCAACGACGGCATATTCTGCCTCCACTTCGGCGGCAAAGACATTCAAGTCTGTGCGCAGGGCATGCTTGTCGGCATCGGGTATGGCAATTACCGCGTGTGCTTCGCGGGCAATGGCGTTGCGCAGGTTACCACCGTCTATTTCGCAAAGGTACATGTCGTACTTCTGGGATGCCTGGCTCAGGAAGCGGTTCAGCAGTTTGTTGGCATTGCCGCGCCCCAGGTGTATGTCGCCGCCGGAGTGTCCGCCTTTCAGCCCCTTTACCTGCACTTTGCAGCAGAAATACCCTGCCGGTACGTCCACTTCCCGGTAGGTGAATTCGGCAACGGAATCTATACCGCCTGCACAGCCGATGAAGAGCTCGCCTTCATCCTCGGAATCGAGGTTCAACAGAATGTCTCCGTTCATGAAGCCTTCTTTCAGGGCGAAGGCACCGGTCAGTCCGGTCTCCTCGTCCACGGTGAAGAGGCATTCGATAGGACCGTGCTCGATGCTGTCGTCGGCAAGGATAGCCAGTTCGGTGGCTACACCGATGCCGTTGTCGGCTCCCAAGGTTGTACCTTTGGCTTTCAGCCATTCACCGTCAATTTCGGTTTCGATAGGGTCGGTCAGGAAGTCGTGCTTCACGTCGTTGTTCTTTTCACATACCATGTCGATGTGCGATTGAAGTACGACAGTCTTGCGGTTTTCCATACCCGGAGTAGCGGGTTTCTTTATCAGAACGTTTCCGGCTTCGTCCACCTTCGTTTCCAACTTATGTTTTTCTCCGAATGCTTTTAAGTAAGCAATGATTTTCTCTTCCTTCTTCGAAGGGCGCGGCACTTGGCAGATTTCCTCAAAATAGTGAAATACACCAGCCGGTTTCAAGTCTTTTTTTTCCATAATTATCTGAATTAGCGGCTGCCTTACATGTGTTTATGCAGCCTTCATTATCAATTGTCAAATATCAATTCTCCATTAAATTAACCACTTATTGCTAAATATGGTTAAATTGATTGACTATTTTATTCCCCTTTCTCTTTTTTTAGAGTAAAAAAGGCGAGTTAGTCCAACCAAAGCCCTATATTTGCACCCACAAAAATAGTAAAAACACTATTTTCATGTAACAAAATTAATGGAAATGCTTGATACAATATTGATAACTCTGTTAATAGTTGCTATTTGCATTGTTTTATTGGGTGTAAAGGTCTTTTTTGTGAAAGGCGGCAGGTTCCCTAACGGGCATGTCAGTGGCAATAAGGCAATGCGCGATAGAGGTATCGGCTGTGTGCAGTCGCAGGATAGGGAAGCACAACGCAAGTCCCGTTTTTCCATTGATGAACTGGAAAAAGCCTTAAACGATAGTATGAACTAATTTTAAAAAACAATATTTATCAATTATGAAGAGATTAAACTACCTCATGAACGGTCTGGCAGCTCTCGCACTGATCGTTTTATTTGCTCAATGTGCCGGCAATACTGATAAACAGACGACAAGCGCTCCTGCACAAGCCGGCGGATTATCGGAAATGAAAATTGCTTATGTTGAAATAGATACGCTTTTGGCAAAATACAACTATTGCATAGACTTGAATGAGGCTATGGTGAAGAAGGGCGAGAATGTCCGTCTGACATTGAACCAGAAAGCCAGCGAACTGGAGAAGCAGAAGCAGGAATTCCAGACAAAGTATCAGAACAACGCTTATCTTTCTCAGGAGAGAGCACAGCAGGAATACAACCGCATTGCAAAGTTGGAGCAGGATTTGCAGAACCTGAGCAACAAGCTGCAGTCTGAGCTGATGAGTGAGAATGAAAAGAACAGCCTGCAACTGCGTGATTCTATCAATGCTTTCCTGAAGGAGTACAATAAGACAAAAGGTTACAGCATGATTATCAGCAATACGGGTTTTGACAACCTGCTCTATGCAGACAGTGTCTACAACATCACCCGTGAGATTCTGGATGGTCTGAATGCAAGATACTCTTCTCCGGTGAAGAAATAATATTTATCCTATGATATAAAAAAGGATGTGCTGAAAAGTACATCCTTTTTTTATAGGCCTCTCCCTCGCCCCCTCCCCCGTAGGGAGGGGAGTTTTGAAGTGTTTGTATTTTGTAGGACTATCTCTGTCCCCCTCCCCCGTAGGGAGGGGAGTTTTGAAGTGTTTGTATTTTGTAGGACTATCTCTGTCCCCCTCCCCCGTAGGGAGGGGAGTTTTGAAGTGTTTGTATTTTGTAGGACTATCTCTGTCCCCCTCCCTACGGGGGAGGGGCTAGGGGAGAGGCTTTTAATGCTCCGATTGTACGCTTTACCCGCTCCGCAGTAGTGATGGTGTGTGTGTATTCATCAATATGTACCGTTCCTCCCATAGAGACGGCGGAATTGTGATAGAGCATGGAGCTTTCGATATTTTCCCTGGCGGAGAAATGAAACTCGCGGATACCGGTTTCTCGGGCAATGTGGGCTATGTTGGCTTCATTCACCCCACAGCCTGCCAATAGAATGATTCGGCCTGATGCTTGTTGTTGGAGCTCTTTCAAAAGGGGAATGCCTTGCTCTGCTGTAGATTGCTGTCCGGAAGTTAGGATGCGGTTGCATCCTAATGCGATAATATCTTCTATTGCTTTTTGTGGATTTCTGCATACATCGAAAGCACGGTGGAAGGTGACGGACATCCCTTGTGAGGCTTTCATAAGCTGCTCCATCAATGGAATGTCTACATCTCCTTCTGCCGTCAGGCAACCGAACACGACTCCGTCAGCGCCTAGGCGGCGGGCATTCTCTATGTCTTTCAGCATGATGCGCTGTTCGGTGGAGGAGTAAAGGAAGTCTCCTCCACGGGGACGGACAATGATATGCAATTTGGTCTGCTGCAATACTTCCCGTGCGATGAGGATATCGCCGTATGAGGGGGTTGTTCCTCCCTCGGGGATGCCTGCGCATAGTTCCACCCGGTCTGCTCCGCCGGCTTGTGCGGCAATACAACTCTCTACGGAGTTGGCACAAACTTCAAACTGATAATCTTTCATTTTGTAAAGTTATGGTTGTGGTGCAAAAATAAGAAAAGGGTGAATACGAATTCACCCTTTTCTGCATTTATTTTCTTTTCTGATGTTACTTTGCGTAGCTCACCGCACGTGTCTCACGGATAACGGTAATCTTCACCTGACCCGGATAAGTCATTTCGTCCTGAATCTTCTTGGCGATTTCACCGGAAAGGTTCTCCGTCTGCTTGTCGTCAATCTTGTCTGCACCGACAATGACACGCAACTCACGGCCTGCCTGGATGGCATATGTCTTTGTCACTCCCGGATAGGACATGGCCAGTTGCTCAAGGTCGTTCAGGCGCTTGATGTATGCTTCTACAATTTCGCGGCGTGCTCCCGGGCGTGCTCCTGAAATGGCATCGCATACTTGTACGATGGGGGCCAGCAGGCTGGTCATTTCCACTTCGTCGTGGTGGGCACCGATGGCGTTGCAGATGTCTGGCTTTTCCTTGAACTTTTCTGCCAGCTTCATACCATAGAGTGCATGCGGCAATTCCGGTTCCTCATCGGGTACCTTACCTATATCATGCAGCAGTCCGGCACGTTTTGCTTTCTTCGGGTTGAGTCCCAGCTCTGATGCCATCACAGCGCAAAGATTGGCTGTCTCGCGTGCATGCTGCAAAAGGTTCTGGCCGTATGAAGAACGGTATTTCATCTTACCGATAATGCGGATAAGTTCCGGATGCAGACCGTGGATGCCCAGGTCGATAGTAGTGCGTTTACCGGTTTCGATGATTTCCTCTTCTACCTGCTTGCGTACTTTGGCAACTACCTCTTCGATGCGTGCTGGGTGGATACGTCCGTCTGTTACTAACTGGTGCAATGCCAGACGTGCAATCTCACGGCGAACCGGGTCGAAAGCTGACAATACGATAGCTTCCGGAGTATCGTCTACCACAATTTCCACACCGGTGGCAGCTTCCAGGGCGCGGATGTTGCGGCCTTCGCGACCGATGATACGTCCCTTGATTTCATCTGATTCGATGTGGAATACGGTTACTGAGTTTTCAATGGCTGTTTCCGTAGCCACACGTTGGATGCTCTGTATCACGATGCGCTTGGCCTCTTTGCTTGCCGTCAGCTTGGCGTCGTCCATGATGTCGTTGATGTAGGACTGGGCTTGCGTTTTGGCTTCTTCCTTCAGGGATTCCACCATGCGCTCTTTGGCTTCTTCGGCAGAAAGTCCGGAAATGGCTTCCAGCTTTTCTATTTCCTGGCGCTGCATGTGCTCCAGTTCTTCTTTCTTCTTGTCTACGATGGACAGTTGGGCTTCCAGATTTTCTTTCACGGCTTCTGCTTCCATCTTCTTGCGCTGGATTTCTTCCTGGCGTTGGTTCAGTACCAATTCACGTTGTTTCAGCTTGTTTTCTGCCTGCTGTATCTTTTGGTTACGTTGGGCCACTTCTTTTTCCAAGTCTGCCTTCTTGTTCAGGAATTTTTCCTTTACTTCCAGCAACTTATTCTTCTTAATCACTTCCGCTTCCGCTTCCGCATCTCTCAGGATACCGTCGTATTTGTTTTTCAGCCCGTGCTTGAAGAACAAGTACGAGGCAAACCCTCCGACAATGAAGCAGGCAATGGATAATACTATTGTAACTACTGTCATTTTATTAATTTGTTTTTAGTATATAAATAAAAAAGCACTGCATAAAAGCTTGCTTTGATGAAGGGCAAACTTTTGTACAGTGCGCGAATTTCTCTCTTTTACCGACCCGACGGAGGGATTGCAGCTTATTGTTCCTTGAAATAGGTCTCCAATACCTCTGTCAGTTCCTTTATTTTAGCTGTATAGGGTTCAGTATCATTACGGTCCTTCAACTGAAGGTTTTCTAAAGCGAACTGATAGGCCACCATGGCTATAATTCTCTCTAGAGACACATTCTGATAATGCTCCCGATACGCATTGAGCCTGATATCTACCTGCTTGGCGGCTTCTCTTACCATTTCCTCGTCCTCACGGTTGATTGTGAGAGGGTAGGAGGCTCCTGCCATCTGCAGGTTTATCTTTATCTTATCGTTCATACATCCTCTTCTCTTTATTCATTCAACAAAGCGATGCATTTATCGACTTCACGCACTAATTTGGACAATCGCAGTTTCGTCTCTTTCACGTCACTGCCGTTAAGGCTGATTGTCGTAGCTGTTTTTAGGTTCGTGTAGTTAAGTTCCAGTTCCCGGTATTCAGCTTGTACCTTCCCGTATTCCTCCTCTTTGGCTTCAAGAAGTTGCTTTAGCTCAGCATTTTCGCGTTTTAATTCATCGTGCAGATAGATTAAATGCCGCAGTCTGGCTTCAAAGGTACTTAATAGCTTCTTTTCTTCGTCTGTCATCACTACACCAAAATTGTACACAAAAATACAATTTACTTGGAGATTACAAAAACTTTTCGGGGAAAATATGCTGTAGAAGTGCCGAAATAACCGAAGTGGCCTATGAAGTACTGGTTTTGAGGGATTGAAAAAGGGTGGCGGAGGCTGGCTTTTCAAGAGATGTGGATAGGTATGGAACAATTTGCTTTTTAGAAGGATTTTATTTCTTGCTTTTCGAAAGCTTAGTATCTCCGTTACTAAATAGTAATCGTCCGACGCTTGTTTAATTATCGTCCGACAGTTGTTGGACGATAATTAAACAGATGTTGGACGATAATTGAACGGTTGTTGGACGATTACTGTTTAGTAAGGCCGAAATTACTTTTTGCTGTTTTAGGCACTACTCTTTAGGTGCGGTTGGAATAGTATGTAGTAAAGGAAGGAGGAGATGCTAAGAAATAAATAAAATAATTTATATAATAATTTGGTTTATAAAATAAACCTTTTATCTTTGTATCGGAGTTCGAACCCGAAATGTGATTTTGGTATGTATAACTTAAAGAGAATGATTATGAAAACGATTGTTTGTAGAAGTATGGCGGCAGCTCTTCTTTGTGTATTTGCATTGGGGGTGTCTGCGCAAGATGTTCTGAAAGTGAAGGTGATGAACATACCTTCTGCTGTGGGAAAGATAATGATTGCCACTGACAAGGGGCAGTATGGTATGGTAGATGCCAAGGGCACGGAGGCGGTACTGGAACTGAAAGATGTGACAGTGGGTAAATATAAGCTTTATGTCTATCATGATGAAAACAACAATTATCAGTTGGATAGGGAAGACGGAATTCCATCTGAGTATTGCGCGATAGCGGATGTGGAGGTGAGCGCCGACACGAAGCAGGTGGAGATAGCACTTAAGCGGGTATTAAAAGGAAGCAACAAATAAGGCGGCAGGAAAATGGAAGAAAGAAAATTGAATGAGAAAGAGAGTTTAGAACTCATCACTCGGATGATACAGAACACGAAGGACAGAATGGCGGAAAATTCAGGGACACCTTTTTTGCTGTGGGGATATGTAACGGTAATTATCTCGTTGCTGGTTTGGTTTCTATTGAAGGAAACGGGCAATAACAATTGGCAATTCCTATGGTTCCTGCTTCCAGTCATAGCCTTTCCTGCTACGTTGTGGAGTCAGCGGAAGGCTCGGAAAATGTTGAAGACCTACATAGACCGTGTTGTGGATTATGTGTGGACGGTATTTGGACTGGGTGCTTTCTTGGTATCGTGTACCGCCATATTTGTATGGAAGATTCCTATTCTGTTTGTCATTTTGCTGATGATGGGGATGGGAACTGCCCTGACGGGACTGATTGTGAACACGAAAGTGGTTACGATAGGGGGAGTGCTGGGAGCCTTGCTCTCGTTGGGATGTTTCTATATGCCCGGCATAGACCAGATACTGTTTTTTGCATTGGCGTTCGTCTTTATGATGGTGATTCCCGGACATTACATGAACAGTGTGGCGAAGCGTCACAAACAATAAAAGAAGAGGATGATATATGTTTAAAGAACTGAACCCTTTGCTCCATAGCGAACTGCGGCTTGCGGTGATGTCGTTGCTTATTAGTGTCGAGGAGGCGGACTTTGTCTATATCCGCCAGCAGACCAAAGCTACGGCAGGAAACCTGAGCGTGCAGATAGACAAACTCAGCAAGGCGGGATATGTGGAGGTGACAAAGACTTTTAAAGGAAAGATGCCTTGTACGATTTGTAAGATCACTCCGCAAGGAGTAGACGCATTTGAGGAATATGTAGAGTCATTGAAATCTTATCTGGCAGGGAGGTTGTGAGTGTGGGTGACTTTACATTTATGGGGTAAAGATGGAAATCTTCTGAAAAAGGTTTCTATCTTTGCCTTTTTCATGAGAAGGAGGAGGGTGTGTCATCAACCGTTTTGCCACCCTCATGCCGGACAAAATTTAAACAGACTCTAAAAAGATAGAATGATATGAGAATTTTAGTCACTTATGCCGTACAAGGCGAATTTACGGAATTGAAATTTCCCGGACTGATAGGGGAGGAAGAGGTGCAGATAGGCTATCTCCGTACCGGTGTGGGAAAGGTGAAATCGGCTTTTTATCTTTCTGAAGCGATAAGCCATGCGCAACCGGACTTGGTGGTCAATGTAGGTACGGCAGGGACTATCCGTCATCGGGTAGGAGATATTTTCGTATGCCGTCATTTTGTAGACCGTGATATGCAGAAGCTGGTGGAGCTTGGTATGGAGTATGAGATTGATTCAATGGATTTGTTGTCCCAAAAAGGATATTGTTTACACTGGCCGGCAGGCGGTGTATGCAATACGGGGGATACTTTCTTGACAGAACTCTCGGATGTGTCCGGTGATGTTGTGGATATGGAAGCCTATGCCCAGGCTTTGGTATGCCGTGCCAAGAATGTTCCTTTCATTTCGGTGAAGTACGTGACGGATATTATCGGGCAGAACTCCGTGAAACATTGGGAAGACAAGCTTGCCGATGCTCGGAAGGGGTTGGGAGAATTCTTCGAAAAATTGGAAGGAGTTTGATTAATGTGCTAATATGCCAATGTGCTAATTGGCTGCGCTATGTGTATATTAGACTCTCACACCGCAGGTCATTGGCACATTAGCACATTAACCACATTAGCACATTCATTTATCTCAACGTCTTGAATGACAGTATATGCCAAGTCACCCCCACAGCGACAAGGAACAATACTGTCTTTATTTCTGTTAGTGGAATCAGGAAGAAGATGCAGTAAACCATTGTTCCCCACATCAGCAGTAGGGAGATGATTTTGGCACGTAGAGGGATGGCTTTGTTCTCGCGGAAGCTGCGGATGTAGGGACCGAGGCATTTGTGGTTCAGCAACCATTGGTACAGTCTGGGTGAGCCTCTGAAGTAGAGTGCTGCCGTGAGCAGCAGGAAAGGCGTGGTGGGCAGCAACGGCAGGAAGATGCCGATGATGCCGAGTGCCAAAGAAACTGTTCCCAAAATGATGCAGACGGTTTTCATGCGGCAAATGTAGGAAAAATAATAATATAGATAATATGTATGCGAATAAAGTAAAGAAGGTTGTTGCCGTCCACGACTTGTCGGGAGTCGGACGGGTGTCTCTGACGGTGGTCATTCCCATCCTTTCGTCTATGGGCTTTCAGGTGTGTCCGTTGCCTACAGCCGTATTGTCGAGCCATACCCAGTATCCGGAGTTCTCTTTTCTGGACTTGACGGATGAAATGCCGAAGATTATTTCCGAGTGGAAGAAGCTGGAAGTACAGTTTGATGCCTTTTATACCGGCTATCTGGGTTCTCCGCGGCAGATACATATTGTTTCTGACTTTATTGATGACTTCCGCCGACCGGACGGTCTGGTTGTGGTAGACCCGGTGTTGGGTGATAACGGACGGCTTTATGCGAACTTCCACGAGTCCATGATTGATGAAATGAAACATCTCATCACCAAGGCCGATGTCGTTACTCCCAATCTGACGGAGCTGTTCTATCTGCTGGGTATTCCTTATAAGGAGATGAATACGGATGAGGAATTGAAGTCATACCTTCGCCGGCTTTCCGATTGTGGTCCCGAAGTGGTGATTATTACCAGTGTGCCCGTACGGGATGATAAGCATAAGACGTCCGTGTATGCCTATAACCGGAACGGTAACCGCTACTGGAAGGTTACGTGTCCTTACCTGCCGGCCCATTATCCCGGAACGGGGGATACGTTTACCAGTGTCATCACCGGAGCACTGTTGCAAGGCGACAGTTTGCCCATTGCCCTGGACCGTGCCACGCAGTTCATTCTGCAAGGTATCCGTGCTACTTTCGGATACGAGTACGACAACCGTGAAGGTATACAGCTTGAAAAGGTGTTGCATAATCTCGACATGCCGATTCAAATCTGCAGCTATGAATTAATTTAAACCAATCCCATCTATTCTATATGAAAAAGAAAATATTCCTGGCAGTGTTTCTCTGTTGCGGCATGTTTGCAGCAATGGCGCAGACTGCTGCCGACTCTCTTGCCATCGTTTCTGCCGATTGGCAGACTGAGCCCCTGCAGAAAGGGATGCTTTATAAAAAGGCAGTATTCAGTTCTTTGTATGGAGTTCCTCAGGAAGTGTCTATTTTTGAAATATCCCCGAAGCGCTACCGTTTCGATGTGCTCGTCCACAATCCCAAGGAGGAGACCAGTATAGCCGCCCGGCATGCAGGTGCGGTGGCGGCCATCAATGGCTCCTATTTTGATATGAAAGCCGGAAATTCCGTCTGCTATCTGCGTAAGGACGGGGTGGTGATAGATACTACCTCTACTGGGGTTCTGGCAACAGTGTCCAATGGAGCTGTACTTATAAAGAAGGGCAGGCTGGAACTGATTCCCTGGAGCAAGCAGGAAGAAAAGGCATGTACTTTGAAAAAAGGCACTGTGCTGGCTTCCGGCCCTTTGATGCTGAAGGACGGGCAAGTGTGCGACTTGTCCGGGACTAATCGGAATTTTGTAAATACCAAGCATCCCCGCAGTGCTGTGGCGCTGACAAGAGAAGGAAAAATCCTGCTTATTGTTGTTGACGGACGTCGGAAGGGAAAAGCGGAAGGTATCAATATACCCGAGCTTGCCCATATGATTCGTATATTGGGCGGGGAGGATGCGTTGAATCTGGACGGCGGCGGTTCTTCTACGCTGTGGAGTGGGGCGTTGCCGGATAAGGGAATAGCCAATACCCCGAGTGGCAGTGCAGAGCGTAAGGTTGCCAATTCTCTTTGTGTGTACGAATAAGTTAGGGAAGTAAATGGATAAATCTTAAGTTTTTTGTAATTTTGCCGTCGCATCGAGGTGACATTAGATGCGGCAACTTATTATATTAATTAGCGTATTAACAATATGTACACAGTCATCAAACGTATGGAAGTGTCGGCTGCCCATAGCCTGAAACTTTCTTATCGCAGTAAGTGTGAGAATCTGCACGGTCACAACTGGATTATCACTGTCTATTGCCGTTCCAAAGAGCTGAATGCGGACGGAATGGTGGTAGACTTCAGTCACATCAAGCAGGTGGTAAAGGAACAGCTGGATCATCATAATCTTAATGAAGTGCTGTCCTTCAATCCCACAGCCGAGAACATAGCCCGTTGGATATGCGACCAGATACCCACTTGCTTCAAGGTAGAGGTGCAGGAGTCGGAATCAAACATTGCCGTCTATGAGGAAGATTAATGAGATATTCTACAGTTTGCAGGGAGAAGGATACCATACGGGTACCCCGGCTGTCTTTATCCGTTTTTCCGGTTGTAACCTGAAGTGCCCCTTCTGTGATACGCAGCATGAGGACGGCATACTGATGTCCGATGAAGATATCGTAACAGAAGTTAGTAGATACCCTGCCGCTACCGTGATACTGACCGGTGGAGAACCCTCCCTTTGGATTGACCGTGAATTTGTGGATTGTCTGCACCAGGCGGGAAAGTATGTCTGCATTGAAACAAACGGTACCCATCCGCTGCCGGATAATATAGATTGGGTGACCTGCTCTCCCAAGCAGGGGGTAAAGCTGGAAATTACGCGTATGAATGAAGTGAAGGTGGTGTATGAAGGGCAGGATATTACTGTTTATGAGCAGTTGCCCGCCGGGCATTTCTTTCTTCAGCCTTGCTCTTGCAGCAATACGGCCGAAACGGTGGATTGCGTGATGAAGCATCCTAAGTGGAGACTTAGTTTGCAGACACATAAGCTGATAGATATCCGGTAGGCATTTATAAAACGAATAATGGCTGTAAGCAATGCTTACAGCCATTATTCGTTCATGCACGGGAGGAGAGGCTCGAACTCCCGACACCCGGTTTTGGAGACCGGTGCTCTACCAACTGAGCTACTCCCGTGTTTGCGGCTGCAAAGGTAATGCAAACTTTCAAATATGCAAGTAACAGACGTACTTATTTTATAAAGAAAGTTGCTTACAACATCTGTAAGTCCTGATACATAATGCGATACGCTGCTGCTTTTTTTTCCAGTGCCAGCGGGTAGGCTCTTGAGGAAGAAGGCATCCGGTAGAGGCGCATCGGATGGTTTTCGAAAAGAAACTCCGTGAAGTCACCTACTTTGGGCTTGTCGATGGAGAACTGCGTGCACAGCGTGTCCGTTGCCTTCTCACCGGTGGTGACGATAGCCTTGCATTGCGGTATCCGGTGTAGCAGGGCAGGGACGTCCGTGGGTTGCACCACTTCCAGAAACTTATCCGAGGCGTTGTCCTGCAGGCGCCGTATGGCAGAGGCTGTGTCGAACAAGGCAATACCCTTTTCCTGCAGGAAACTGATGAGGCGTTCTTTGCAGAAAGCCTTCTTCGTCTTGTCTACAAAATAATCCTTGTCATTGAAGAAAAGGAACCCGGTAATCCTCCACATGTCATTGTTCCAGTTGGGGTAGTAAAACTCCATGGACCACCGCTTTTTCTGCGGAGGAAAGCTTCCCAGCATCAGCAGACGGGCGTTGCCGGGAAGGAAGGGTTCTAAAGGGTGTTGTTCTATTTCCATACTTTCCAATTTCATTGTTCTGCCTGCAAAAGTACGGAATATATCTTGGATATGCTATCCTGCAATGTCCTGATTGCTCATTCTGTCGGTGATTTGGAAGGGGAAATCAGGATATTCGTAGAGGCTGAACCGGGATTCTGTCTTGCCTTCCGTATAGTTCCAGATGGTGGCATATTCTTCGGCGTCTTCTCCCATGGCCTGCAGTTGGCGGAGGTAGGAGGCTATGGACTTGTTCTCTACGATATATATTTGTCCCAGCCGGTCTATTATAGGGCTGTGGCGCCGGGTGCTGTCATGGTCGAAACGCAGGATGCGCTTGCCTTCGGGAGTGATGCCTACCATGTTGAAGGTCATGCTCTTGCCGATGGCGGGCAGGTTGAGCACATTGCGGTCGGTGGCGAGGAAAGGCAGGTGGTGCGTTTTCAGGAAACGCCGGATGCAGGCTGCCGGGTCATGGACGGTTCCAAGCAGTACGGACAGATTATGGGCATCTTCCTTGGTCAGCTTCCCGAAGCGCTTTTCTTCCCGTTGCTCTTGTACGGAACGGCTGTTGGGGGTAAACACGGCATTGTTTTCTTCAAAACCTTTCACGGAGAAGGTGTAGTAGCAAACCACTCCCAACTGATTGAGCACTTGCCGCAGGCGGGTAGTATGCCCCCGGCGGGATGCAGCTACGTTGTATACCAGTTGGTTGTCAATGAGCCAGCCTGCCGCCAGCAGTTTGCGTATTCCTTCGGCAGCTTCCGGAGTGACTTCGAGCGGGGTTTGGAAATGTGTCTGGATAATGAACTGGTGGATGCCGATGGTAGACGCCTTTTCCTTGAATTCCCTTAGAATCTCCACCAGCCCGTCATTGATGCGCATGGGCAGGTAGGCGGGGAGGCGTGAGCCGAGGCGTACACGTTGCAGCTCTGCATACTTTTCTCCTTCGGGCCGTTCCTGATTGGCTTTCCGCTTGCGGACTGCCATGCGGTAGACGGCGTCTAATATGTTGCCCAGCGTCTTGTTTTGGCTCATCAGTGCGTCACCGCCGGTGATGAGAATGTCCCGCAGTTGCGTGTCTTCCTCAAAATAGGCCATCAGCCGACGCAGCTTCTTTTCCCATGTTTCCTTGGGACGCAGGGTGTCAAACTCAAAATTGAGCCGTTTGCTTTGAAAGTCGTACATACGCTGACAAGATGCGCAGAGTCCTCCGCAGGCGCGTCCCATGGTGTCGGGGATGAGGATGGCCACTTCCGGATAACGGCGGTGGATGTTATGCCCGTCGGGCAGCAGCCAGCCGGCGGCATTGGGTTTACCTGGTTCTACGATATCCTCCCGTTCCCAGGCACGTATCTGTCCGTAGGTTTCCACCAGTTGGGGTGAATAGAGTATATAGCTGCGCAGGGCCTCGTCGTCGTATCCGCTGCCGGTGCAGTTCAGCAGTGACAGATAATAGGGGGTGGCGAAGAAAGGCATTCCCTTCTTGCGGGCTTTTGAGAGCAGGTACATGGTTTCGGCAGAAAGGGAGTTGCCGAGAAGACGGTTTAGCTCCGTAGGGCTTTTGACGGCCATGGCAAGATGGAAACGGAAGTCATTCCACCATTCGCTGACGAGGTTGAACTTCTCCTCGTAGCTGAGTCCCTCTTCGAAATGGAAGCGGGAAGCCGGGTTCTTGCGGTGCTCAATCTTCTGCACTAGTGCATGCAGGATGCGTTCCTTGTTCTTTGCACGGATATGCTGCACGTCTTCATCCAGTCCGCTGGGCCAGCGTTCGGTCAGGGTTTTGATTTTCTGTGCGGAGGGCAGAGCGGGGGCGGGTTGGTGGAGGCGTTTGAACTGCTGGAACAAGTCGATGAACAGGTCCGTTTCCGTTTCCTCTTCCCATTGTCCCGTGAGGAAGGAATGCAGCATTGATAAAGTTGATATGGGCAGCTGTTCTCCGATGGAGAGCTCGTGTACTTCCTGCCCGTCAAATTCAATCAAGAGTCGAATTTGCTTACCGGCCTCGCTGTCCACTTCCGGATGTCCGGCAATGTACTCCGCCAGGTTGGCTTTGAAGGCTTCCGCATCGTCGCTTTGAACGGCGATGCTGACCAGTTCAGGGAGTTCGTGCCGATAAAGTTGTTCCAGTTGTGAGAGAGTGAGTGCAAGCATTTTCTTTTGTTTCATAAGCGGTTGTTTTTTTGAAGTTAATATTTATGATGGTTGACGCGGGGTGCGTCCTTGTGTTCCGTGAGGGGAAAATGATTTCATTTGCTAAAAATAACAAAAAAAAGCGGGAAATTTCTTTCCCGCCTTCTTGTTTCTAAAGTTCTTTAGAATTCTTTTTCTTTTATTTCTCTTCGTTGGCTTTCTGTTTCGGTTCCTTTTTGGCCAGCATCACTACGTTGTAAACGTACTCGGTCATCCATTGTTCCGAATATCCCAGACGCTCTTTGTACTGGCGTACTGCCGCTGCCGTTTTGTGTACATCGTCCTTTTTCCATACGGTTTTTGTACAGACGTCGTGTACGGTTTTTTCGGTCATGCTGCGCAGTGCTCCCTTGAAGATGGAAGGCATGCGGAATTTCCACTGCATCAGGTTTCCCATCAGCATCATCAAGTCATTGGAGAAGCCTTGATACATAAAGAGATAACCTTGTACGTCGTTCTGCGTACGGCAGTGCTTCTTGACGGAAGTATCAATTTCCTTGAAGAAGTTTTCACTGATGCCGTAGTCCTGCATCAGCATCTTGCGCGAAGCGGCCTTTTCCGCTTGTCCCAGGCGGCCTCCCTGCGTGGGGATTTTGAACAGACGCTTGAAGTTGGCTACATCCGGCACAAAGCGGATATTGGTGATGCCCAGGTTGGCGGCTATTACAGACTGGAAGTAGACGCGTGTCAGTGACACGAAGTCTTCCACATTCTTCGAAGATACTTCTCCGGTATTCTTGTTGAATAGTTTGGCAAATAAACTCATATCAAATTACGAATTACTGATTACAAATTACAAGACCGCAGGTCATCCAGCGGTTCCGGCTGCAAAAGTACGAAATAAGTTGGTTATCACCAGCACTCTATGTCTTTTTCTACCTCTTTCAGGCGGTTCTTGGTGAAAACGGGGTCTTTGATACCGGCGCTTTTCTGTGCGCGGTAGTCTTCAAGCAGCCTGAAAGCGTATTTTCCGAGCAGGCTGATGGCGATAAGATTGCAGAGCGCCATGAGTCCCATAGTGACGTCGGCAAGGCTCCATGCCAGGTCGAGGGTGGCAACAGCACCGAACATGACCATGCCGCCCACCAGTATACGGTAGATGTTGAGCACCCATTTACGGTGGGTAAGGTAGCGCACATTGGCTTCTCCGTAATAATAATTTCCCAGAATGCTGCTGAATGCGAAGAAGAACAAGGCTACCGCAACGAAGATGGCTCCCAAAGGTCCTATCTCGTTGGTCAGCGCATGCTGGGTAAGCTGTACGCCGTTTGTGGAACCATCCAGTGGAGCACCGCTGAACAGAATGATGAAAGCGGTGCAGGTACATATAATCAGCGTATCGGTAAATACTCCCAGCGTCTGAATCAAGCCTTGCTTCACGGGGTGGCTGACGTGTGCGGTTGCCGCCACATTGGGGGCGGACCCCATACCGGCCTCGTTGCTGAACAGCCCGCGTTTGATGCCCTGCATCAGCGCCATGCCGACACCCCCTCCCAAAGCCTGCTCCCATCCGAAGGCGTGGCCGACAATGAGTGCCAGGACTCCCGGCAGCTCTTTGATGTTCAACAGAACGATGATAAGTGCCAGTGCAATGTATCCCAACGCCATGATGGGGACGATGATGCTGCTGACTTTGGCTATGCGCTGTACGCCTCCAAAGATGATTGTCAGCGTGAGTGCGGTGATGATCCCTCCCACAACGGCATGGTCGAACCCGAAAGCGCCTTCGAAAGCGGCACACAGTGTATTGCTCTGTACCGAGTTGAATGCAAATCCGAAGGTAATGGTGATAAGTACGGCAAACAGTGCCCCCATCCACGGCTGTTTCAGTCCCTTACGCATATAGTAGGCCGGGCCGCCGATAAAGGAGTCTTTGCCCTTTATCTTATACAATTGGGCCAGTGTAGATTCTACAAACGAGCTGGAAGCACCCAGGAGGGCAATCACCCACATCCAGAATACAGCGCCCGGACCGCCTACTGCAATGGCGGTGGCAACCCCTGCAAGATTGCCCGTACCTACACGGCTGGCAATGGAGATGGCAAATGCCTGGAACGATGAGATATGCTTTTCCTTGGCATCGCCTTTCCCGCCCGAGTCGCCCAGCAGACGTACCATTTCCTTTATCATCCGGAACTGTACAAAGCGGGTTCTCAGCGTAAACCATACGGCGCATCCCAACAGCAGGGCAACGAGGATGTAGGTCCAGAGCAGGTCGTTTATCAGATTTATTATTCCCATAATGTATATGTACAGTTATCTATTTGTAGTAAAAAACTCACACAAAACAAGTGCTACCCTCTGTCGTTATCTAAGGTGGTCTCTGTCGTTACTTTAGGCTACCTCTGTCGTTAACTGAGATAGATTTCTTGCAAGTCGGTGATAATCAACGTGGTATAAACTCGTGTGCTGCGATTTGTACCATGGACAAATCTGGACAAACCTGACGGAATCTCCTTGCCTATTTCAGCTTGAAGTGAAATTTGTGTCCTTCAAACACCGGTTCCACTATGTCATAACGAACAAACTTTGCCAGCAGATGTTCGGCGGCGCGTCGGGAAAGATGCGCCAGGCGGCAGTAACGGTTCAATGACAGGCGGTCGTTCTCTTCCAGCAGATTGAGCAGCAGCTGTTCCCGTTCGGTATATTCTATCAGTTCTCCTTTCGGACTTTCGCTTTGTTGCCAGACACGTAGATGGACGGGAGTGGCAAGGATGTTTTCATCCTTGATACGGAGATAGGCAAGATATTTTCCCGTTTCGTCCTTGGCATATACCGGCTTCCGGTCACTTTCCTCGATTTGTACCACCAGCACACTACGGCCTTCCACCTGATAGGTCTGCATGGTATAGTTCACTTCGGGGCTGCAATAAAGTCCGGCAGCCGCTTCTATCATATATTGTTCTTCGTCCGAACGGACACCGGCAATTTTCCCGTTATCTTTCACTCCGATAAGCAGTTTTCCACCGTCTGTATTGGCAAAGGCTGAAAGGGTTTTGGCTATCTTGCGGGCGTCGGATATTTCGAACTTGAAATCCTGCTGTTGGTGCTCTCCTTCGGCTATGAGAGCGTGTATATATTCGGTGTCAGTAAGCGTTTTCATGCTTGCAAAAGTAGATAAAAAATGCGTAAGAGCCCCTTTTTGCGGCGATTTTACCGAATATTTCAAAAAAAATATCGTTTTTCTGCATTTATTTCAAGAAAGAATGTATTTTTGCCAGACATTATTAACGAAGTAATTTAAAAAGGATTATGAAAGAATTAGTTGAAAAAGTAGCTGCATTGTATGCAGACTTCTCAAAAGATGCAAACGCTCAGTTGGAAAACGGTAACAAGGCAGCAGGAACTCGCGCTCGTAAGGCTTCTTTGGAAATCGAAAAAGCTATGAAGGAATTCCGCAAAGCATCTTTAGAAGCTTCTAAGAAGTAAGAAAAAAAGCATATTTGATGCTGCGAAAGACTGCCACTACTGGCGGTCTTTTTTGTTTTTGAAAAGTATTATTGCTACTTTTGACGCAGGTATTATGGATGAAAACGTTCTCAATAAACTGAAGATACTGGCAGAGTCGGCAAAGTATGACGTCTCTTGCTCCTCCAGTGGTACGGTGCGCTCCGGCAAGGCAGGCATGCTGGGGAACACTGTGGGTGGCTGGGGCATCTGCCATAGTTTTGCCGAGGACGGCCGTTGTATCTCCCTGCTCAAAGTGATGCTTACCAATTATTGCATCTACGACTGCGCCTACTGCATCAACCGCCGCAGCAACGACCTGCCGCGTGCCACGCTGTCGGTGGCCGAGCTTGTAGACCTCACCATGGAGTTCTATCGCCGCAACTATATCGAAGGGCTTTTCCTGAGCAGTGGGGTGGTGCGTAATCCCGATTACACGATGGAACGCCTGGTGCGCGTTGCCAAGGACCTCCGCACTATCCATCGTTTCAACGGATATATCCATCTGAAGAGCATTCCCGGTGCCAGCCGCGAACTGGTGAATGAGGCAGGACTTTATGCCGACCGTCTCAGCGTCAATGTCGAGATACCGAAGGAGGAGAACCTGAAACTGCTTGCCCCGGAGAAAGACCATAAGAGTGTATATGCGCCTATGCGCTACATCCAGCAGGGAGTCCTTGAAAGTTCGGAAGAACGCAAGAAACACCGCCACGCTCCTCGTTTCGCTCCTGCAGGACAAAGCACACAGATGATAGTAGGCGCTACCGCCGAGACGGACAAGGATATTCTGTATCTTTCGTCGGCCCTCTATAAGGGACCTACGATGCGGCGTGTCTACTATTCGGGCTATATTTCCGTCAATACCTACGATAAGCGCCTGCCGGCATTGAAACAGCCCCCTTTGGTGCGCGAAAACCGCCTTTACCAAGCCGACTGGCTGATGCGCTTCTATCAGTTCAAGGTGGAGGAAATAGTGGATGATGCCTACCCAGACCTTGATTTGGAGGTTGACCCCAAGCTGTCCTGGGCTTTGCGCCATCCCGAGCAGTTTCCAATCGATGTGAACAAGGTGGATTATGAGATGTTGCTCCGCGTGCCGGGCATCGGCGTGAAGTCGGCACGGCTGATAGTGGCTTCCCGACGTTTCTCCAAGATAGGTTTCTACCAGTTGAAGAAGATAGGGGTGGTGATGAAGAAGGCGCAGTATTTCATTACCTGCTGCGAGTTGCCGATGCGCACGGTCAATGAGCTGACTCCGCAAGGGGTACGCAGTCTGCTGTTGCCCAAACCGAACAAGAAAAAAGTGGATGAGAGGCAGTTGATGCTTGATTTTGGCGAATGAATATCTTTTTATACGATAAGACTTTTGAGGGATTGCTGACTTCTGTTTTTGAAGCCTATTCCCGCCGCATTTTCCCCGATGCACTGTTGTTGGAGGGAGAGCCTCTACCATTGTTCTACGATGAAATATTTACAGTGATAACCGATGAGGAGAAGTCCGGTCGCGTCTGGCGCGGATTGCAGAAGAAGCTGTCGTCTGCGGCACTTGCCTGCCTCGCCCAATGCTGGCTGGCAGAGGAACCGGAAACTCCCATGCTGCTGTTCCGCTATATCCGCAAGGCGATAGATGCTCCTCGCTCCATTGAAACGAACTTTGCCGACCCTGATGTGCTAGAGTTCTCCCGTATGTGGAAGCGGGTGGATTGGGAGCGTATACGCCTGCTTCAGTTTGTCCGCTTCCAGAAGGCTGCGGACGGTACTTTCTTTGCTGCCATCGAGCCCGAAAAGAATGCCCTTCCTTTGGTGACGGGGCATTTCAAGGACCGTTTTGCCGACCAGCGTTGGTTGATTTATGACATCAGGCGAGCCTATGGGTACTATTACGACTTGAAGGAGGTGCGCCAGGTGACTTTTGGTGAGGACAGTCGCGAAGGACATCTTGTCACCGGCATGCTCGACGAAAGTCTGATGGACGGAGACGAACAGCTTTTCCAGTCTCTCTGGAAAACCTATTTCAAGGCAATCTGCATCAAGGAACGCCTCAATCCCCGGAAGCACAAGCAGGACATGCCCGTGCGCTATTGGAAATATCTGACGGAAAAACAGCAGTGATTCCCTTTATTCGATTTTCTCCACTGTCACTTCGGGAAATTCCTGCATCAGTTGCAGCAAATATCCCTCATCATAGCTTTTCTTGGATTTGATGACCATGGTCACTTGATAGTTGGTGTACTCTCCCTGCACTTGCCGGTCCAGGTTGTAGGACACCACCAGATAGTCTTTGGAGTTGAATCGCCGGGACACTTGCGGCAGTATCTCTTTGCTGGAAGTGGAAAAGGTTATCACGGAACTTTTCATGCCAATGCTTTTGAAAATAAGGCTCAACAGTTCGAGCCCTGCCAGAGTCAGCAGGGTGGCGGCAATGCTGATGGTGTACATTCCTGCACCTACTGCCAATCCGATGCCTGCAGTAGCCCATATTCCTGCGGCTGTTGTCAGTCCCCTGACTATCTGTTTCTGGAAAATGATGGTACCCGCACCGATGAATCCGATACCGCTGACTACTTGTGCGGCAACACGGCTGGGGTCCAGCGTCACACTGCTTTCCTTGATGATTTCCTGAAAACCATATTGGGATACAATCATGATGAGCGCGCTTCCCAATGATACCAGGAAATGGGTGCGGTAGCCTGCTTCTTTGGCACGGTATTCCCGGTCCAGTCCGATAATGGCACCCAATATTCCGGCTACCAGCAACCTGAGCACAAAATCAAAGTTTAACATCATCATCGTATCCTCTCTTTCTTTTTTATTAATTGATGACCCAATTCTTATTGTGGGGCACTGTTTTCTTGGGGTTGTAATGCATTCCGGCTTGTGTCGGTATTTTTAGTATGTATGTACGTCCGCTTTTATTCATCAGCGAGGTATCCCGCAGCCACGGATTGGCATCTTTCAGTTGGGCATAGGTGATGCCTTTATCTTTGGCAAACTGTGCCAGGTTGCCGATGCCCGTTGTGACGGTCACTTCCGTGTAGGGGATGGGCGGATAAAGATGTTCCCGTTTCAACAGAAAGCCGTACTGCTGTGGATTGCTGATGACTGCTTTGGCTGCCAGCAGGCGGAACATGTAGCGCGAAGTCTCTTCTACCAGCCATAAGTCGACAGCCTGGTCCACCATTTGCTTCTGCAGCTGTGTGGAGATGCGTCCTTGCCCGGCATTGTAGGCGGCGGCTACGCACAGCCAGTTCCCGTATTTCTGATAAGCATCTTTCAGGTACTTGCAGGCTGCTTTGGTCTCTTTCTCGATATGGTATCGTTCGTCGATGTTGCTGTTCACCTCCAGTCCGAATTCGCGTCCGGTGGCAGGCATGAACTGCCATAGGCCGGCGGCACCCGCAGGCGATTTGGCAAGCGGGTTCAGGTTGCTTTCTATCACAGCGAGGTACTTGAAGTCATCGGGAAGGCCGTTGGCTTTTAGTATAGGCTCTATGACGGGGAAGTAGCGGTTGGCACGCTTCACCATGAGCATGGTGGTGGAGTGCATGTAGGTGAAGGACATCAGTTCGCGGTCCATACGTTCGCGGTGGTCGTAGCGAAGCAGGTCAATAGCTTGTCCGGCAAAAGTGATCTTGTCCGGTACGCTGGGGGAGGTCACGCAGTAGGGAACTTCGGATTTCACGGAATCGCGTTCGGGATTCAGCGTACTGCTGCCTGCGAGGAAGGGGAGGCTGGAACCTGCGCACAGTGCAATGGCAGCGGTAAGCACGATATATTTTGAATTTTTCTTCATGTCTGTATGTATATTTCTGTTTGGAGACGTGAAGATACGAAATCAATTCGTTATAGGCAACCTTTCCCATAGCCATCGTGGAATCATACGCCAAAAAAATACCAGTACCCGGTAGCGTCCGTCAATGACAACTACCCGTCTCTTTTCTCTTAAAGCCTTGATTATGTGCTGTGCTACACGGTCTGCTTTCATCAGCATCGGGTATTTCCCGCTTTTCAATAAATCGGTGGCAACAAATCCCGGACGGATGTCGGTGAAGTGTATATCAAGATGCTGCATCCGGGCAAGTTGTGCCAGCGCTTCGATATAGGTATTCTGGAAGCGTTTGGTGGCAGAGTAGGCCGGTGCAACGCCCAGTCCTTTAGTGCCTGCAATGGAACTGATGACAGCAATATGTCCGGAGCCTTTTTCCTTGAAATAGTTGAAGGCGGCAGTCACCATGCGGGTAAATCCCTCTACATTGGTACGTGCCGTGTTCAGTTCGATGTCCGGTTGTAAGTCCCGGTTTTGATGTCCCACGCCGGAACTGAGGAAAAACAGGTCTATGCCTCCCAGCTTTTTTATCAGGTTATGGAGGTGTAGAGTCGCTGTCTCTTCCGTAACGTCCAGCTGTTCCGTGACTATCCGGTCGGGTGCGGTGGCTTGCAGGGCATGCAATGCTTCCTCTCTTCTGCCGGCAATACCTATATGCCAGCCTTGTTGTACAAGTATCCTGGCTACTTCTTGTCCGATGCCTGAAGTGGCACCGATGATGATGGCTTTCTGCATGATGATAGGGGATTATCCGATGACGGTTGCTACAATTCTTCTTCCTCCGCCCCGGTTGCGGAACTCGCAGAGATAGATGCCTTGCCAGATACCTATGTTCAGACGCCCATTGGTGATGGGGATGGTGAGGCTGGTTCCGCTGAGGGTTGCCTTGGCATGGGCGGGCATATCGTCATCGCCTTCGCATGTATGTTGGTAATAAGGTTCCCGTTCTTTTACGAGGCGGTTGAAGATGGCTTCCATATCTGTCTGTACGTCAGGGTCTGCATTCTCGTTGATGGTGAGGCCTGCGCTTGTATGCTTGATGAACAGATGCAGGATTCCGGCAGACGGAAGCGGTGGAAGGTTGCGTATAATCTCCTCTGTCACCAGGTGAAAGCCACGCCGGCGAGGGGTTAGGGTAAATTCTTTCTGTGCGGTCATAAATCATTGTTTTTCGTTTGTTGTCAGGATGGTCTTGTCCGGCAGGGCAGTTCCACGGTGAATGTGCTTCCCACTCCCATTGTCGAATCTACGGTAATCACTCCATTCATTTTCTCAACGATGGATTTGCAGATGGAGAGTCCTAATCCGGCACCTTGGGCAAAAGAGTCCACCTTTTCGAACCGTTTGAATATCATTCCCGGTTTGTCGGGGGGAATACCGCATCCAGTATCGGAAACACTGATTCTTATTCCGTCTGTGTCCGTTTCGTAGTACACTTCGATATGTCCCTGCACGGTGTTTTTCAGTGCATTCGATATGAAGTTGTTCAGTATCTGTTTGATGCGCATCGGGTCGTGCTCTATCTGGCCGGGGGTTACCGGATACCTGGCAAAGAGTTTCACTCCTGCCGGAACGTTCCGTTCGTACTCGGTAATACTTTCCTTGATGAGTTCTGCCGGATTGAACCATTCGGAATGGAGCTCTATGTGTCCGGCCTCTATTTTGGAAAGGTCCAGAACGTCGTTGATTAGTTTGAGCAACAGTTGGTTGTTGTGGTTTATCAAAGAGATGTACTGTTCCCTTTCCTGCTCGTTTTCCACATAGTGCAGCAGGCTGGAGAAACCGATAATCGCATTTAGCGGCGTGCGGATTTCATGGCTCATATTGGCAAGGAAAGCGGATTTCAGCCGGTCTGCCTCTTCGGCCTTTTCCTTGGCTTGTATCAGCATTGCCTCCGTCTGCTTTAATTGGGTGATGTCGTAATTGATGCAGATAATCTCTATGATGTTCTGTTCAGGCATGTAGCGTTCTACAATGATGTTGACGTGGGTCCACATGAAAGAACCGTCTTCTTTAAGAACACGTACTTCCCGGCTGAGCTTGTGTGCCAGTCCTCTCTTTACGTTCTGTAGGAAGTCAAGCATGATAGTACGGTCGTCAGGGTGAAGATGATTGTAGGTTCCGATGATTTCGGACAACGGTGTTTCTGTTTTCTCACCCAAGTTCTTGTACCAGCTGCGTTGGGCATAGCCTTGCTCATTAAGAAGGTCATAATTGGCATATCCCACTTTGGCATAGTCACCTATAAGCTCAAAGTGGCTCTCGAACTCTTGTATTTTGTTGTAAGCGACGGTCGTTTCCGTTTTGTCTGCGTTGATTAGCAGATAGTTGGTTAGGTTGTGATTATCGTCGTAAAGGCTTGTGACTTTGGTTACAAGGTCTATGGTGCCCGTCTTCTTCTGTGTCTTGTAGTAATTGCCTATTTTAGAGAAGTCATACCGGAAAGTGAAGTCTGCATTTTCATGTTTTCTTAACTTGCTTTTCATCTCTTCCGGGAAAATCGGATTCTCGAAAATATTAATTCCAAGTAGATCTTCTTTCTGTTTGAGATGGAACATTTCCTGCTCTTTGTCATTCATATCTATCAATATTCCCTCTCGGTTATAGAGCTCAATTCCTACCGGAAGATATTTATAAATATTATGGAGGAGACGGTTACGCTCTTGTAAGGCTTGGGATGCCGATGACATGTCGGGACCGTCTTGTGTTTCGGCAATGCCGTAGACTTTGACATTACCGTTTTCATCGGTTCTCTGCAGGCATATCTTGCTTCTTATCCACGTTGGACCCTCTACTGTGTTGAGCAGATATACAGTCTCTTGTGTCTGCCGGATATTGTCGAAGGAATGTGTGGTAGTATGCCGTTGTTCCTCTTTCAGGATACGTTTGTTGAAATCTTTAAAGCTGATGGTTCCATCCTCATCCAGTCCCAGCAACCGGGAGATATATTCGGAGCAAATGTAGCTTTCGGTCTTTAAATCAGCTTCCCACCATCCCATATTGGCATTGGTCATCATTGCTGACAGTAAGTCATAATCAAATTTAGAATTCATACCGGAATCTTTGATAGTGATGTTTTTGTTCTGTCACAACAATTAAGATATTGACAAAGATACATTATTTCCAAATTAATCTGTGATGAACGGAAATAAAAATAAGGGTTATATGTGTTTTTGGGAAATGGGAAAAAGGTACCCGAGTTTTTGTACTTGCCGGAATAAGACGTATATTTGTTGCAATTTTTACATTCTAACAAGAAAATGCCATGAAGCGTATTGGACTCTTTGTAATAGTTTTTTTCTGCATATCACTCTTACTCCATGCAAGCGGCCCGCGTGTCTTGTTTATCGGAGATTCTATCACGGACGGTAACTGGGGAAATGCCTGCGGGATGCCCAAACCGACTGCGGAACGAAGCCTTTGGGATATGAACCATATTTACGGTAGCGGCTATATGTATTTGTGTGCAAGTCATTATCAAGGAGATTTCCCGGAAAAGGAATATGCTTTTTTTAACCGTGGCATCAGTGGAAACACTCTCCGGGATTTGGAGAAACGCTGGGAAGAGGATGTCATTGGAATGAAACCGGATGTGCTTTCCGTCTTGGTGGGGACAAACGATGTACATTACTATCTGCAGGGTGACAAAAAAGAGCCTTTTGATTTTGAAGGATGGGAGAAATGTTACCGTTCCTTGCTTGACCGTTCTTTGCAGGCCAATCCGGAATTGAAGATAGTGCTGGGCACTCCTTTTGTTGTCAATGTCGGCAATATGCGTAAGAGTGAGGACTTTGCAGAACGTGATAGTCTGGTGCGTCGCTGTGCCGCCATCGTAGAGAGGATAGCGAAGGACTATCAGACGGTATTTCTTCCTTATAATGCGATGTTCGATGAAATTCTCGGCACTGCTCCGGCTTCTCAGGACACCTATTGGATTTGGGACGGTATCCATCCTACTCCTGCAGGGCATAAACGAATGGCGGATATGTGGATAAAGCGCGTGAATTTATAATTTATCAATAAAATAGAGAGTAATGGAAAAAGTGATTATCAACTCGTACGAGGATTTTGAAAAGCTGGTAGGCCAGCAAATCGGTGTTTCGGAATATGTAGAGCTCCCTCAGGAGCGTATCAATCTGTTTGCTGATGCGACATTGGACCATCAGTGGATACACGTCGATACGGAACGCGCCAAAGTGGAAAGTCCTTTTAAGAGCACTATTGCACATGGGTATCTCACCTTGTCCATGTTGCCATATCTGTGGAACCAGATTATTGAAGTGAACAACCTGAAGATGATGATTAATTATGGTATGGACAAGATGAAGTTCGGTCAGGCGGTATTGTCCGGACAGAGCATCCGACTGGTTGCCCATTTGCAATCTCTGTCGAATCTGCGCGGTGTGGCAAAGGCGGAAATAAAGTTTGCCATCGAAATACAAGGTGAAAAGAAGAAGGCACTGGAAGGGGTGGCTATATTTTTGTATTATTTCAATTGATTATGCGTAAGATGGTATGCCCCCAATGCAAGGTGGGGGCATTTTTTGTGATGAACGGACAAGGTGAGCGCCTGCCGGTCTACATCTCTGACAAAGGTGAGATTGTACCTAAGGACGGCACCTCCTCGTTGGAGGGATACGACCAGGATACGGTTTATTGTTTGTGCTGTTCCTGGCGCGGGACTCCGAAACGTTTGGTGAAATACTGATGGACATACTCCTGCCACAAATGGCGGAGTGCCGCCACGGGATGGTACAACAGCATCCGTGGTCCGGCATACCGCATGACTTCACGCATCCGTTCTTTCATTTCGGGCTTGTAGCAGTGAATGCTGCATTGCCTGCAGGTGGATTTATTCTCACCGAAAGGACAGCGTGAAAGACGAATGCGGGCATATCCCAGCAATTCCTCGCATCGGGGACACAATTGCTTGTTACCTTCCTTTTTCCGGCAGTAGAGGCGGACCATCCGTTCTACTGTCTGTTTTTCCTGCTCGATACGGGATGGCATGTTTATTGTTTGGACTGCCAGCGTTTCAAGGTCGGGAAGAATTCTTTCATACCGGCAATGGCTTCCTCTTTAGTGAAATTCATTCCGGAATCCTTGTTGAATTCGTCGGTGAACTGTGCACAATGTTCTATCATTTCGTCCATAGTGCAGTCTTGTGCAAAATTGCCGTGCTGGTAGCAATAGGTGCAATATTCCTCGTTGAGGCTACCGTCGGCATTGGTTCCGAGTACTTCTGCAGATGACAAGGGCATTCCGCAGCTTTGGCAAAGTTTAGCTTCCATAATGTGTGGAGTTAAGTGATATGCAAATATAGAATATTATTTTGGTTGAAGCGTCCTTTTCAGATAAATCATGTCTTTCAGTTGCTTGCCTCCTTCAAATATGGGGTGGTCGTAATTATCGATAAAGAAATCGGGTACCCGGTGTGAGTATGCAAATCCGCAGCTTTCATAGAAGGGGATGGTTAGCGGACTGTCTCCAGTGCCGACAAGCATAGTATGGCACCGGTCTTTATAATGTTCAAGAACGAATGCTATCAGTTGTCTTCCATATCCCTGGCGCTGGTATTCCGGATAGACAGCTATGCTCTTTATTTCGTAGATTCCTTTATCCTCGCAGGTGATTACACAAGACGCTTTGACTGTATCATTATCGGATAGGATGAACATCTCTCCCCGTTCCAGATAACGGTCAATCATGGACTCTTGTTCGTCGGCAAGCAGCAGCAGGTCAAGATATTGCTTTTTGTTGCCGGATATGGGATGTATTCTTATCATATTTCTGAATTTCTGGTGTGAAGTTAGTCATTTTCTATTGAATTACAATGGATATCTCTTTTTAACTGTTGAATGGTTGAGAGTTGCCGGTGAACAAAATCTGCCATACGCCGTTCTTCTCATAACATGATAATCTGATGAAGTTATGAGTAAGTTGAAATTCTCTTTTCTGGTTTTGATGCTGATGGTATCAGTCTCGGCTTCTGCCGATTGGGCACCTGCTGATGTACAGGCTGCACTGAAGAAAATGTATCCTACGGTAGATGATGTTGCCTGGTCACATGATGAATCTTATTATGTGGCAGATTTCCTGATGAACGGTTTTGATACGAAAGTCTGGTTTGACGGGCAGGCGCAATGGGTAATGCAACAGACGGACTGGGAGACAATGGACGAAGTGCCCCCTGCCGTTTACAATGCTTTTGCCGCCAGTGAATATTCCGGAGGGATGGTGCAGAATGTCACTTGGGTACAGTTTCCCAAATGGCAGTCCATCGTGGCGGTAGAGGTAGGGATGGCAAATCTCCAGACGAAATATCAGATATTGTTTACCCCGACGGGCGAAATCATCCGTGCCCGTAATGTCACCTATACATACAATCCGCTCGGCGCAGCCACTTTCTTGTAACGTCTGTTCGCATACCTGCTGAATTTATCATATCTTTGCCTTCCCAAACCAGACTTTTATGGACAAAGACACTTTTCAGCAGGAGGTTTATAATGTAGTGGCCGCAATCCCTCCGGGGCGGGTGGTGACGTACGGACAGATAGCCTATCTTGTCGGAAGACCTCAATGTTCGCGCATGGTGGGACATGCTATGCACGATGTGCCCGACGGCATGTGTTTGCCCTGCCATCGGGTAGTGAACAGCCAGGGCAGGCTGGCACCGTGCTGGGCGGAACAGCGGGCTTTGCTGGAGGCAGAGGGCGTGACGTTCAGAAAGAATGGGTGTGTGGACATGAAAAAATGCCAGTGGGAATTCATGAAAGAGCAAATACAATAAGATTATGAAATTTATAGGTGCACATGTATCGGCCAGTGGGGGAGTGGAAGCGGCTCCCGTCAATGCCAGTGAGATAGGGGCAAATGCTTTTGCCTTGTTTACCAAGAACCAGCGTCAGTGGGTGGCAAGGCCGCTGACGGAGGAGAGTATCAGGGTGTTTAAGGAAAATTGTGGGAAGCTTGGCTTCGATTCCCGCTATATCCTGCCTCACGACAGTTATCTGATAAATTTAGGGCATCCCGAAGAAGAAGGGTTACAGAAAAGCCGTGCCGCTTTTCTGGATGAGATGCAGCGCTGCGAACAATTAGGGCTGAAGTTACTGAATTTTCATCCGGGCAGCCATCTGAATAAGATTTCCGTGGAAGAGTGTCTGGACAAGGTCGCTGAATCCATTAATCTTATATTGGGCAAGACGCACGATGTGGTGGCTGTCATAGAGAACACAGCCGGGCAGGGTAGCAATGTGGGAAATGAGTTCTGGCAGCTGGGACATATCATTGACCGGGTGGATGACAAGTCTCGCGTTGGAGTTTGCCTTGATACCTGCCACACGTATACAGCAGGCTATGATATAGTGAATGAGTATGACAAGGTGTTTGAGGAGTTTGACACAGCGGTAGGTTTCGGCTATCTGCGTGGTATACACCTGAATGACTCCAAGAAAGCACTCGGCTCCAGAGTAGACCGTCACGACAGCATCGGCAAGGGGCTGATAGGTATGGATTTCTTCCGGCGCTTTATGCAAGATGTGCGTTTTGACGGTATACCTATTATTTTGGAGACGCCCGATGAATCGCTTTGGGCAGAGGAGATAAAACTGTTGAGAAGCTTTGTCTCCTCTGATTGAGAGACTATGCCCTGAATACACATTCTATACGGTTACCGTCCGGGTCGAGGACGACACTTTCAAAATATCCGTCGCCGGAGGTACGGGGCTCTCCTGCGATGGTATATCCCGCTGTACGTAGCCGTTCTGTCTGTCGGAGGACAGCTTCCTGGCTGTCGAAGGCAAAGGCAAAGTGGGTCAGTCCCAGTCTGTTTTCCTCAATAGGGGTATTCTGTATGTCCGTACGGCTCATCAGTTCCAAATCCGTTCCTTCATCGAAGTGAAGGAAATAAGATTCGAATCCTTTTTTGGGGTTGATGTACTTTTCATTGCTGCTCCCGTTGAAGTAACGTGTGTAGAACTCTTTCATCTCTTCCAGTTGGAAGGTCCAGATGGCGATGTGATGTATCTTCATAAGTTTGCTAAATTATAATCTGTGTTCAATCTGAGTAATCTGTGGTGGGGTTGGTAATTGCAGGTGCAGAATAGGGAAAGGCTTTCCCATCGGGTCGGTTTCGTCCCGGCCGGCCACTTGGAATCCCATATGTTGGTAAAATCGGCAAGCTTGTCCGTTCTGCTCGTTTACATCCACTTTGTGGATGTGTTTTTGGTGGACGGCGTACTCCATGAGCCGTTTTCCGTATCCCTTACCTTGTTGGTCGGGACGGACAAACAACATCTCGATGAGTTCATCGCTCAGTCCCATAAAGGCGGCAATTTCTTCTTTTTCGTTGCGGATGATGTAAAGCTCTACGGCAAGAAAGTACTGCTCTCTTATCAGTGGTTTGTAAAACTGTATATCCTTTTCTGCCAGGAAGTGGTGTGTGCTGCGGACAGAGGCTTCCCAGACGGTCAACAGTTCGTCATAATCTTGTGGGGTAGGTCGGAGTATCATCATTTATTGCATTACTTTGCTGGTTATTAATCAGTAGGCAGTCAGAATTCAGCTTCTTTGGTAATCCTTACGGTTTCTCCCGTTATAGGGTGGGTAAATTCTAAGTATTCGGCATGCAGATAAAGCCGGTCTGCTTTCTCCCCGTAAAGTTCATCACCGATGATGGGGCAGTGCAAGCCAAGCGGGTGTGCTGCATGTATACGTAGCTGATGGGTTCTTCCCGTGCGCGGATAGAAAGCGATACGGGTCCGTTTCCCGTCCAGACGTTCCAGAACTTGATAATCGGTGATGGCGGGCTTTCCGTGTTCGGTGTGTACCATTTGCCGTGGGCGGTCAAGTGGATTCAGGCAAAGCGGGAGGTCGACCGTACCTTTGTCCTTTGGGACAATACCCTCGAGCAATGCGACATAACGTTTCCTGACCAGGCGGTTCTTGAACTGGGCCTGCAGGTTCTGGTGTACACGCTTGGTCTTGGCAATGAGCATTAAACCGGAAGTGGCCATGTCGAGACGATGCACCGTCAGGGGACCGTCAGCTTCGGGATATTGCTCACGCATCAGGCTATAGACGGAGACTGCATCTTCCTTGCCGGGAACAGACAGCATTCCTGCCGGTTTGTTGATGACCGAAAGCCATGGGTCCTCATAAACAATCTCCAAATTTTGGGAGGGTACCTGCATTCTTTTCAACATGGGGTTTTCCTCTACTTGTAGACCTTGCAGCATGTGTTGCAGTATAGGTTCGCACTTTCCTTTGCAAGCCGGATAATAGTGGCCGTGATGGCGTATCTCTGTCTTGGGGGAATCACCCCACCAGAACTCGGCCATGGCAATAGGTTTCCATCCGTGCAGATAAGCTTGTTGCAGCAGTTTGGGGGCCGCACATTCACCTGCGCCGGCAGGAGGTGTCTTGTGCACGGTCTGCCCGAATATCTCACAGAGATTCTTGACTTCTCCCCGGTAATTCAGCATCCCGAACTGTTCGAATAGCTTTTGCTGCAATGCTGCAGAGCGGGTTTTACGTTCAGACTTCAATGCTGAAATCCGTCTTTCCCAGTCTTCTGTCTGCGTTTGCAGTGTGGTAATCCTTGCTTTCCATGAACGTTCCAGGCGTTTATATTCTGCCTTTTGGAACTGGCTTTCCCGTATCAGTTCGGCTTCTTCCTGCGCATTGAGTTCTTTTTCTTTTCTGCGCTGTTCTCTGGCTGTTTTGGCTTCTTTCAACTGTGCTTTGGCTGTTGCCAGTATGTTTTCTGCTGACTGAATGGTCCGGGCAAGCTCTGCTGATAAGGCGGCATATGCTTTGTCATTTTCCAGTTGCCGGATGTTGCGGTTGATGGAAGAGATGTTCTCTTCTTCTATCTTGAAAAAGCCTTGTGGCTGTAGCAAGTCATATACGGGAGGAACAAAAAAGGGATGTAGGTTCTTTCCGGCCAATATGCCTGAGAATGCAGCTAAATATCCGGTTTCTCCATGCTCGGTTTGTACAATCAGTACCCCGAACATTTTGCCTTGGCGCAGTTCGTCCTTCCATGCAGTTTGTCGGGTAAGATAGCTTTGTACTTCTTTGGCTGCCAATATACATAATGGGTGCGGAGTATAGCAGAAAGGATAGGTGAACCTTTCCGGAAGCGGAATGTCGGTTATGGAAGTAGTAAAACGGTGCAACATCATGTTGCAAAGATACTATATTTCTCTCATAACAGACCGTTTGTACTGCAAATCTTTATTTCGTTGTATATAGGTTGTAGCGCTTATGAAGAAAAAAACATCTTTGGGAAAGTTTTACTTATTCTCCGTTTATACAAATATGTATATATGTGTGAATTAACTTTGTTTTTGATAAATTGGCAACTCTGTTATCCTTAAAAAATGACTATTAATCTGTCTCGGATATTTTCTTCTTCCATAGACTTCTTTTTGTATACTTTAGATGTTATGCTGTCGTATGAATACGGATGAAGAGCTTTTGCCTTAGTGATACTTGTAAAATAAATTAAGTTATTGCCTTTTTTGTTTTATTGGGGAATGGTTGTTTTTTAAACTTCCTGGATATATAAAAGAAACTTATTTCTCTTTAAAAAGTTGTATATTAGCGCCTTAAAGTTTTTCAAAAGATTATATGGGCAAAAACAAAGAGAAATTAAACATATTCTTGCTTCATTTTTTAGAACGGTTGAATAGCAATGAACCCAATGAAAGGAAAGTTATTGAATCGTTGACCGATTTCTGCAACTACTATGACTTTACGAAAGGGTTTATCTATCAGACTGACGGATTCCGTTATTTCTTATTGAAAGAAACGATTGGAAATGAAGGTGGGACTATGAAACCCCGTTTCGATATGGGAGAGTTGAAAAAAGGAGCATGTCGATGCTATGAAAGCTCGGGATAAACCTTTCTATGGAAACAGAAATGCGGATGCTTCATGGGACGATATTGACATTCTTGATTTCTACGGTGAGGATTCTTTGTTAATCAGGCATTTTGAAGATACTGAGGGTAAAATCATCGGATTCATAGGTTTTGCAGGCAGGGAGGAAGAGACCTATCTCACGGAAGAGGAGTTGCAAATCATTCATCTCTTGCTGGGCTCGTTCTCTAAGGAAATTGCGGTCAGGGAATATAAGGAAAGGGAAGTGAGGGCCAGCAATACATTAGGCAGTATCATGAATAATATGGGCGTTGATATTTACGTCAACTCTTTCGATTCCCACGATATGTTGTATGCCAATAGGTCTATGGTGGAACCATATGGCGGTATCGAGCATTTCTGGGGGAAAAAATGCTGGGAGGCCCTCTACTCGGACAAGACGGGGGAGTGTGAGTTCTGCCCAAAGAGGCATTTGATAGATGAAAACGGACACCCCACCAAAGTCTATTCGTGGGATTATCAACGGCCATTTGACAAGTGTTGGTTTCGCGTGTTCAGTGCAGCCTTTGCTTGGGTGGACGGGCAGATGGCGCATGTCATTACCAGTGTGGATATCGACCATCAGAAAAAGATAGAGGAGGAATTGCGGGTCGCCAAGGATAAGGCAGAACATCTGGACCGCTTGAAGTCTGCTTTCCTGGCCAATATGAGTCATGAAATCCGTACTCCGCTCAATTCCATTGTCGGTTTTGCAAGCATCATTGCCGAACTGGACGATAGGGAAGAACGCCAGGAATACCTTGCCATCATGCAGGAGAATACGGAACTGCTCTTGCAACTGATATCCGACATTCTGGATTTGGCAAAGATAGAAGCGGGAACACTTGATTATAATATGGGGTATGTGGATGTCAGTGACTTCTGTAAGGACGTGATGCGCAACTATGATATAAAGGAAGACAAGGCTGTACCGGTTCTGTTGGCTCCCGACTTGCCCGATTACCGTATCTATACCGACAAGAAACGTCTGATGCAGGTGGTCACCAATTTTATAAACAACGCTTTGAAGTTCACCAGTGAAGGGCAGATCCTTTTGGAATATCATCCGGTGGAAGGTACCGGTCAGATAGAGTTTTCTGTGACGGACACCGGTATGGGTATTGCTCCGGATGCCGTGGCTACTGTGTTCGACCGCTTTGTAAAGCTTAATACCTTTGCGAAGGGCACGGGTTTAGGCTTGTCCATCTGTAAAAGTATCATTGAGCATCTTGGCGGGACTATCGGTGCTGAGTCGGAATTGGGAGTCGGCAGCCGTTTTTGGTTCAGACATCCGTGTGCCGAATGATTTTATTTGCCTATATTTGTGCGAACTTCAATATTTATGGATAAAAAACTCTGTACCGATGAAAAACAAGACATGGACGTGCCTGGTTGTTGTGTCAGCAGCATTGCTGATGGCGGGTTGCGGCAGCAGGACAAAGAAACAAACAAATGAAGATGTAAGTATGGATAGTGTCGGTGTAACATGCAGTGGCGTAAAGACCTTGCAACTGGAGGGAGTGCAGGTCACTTGGATTCAGGATAATGCTGGTGAGCATTTGATGCCGAGAACGATTTTCCCGGATGCAAGCGATGAATTGATGGAAAGTTTGTCGCTTCAAGGCGGTATTCCTTCTTCCATGAGCACCTTCCTGGTAGATACGAATGGTATCCGTATCCTTTTTGATACGGGAATGGGAGCTCCCGGCAGTCGTCTGTTGCCCGGATTACAATCTTTGGGTATCTCTCCGGCAGATATTGGATATCTGTATCTTACCCATTTCCATGGCGACCATATCGGTGGAATGATGAAGGGAGACAGTGTAGTCTTCCCGAATGCCGAAGTGTACGCATCAAAAGTGGAATATGATGCCTGGATGGCAATGCCTGCCGAAAGGAAGGCGCAGGTCGTAAAGACGATGGATGCCTATAAGGAACGGCTGCATCTGTTTGAGTTTGGCGATACCTTGCCGGGTAATGTGGTTGCCATGGAGGCAGTCGGTCATACTCCCGGTCATACGGTTTTCCAGAGTGGCAAGTTACTGGTGATTGGTGACCTCATCCATGGTGCGGCCCTTCAGTTGGAGCATCCGGAATACTGCGCTTCCTATGATATGGATAAGGAAGCTGCCGTGAAAGCACGCAAGTATTTCCTCCAATATGCCAAGGACAACCAATTGACGATGGCAGGTATGCATCTTCCTGCTCCGGCCTTCAAATAGAATGGGAGAGTGTCAAAAGTATATGAGTACTTTCATTATGCTATATTTAGGCGCGGATAGTTCTGAGCCCCTCGTTATTCCTTTTTACTTTTAGAAGCGGCAGTCTTGTTCGATGTATGTCATATATTCGTCGTAACTGATGTGCCTGCCTCCCATTGTTTTGAGGTGAGGGGTTTCGAACTGGCAATCTATCATGACGCCTCCATGTTCCCTGAAGAATTGGGCCAGATGGATGAGGGCCAGCTTCGAGGCGCTGGGAACAAGTGAGAACATGCTCTCTCCAAAGAAACAACGTCCCAGGGTCACTCCGTACAGCCCACCTACCAATTGCTCTTCTTCCCATACTTCCACGCTGGCGGCGAATCCTTGTTCGTGCAGGTGCGTATAGGCTTCCATCATCTTCGTTCCGAGCCAGGCTCCTTCTTGTTCCATCCGCAATTCTCCGCAGGTTTGTATGATGTCTTGGAAAGCTTCGTTGAAGGTGATTTCGTACTTTCCTTTGTTGATGAGCGTACGCATGGAGTGGGAGATATGGATTTCGTCCGGAAAGATGACGAAACGGTCCATCGGGCACCACCATTGTATCAGTTCTTCCCGAAATGCGTACCAGGGGAAGATGCCGTTGGAGTACGCCAGGATGAGGCGGTCAATGGATAGGTCACCGCCCACAGCGAGCAACCCGTCGGGGTCGCCGTAGTGAGGGTCGGGGAAAGCAAGTTTATCCGTCAGTTGAAAGACCATATCGTTATTCGGTTGCGGGTTGTAGTTTCAATGCTCCGTTTTCCACTTGCACGCGGACTTTTCCTCCTGCCTTCAATGTACCGAACAGAATTTCGCGCATCAGCAAGGGTTTCAAGTGGGCGGCTATCACGCGGTCCATCTCCCGGGCGCCGTATTCGGGAATAAAACCCCGTTGGAGCAGCCATTCGTGTGCTTCCTGGCTCAATACCATTTCCACCTGGCGGGAAGACAGCTTGCTGCCTAGTTCTCCGAGTTTCTTGTCGAGGATAAGTGATGCCATCGGGCGGTCCATGTCATGAAAGACCACCGTGGCAGAGAGGCGGTTGATGAATTCGGGCTTAAAGGTTTTCTTGACTTGTTTCAGCATGGCTTCTCCGGCGGTGACCTGACTGTTGAAGCCGATGGACGCTTGGCGGGCATATTGTGCTCCGGCATTGGAGGTCATGATGAGGACCACGTGTCGGCAGTCGGCTTTCCGTCCTTTGTTGTCGGTCAGTACGGCATAGTCCATTACTTGCAGCAGGATGTTGAATACGTCGGGATGCGCTTTTTCTATTTCATCGAGCAATAGTACGCAGTTTGGAGTCTTGCGTATGGCGTCGGTCAGCAGGCCGCCGTCCTCGTAACCCACGTAGCCGGCAGGCGAGCCAATCAGTTTGGCTACGGTATGCTTTTCGGTATATTCGCTCATGTCAAAACGTTGCAGGGCGATGCCCAGCTCGGCGGCGAGCACTTTGGCAACTTCGGTCTTTCCTACTCCGGTGGGGCCTACAAAGAGCAGGCTTGCCAGCGGTTTGTTTTCGTCCAGCAGTCCGGCTTTGGACATTTGCACAGCTTCCACCACCTGACGGACGGCTTCTTCCTGCCCGTAGATGCGGGAGCTGATGCGTTCGTGCAGGCTTTCCAAGGCGGTGGTGTCGTCCTCTTTCATGGCGAGGGCATTGACTTTGCAGGTACGTGCCAGTATGTCGGTTATCAGTGCCTTGTCCACGGTCTGTTCTCCGGAGTCTGTGGGATGTATTTCCCGGTAAGCTCCTGCTTCGTCCACCAGGTCGATGGCTTTGTCGGGCAGGAAACGGTCGCTGATGTAGCGGGCGCTTGCCTTTACGGCATAGGGGATGACGTCGGGCTCGTAGGTGACGCCGTGGTAGGTTTCGTATTTCTCTTTCAGGCCTTCTACGATATGTATGGCTTCTTCAATGTTCGGTTCCAGTATGTCTATCTGCTGGAAGCGGCGTACCAGTCCCTTGCTGCGTGCGAAGTAGCGGTTGTACTCGTCGTAGGTGGTAGAGCCGATGAAACGTATTACCCCGGTTTCCAGATAGGGTTTCAGCATGTTGGAGGCATCCATGGAGCCTTCACCCGTGCGTCCGGCGCCTATCAGGTTGTGTATCTCGTCGATGTAGACGATGGCATTTCCCTCACGACCGATGCCTTCCATGATACTTTTCAGCCGCTTCTCGAAATCGCCGCGATATTGTGTGCCTGCCAGTAGACTGCCCAAGTCCAGCTCATAAATGCGGAAGCCGGCAAGCCGTTCGGGGACGTTGCCCGCTTCGATACGGGCGGCAAGCCCATAGGCAAGGGCTGTTTTGCCTACACCGGGTTCGCCCACATGCAACGGGTTGTTCTTTTCTTTGCGGCAGAGCACTTGTATGGTTCGCTCCAACTCCATCTCCCTGCCGATAAGCGGGTTGTGGCCTGCCAGATGGTCGTTGAGGCAGGTCACGTAGTTACGCCACGGTTCTGTTTTCTCTTGTTCATCGGGAGATGGCGTACCGCCTGCTTCTTCTGCCAGCTCCGCTTCTTCGTAGTGGGTGATGAGCAGGCTGAGGAATTCGGGCAGGTCGCCGCCGACTGCTTCCTTCAGGAAATGGCATGCCCAGGAATCTTCCAGTTGCAGCAAGCCTTGTATCAGATGAGGAACATCCAGCTCTTCGGCGCTGGAATACTCTGTCACCGTATAGGCATGTTGCAGGAGTGAGCTGAGCTGGACGGAAAGTCCCAACTCGTATTCCACATTGTCGGGGACAGTGTCCACTTCTTCCGTCAGATAGTTTTCCAGCGAGATGCTGAGCTCCACATAATTGTAGAAGGTATCTTGCAGGGTGTGGATAAAGGGTTCCTGCTCTATAATGGCGCTCAGCAGATGTTCGGGCATGATGAACTCGTGCCGGTAAGACTCGGCCTTTCTTTGTGCGGAAGCGAATGCTTGGTTTACGAATATCGTATTTTTTATATCCATATTGTTTCTTTCTTCTTATTCTTCTTCCTCCGGGGTGACGGTGAGCCGGAGGGGGAAACCTTCATTGCGTGCCATGCGGGTGGCTTTCTGTACTTTGGAGTGGGCGATGTCGTATGAGTAGATGCCCACTACCGCGGAGTTGCTCTTGTGCACCTGCAGCATCAGTGTTTCCGCTTCTACCGATGATTTGTAAAAGACGGTGGTGAGTACTTTTACCACAAACTCCATGGTGGTGAAGTCATCATTGTAGATGGTGACTTTAAAGCGTCGGGGTTCCCGTAATTCTATGCGTTCTTTTTCTTTGAAAGAAGATTGCTGTTGTTCCATTTCTTTTTAAAAACTACTGTTAAGACATTGTTCTACCGTTGTGTGGGCAACGAAAACTCCTGCCAGTCATATTCGTCTCCGTACTCGTCGGCTATGGCTATGCGTATGGTGACGTTACCCGTCTTTATCCGTTCTCCGGCACTGATGTTGGCGGTGTATTTCACACCGTTGCGCGGAGTTATTTGCTCTATCATGACCGACGGCGATATGTAAATACGCTTCATGCCCGTGGTTTCCACCACCACCGGCACTACGTTGTAGGCTGTTTTGTTTCCTTCGTTCATGATTTCAAAAATCACTTTACAGTTTTCGCCCGAATTGATGACGTGGTTGCGGTTGTCGTCAATGAAACGTATATTCCGTATCCTCAAGTGGTCGATGGCCGATGCTTGCGGCTGTCTTCCGGATTGCGGGGGATAGGGCTGTGTCCTTTCTATCCGGTAGCTGTACTCCTCCTGCTTTTGGGGGGCTGTGGCTGCATTGGCAATGGCAGCTCCCGCAATGGTCCCGATGATGGTGCCTATGGCGGAACCCCGGTATCCTCCTCGCCAGCCTCCGTTACTGTCACCTATCAGCCCGCCGATGGCACCGCCTACATTGCTTCCGATGGCAGCTCCTGCAAGCACTGCGTTAGGGTCGCCTGCAGCCATCTGGCTTGTGCCGCATCCGCTGAGGATGATGGTTGCTGCCAGGATTCCTATAAAAGACTTTTTCATGTTCATAAGCCTATCATTATTATGTTGGACAGATTGTTTTATAAAAGGGCTATTCCCGATAAATCATCTTTTTGGTCATGCCTCCGTCAATGGTGATGTTTTCGCCATTGATGAAGTCGTTCTCGTCTTGACATAGGAATAGGCACATACGGGCAATATCTTCCGGTTTGCCAACCCGTCCGGAGGGATGTTGTGAATGGTCTTCTGCCCGTAATTGTTCATAATCGTGTGTCTGAATCCAGCCCGGAGAGATGGAGTTGACCGTGATGTGCCACTCTGCAAGCGATAAAGCCAACGCATGCGTCAATGAATAGATACCTCCTTTGGAAGCTGCATATCCTTCACTGCCCGGTTCACTCATCAGATAGCGGGTAGAACAGAGATTAATGATTCTTCCGTAGGTATTCGTGCTGTTTTGACTTTTGCGGTGTACTGCCAACGCATGTGAAGTAATGAACACCGGACGTAAATTCACAGACAATATTTTATCGAACGTCTCCACACTCGTTTCTGTGATGGGAGAGAATTCACTGATGCCGGCATTGTTTATAATGATGTCAATATCCCCCCATTCCTTGAAAATATTTTGCAGGCAAAGTTCCAATGCTTCTTTGCTGTTTAGGTCGACGGGATAGAATTGTGCTCCGGTGGCTTGGGCGGTTTGTTGTCCTTCCAGTTCATTCTTGTCACAAAAGGCTACTTGGTAATTAAGCTTGCAGAAGGCTTCTACAATGGCTTTGCCAATACCCCCGGCACCTCCGGTCACGAAAACTTTCTTTCCGCCTTTTTTGAGGGGAAGTGTCGGCTTATGTAGCGTTTGTGCCTTACCGGATTTTTTCGCTTTCTCCCAAGCTGCTTTGCGTGCCCGGTATTGCTCGTACTGATTTTCAAGATAATTATCGGCCATATATGTTTCCGGTTTTATTGTTTAACTGTCTTTCTCCGAATAAGTTCACTTCCTTGCATTGGGAGATGATATAGAGATGATGCCCCCAAGGGATGGAGAAAAATTTCTCTTCACCTAATTTGGAAACAACTTGTTGCCAAATTGTATATGGCTCATTATAAAATAGATACCACTGCTTTATACTGCGTATGTTTCTATATGAGAACCCTTTCATATCAGGAAATTCTGCCATCAGCTCACGACTCAACTCTTCGAGAAATCCGCTTCCCCAAGTCATTTCTTTCTGCCGTTCTATAATTTCTGCCCCCAGTTGCCAGTAAAGGTGAAGCAGTTCGCTGTTCACGCGTACAGCCGCTTTAATCTGTGCACTACGAATGTCTTGTTTTAGGTGGTTTACCCAATCCTTGAACGGTTGATTTATAGATAGTGTTGTTTTCATCTTTTTATTTTCTTCATCGTCATATTCGATGTTTCTATTTCACAAAGTTAAGAAAAAGAATTTATTTCAACTGTAATCCTTTCCGTCTTTTCTACCTCTCCACTTTTACCACACAATATACCATCTCCCCCTCTCTTTCCTTTACCTCATCCCGTGTTGCTGCAATATCCTCCCGAACACGTTCACCCGTTTTGCAGAGAATAGGTATCGCACTATGTCGCTGTATTTCCTCCTATATTTTCGCAGGCGATAATTATTCCCCTTGTAGGGCTTCAAAAGGGAATCCGTCTGTTTCCCTAAGGAGAACGGTTTGTTTCAATATGGAGAACAGTTTGTTTCATTAGTAGGAAACAGTTTGTTCCGTTAAAGAAAACAGTTTGTTTCATAGTATGTGAACACTTTGTTTCTTACTGTTGTAACAAAGTGTTCACCGTTGTGAACTAAAGTGTTATCTATATTTTCAGTGATAAAATGATATGAAAAGGGGGCTGAAGATTACCTTTCTACCATTTGTATTCCTCGCTGTAAGAGTCGAAAGCCGGTTCTCCCGGAATGTTGTATTGGTGGAAAGTTCTGCGGATATAGTTCTGGTCTTCGGGGGAAAGGTAAGATTCTTCCCGGTAGAAGCGGTAGTATTTTCCGCGGCCGAAATGGGCTATCAACTGGCTTTTCAGAGGTTGGAGATTCTTGTAGGGAACTTCATCGAGCAAGTGGCTGATTCCCCACGCGACATGTATCTTTTGTGTCGATTGAAAATAGGCGCATTGGCTGCTATCCTCTGGAATACACAGTGGATTGATGATGCGGATGGACGGGTACTCGGGGGTATCGCGAAGGGCGGCTAAGCGATGCAGGCAGTTGTCGGCTTTCGGGCATTGGTTGTTGAAACAGCGTGAGTAGTTGGCAGGTGCTAAAGGTTTCTCGGAAGAATGTTTCATGTTTATATATACTTTGATGAAGCGACAAAGATAGCACTAACTTTTTGATATAGCCTTCTGTTCTCTTGTTTGAAATGCCCCCTCATTGAAAAAACAGCAGCCGGAACCACTGAATTCAGTAATTCCGGCTGTACCGTTCTTTCTTATAAGTATGGATGGACTATTTCACCTGGATGATGTCATAATTCAAGTCACTCACTGCTTCCTGCAGGCTGTCGTTGACAAGGCGCAGGGTTGTGTCGTTCACTACTACGAAGTACACCGGAGTGTCCCCGTCGTTCGGGGTCAGCTTGATGGCTGTTTTCTTCTTGTTGTCGACGTCTTTCTGGATAACTTCTTTCTTTCCTTTGGAAGTAAAGCTCTTGTTCTTTCCGGGGCCTTCGGCATCCAGATAAGTTGTTACCAGCGTGTAGCCGCTTTCTCCGTCGGGACCTACACTGTCTACGCTCAATACATACTGGATGCCCGGACCGTCGGCGGCGGGAAGGATTCCTTCGTATACGGCTACGGCAGACGAGTCATTGCCGGTAACAGCCATTACACTTTCGTCCATGGCGACGGCGTCATTGTTCTGAGTTCCTTTTGATTGGCAGGATACCAATGCAGCGGCAAGGGCTGCAATCATCATTACTTTTTTCATTGCTTTAATGGTTTAAGTTAATTATAAAGACGCAATAGCGTTTGTTATTCATCTTCTTCTTTCTTGATGACGAGCAGCTTGTCCACCCGTCCGCGGTCCATATCCACCACTTCGAAGTCCAGGTTTTTGTAGCTGAACAAGTCTCCGGCTTTCGGCACCCGTCCTATCAAGAACATGGCAAGACCGCTCAAGGTGGTGAAGTCTTCTTCTTTCAGGTCATCATAGTTCATAATGCCCATCGCCTCCATAAAGTCATCCAGATTCATGGAAGCTTCCACCAGCATGGAACCGTCTTGACGAACAACGATTTCCTCTTCTTCCGTTTCATTCTCTTCGAGGATGTCTCCGAAGATACTTTCCGTCAAATCGTGCAGGGTGATGATACCTTCTGTATTTCCATACTCGTCTACAACAACTCCGAACTTGTTTTTGTTCTTCTTAAACAGCTCTAAAACTTTCTTTGCATACAAACTTTCCGGAATAAACAAAGCAGGGCGTGCAATACTACGTAAGTTGAAGGGTTGTTCGCCGCCCATCATCAAGATGATGTCCTTTACGGAAACCACACCGATAATCTCGTCCTTTCCCCGCTCCACCAGGAGATATTTGCTGAAGTGTTCTTCGTGGATGATACGCAGCACCTCTTCCGGTGTGTCTGTGGGATGGAGCACGACGATGTCGCGGCGATAGGTCATCAGGTCATTCGCTCTTTTGTCCGAGAAGCGGAACACGTCACGCAACATTTCCGTTTCGTCTTTGTCGATGACGCCTTGTTCCGAGCTTTGGTGCAGAATCATCTTCAGTTCGTCTTGTGTCATTTGGCGTTCTTCGCCGCTGTTCAGTCCGATGAGTTTGTTCATCAGTTTGGTGGAAGCGCTCAGCAGGCATACAAACGGATAGGAAATCTTGGTCAGCACAATCATGAAGGGGCTGAGCATGGTGGCCCATCGTTCCGGGTTGTTCAAGGCGATGGACTTGGGCACCAGTTCGCCTATGATGAGCGACAGATAGGTGATGATGGCTACTACGGTAATCATGGCGAGAGTCTTGGCATAGGCGGCTACTCCCGGAATGAGGGCGAACAGCGGTTCTACGTCATCAGCGATGGTGGCACCACCATAGGCACCGGATACGATACCGATAAGAGTAATACCGATTTGGATGGTGGAGAGGAATTTTTCGGGTTCTTCCAGTTGTTTCAATACTCCTTTGGCTCTTTTGTTCCCTTTTCCGACAAGAGTTTCAAGGCGTGCTTTACTTGAGGAGACTAAAGCGATTTCATACATGGCAAAAATGCCGTTCAGAATAAGTAAAAGTAGAATGATAATAAACTCCATAGTGGATTTTGAATAGTTTGTGAGGCAAAGATAATGATTTTTCAGTATTTATTGTTAATATTGCCATCCGTTAGAAAAAATAAACAATAAATAGATGAAAAAAAGAATTATTGCCTTGGGGCTTTTGTGGTGTCTGTCTGCCGTGATGTTGCAGGCGGCACGTGTAGACACGGTGTTGGTAAGAAGTGCAGCCATGAATAAGGATGTAAAAGTTGTGTATGTATTGCCTGATAAGGCTATCGGCAAGCAGGCTTGTCCGGTGGTTTATCTGTTGCACGGTTATGGCGGCAATGCGCGGAGCTGGGTGCAGCTGAAGCCGGAATTGCCGCAGATGGCAGATGAGAAAGGAATCATATTTGTATGTCCGGACGGCAAGAACAGTTGGTATTGGGACAGTCCGGAGAATCCTGCCTACCGTTATGAGACTTTTGTCACCTCGGAATTGGTGAAGTATACAGACGGGAACTATGCTACCATTCCCGATAGAAAGGCGCGTGCCATCAGTGGATTGAGTATGGGCGGCCACGGTGCTTTGTGGAGTGCTATCCGTCATAAGGATGTGTTCGGTGCAGCGGGCAGTATGAGTGGAGGAGTGGATATACGGCCGTTCCCCCAGAATTGGGAAATGAACAAGCAGTTGGGAGAGTTTGCTGCCAACAAGGCATCTTGGGATGCGCATACGGTGGTCAACCAGCTGGATAAGATTGTAAATGGAGACTTGGCGCTAATCATCGACTGCGGTGAGGCCGATTTCTTTCTTGAAGTGAACAAGGACTTGCACAACCGGCTGCTGGCAAGGAAGATAGACCATGACTTCATCACCCGTCCCGGTGGACATACCGGAACGTATTGGAACAACTCCATAGACTATCACGTCCTTTTCTTCGACAAGTTCTTTAAGAAGTAAGTAACTTATTATTCGATGGTATAGTTCACGGTGCGTGTGTAGTCCTGCTCGTAGCCGTTCCTTATATGCCTGACGACTGCATGGCAGGAAGTGACGATACCCCGGTTATCTAACGTATAAGTATAGGTGGTGGTCTCTTCACTTTCTCCGTTGCTGTCCGGGATGAGTTGGGTAATCAGATAGTTTGCAGGTTCTCCCAATATCTTCCCGTATATGGCAACCGCATGCATGGAAAGCGGATACATGTCCGTAATGAATAGGCTTGGTATTTCGGAGATATTTGCAATTTCATTGTCTGATGGTGTGGTAGCCGTACTGTTGTGCTCAAAAGTGTCAACCTTTTGCTGTATGCGCAATGCCCGGAAGTTGCTGTAGTCTATTGTAATGAATGAGTATTCTTTTCCGTCGTCCAGCTTTTCTGTGATGTTTTCCAGATAGTATTTGTCTTCGGTGTTGATGAGGTAGGAGAAGGTGTAAGTACGGGTATTTCCTGCCATATCCTGACTGGTACAAGTGGTGGCATAACCTTTGTCATTCAGCGTGTAGGTTGATACTGTACCTGCTTCGTCGGTTATCACGGCTTGATGGTCCTTGTATTCGACAGTAGTGGTATTCTCTATCTCGAAGAGTTCGTCTCCTGCTGTAAAGCTCTGTTTGCCGGTGTAGCTGGTCAGCCTGCCTGCACTGTTGTAAAGGTAGGTGTGGGTGGCAGTAACCGGTTGCGCATCGCTCTCTATCACTTCTTTGAGTTCGATTTTGGAGAAAGGAGTGGTGGGGTAGGTTGACGGCTCCGGTTCTGGCGTATCACTGCCATTGTTATCATCGCTGCAAGCTGCCAGTCCGCCGAGCAACAGCAGGCTGAACATGATTCCCGAAAATCGGGTGATGATTGTAACTCTTCTGTTTAGTTTCATCCTATTTGTCTTTTTATTTGATGCGTACGGCATGGCTTGCCCGACGTTCAATGGAGTTTGCGAGAGTGGTCACTCTTAAAGAACGGGTATCTTCTTGTGCGGGCGGTTGTATGCTTCCGTCGATGGCGCCGAGTGCAGTGCTCAATAAGGCTTCGTTGGTATCTCCAAAGGGCAGGAAACGTGACATGTCGCTCATCTCATTCACTACATATCCCGAGTAGGCCGGTTGGAATCCGGATTCATAATCAGATTTCCCTTCCGAATTGTATATCTTGCAGACGATGGGATTCATCGTTATCATCAGTTCGGGGCTGGAGAAATTCCTGGAACCTACATTCTTGCCTACGGTAGTACCGCCGATTATGACAACATCCATATACGGGTCGAGGCAGTTAATCACCATTTCGGAGGCGGAGGCAGTCTGGCTGCTGGTAAGTACGTAGAGAGTATTCAGGTTTAGGTTTGCTCCGTTTCCGATGAGTCCGGAATTCAGGGTGAACGGTACTATCTGCGGATTGAAGCGGTTGTTGAATTCCAGGTACCCCAACTCTTGTCCCAAGGCGGAGGAAGGTGCAAGCATGGTACACAGCAATTCTGCGCAACTCAGTAATCCACCGTTGTTGTAGCGCAAGTCAAGGATGAATTCGTTGACTTGCTGTGATGCGAAATATTGGAATGCGCTGCGCAGGTCGTTGTCATATTCATTACTGTTGTCCGTGGGGCCGGAACTGAAGTGGTTGTAGACCAGATAACCTATTTTCTTGCTGCCTGATGTATATACATTCTTATAGTGCACCGGGTTGTCGTTGACGGGACGCGCCGATGCTATCTGTCTGGGTTTGTCGTAAGCAACGATGGCATTTTTCTCCACGTCGTAATAACCTACTGTAAGTTCCATGGCACTACTTCCATACAGTTTCTTATAATTCTGTTCAGTAATAAAGTTCCCGTCCATCTTCATAATCCAGTCACCCCGTTTTAGCCCGATTTCCGAGGCCGGGCTTCCGTCGGCAACGTAAAGAATCTGTGCAACAATGGCATTCTCTTCTCCTTCTACTTCTATCTGGTTGGTAGTGAACTGGAATCCGTAGCTGTAATCCGTATAGGGGATGCTGCGGGTAGTGGTGATGCTGACCAGACTGTCGATGGTGGAGAATTTGTCTTCTTCGGATTTGAGCGAGGCAAAGAAAGTGAAAGGGGCTTGAAAATAGTTCAAGTCGTTGGTATGGGGGATAGCGTCTACCCAATAGTACCACACACGCATGGTATCGTCAATCCAGCGGTCTGTCTGGGTCTGTCCGGCATACTCTTTCCAGCGGTCCACCCCGCAGGAAGTCAGATAAATGGGAAGAATCAGGGTTCCCAATATGAGTATCAGTATATTTCTTGCTTTCATGGGGGCAAAGATAGTGCAAATTGAGTGCAGAACTTTCATGCTTGCATGAAAAAGTTTTGCCGAAATGCAGTCTATCTTATCTAAAGATAGAAAATAGCTTGCTTATCTACCACAATTGTGGTATAAAATTCCCTAATCTGTGTCATTGTCTGCCCCGGCTTATCGCTCTATCTTTGCAACATCCGAATGAGAAACGGTTTATTCACCTAAAATACAAACGACAATGGAAACAAAGAAATTGCACTTTGAGACTCTACAACTTCACGTTGGACAAGAACAACCCGACCCGGCAACTGATGCCCGCGCCGTACCTATCTATCAGACAACTTCGTATGTATTCCGTAATTCGGCCCATGCGGCAGCCCGCTTTGGCTTGCAGGACCCGGGGAATATTTACGGGCGGTTGACGAATTCCACCCAGGATGTGTTCGAGAAACGTGTGGCGGCTCTGGAAGGCGGTGTTGCCGGATTGGCCGTAGCCTCGGGTGCGGCAGCCATCACTTATGCCTTTGAGAATATCACCCGTGCAGGCGACCATATCGTGGCAGCTAAGACCATCTACGGTGGAACGTATAATCTGCTGGCCCACACATTGCCTGTCTACGGGGTTACCACTACTTTTGTGGACCCGGGCAATCTGGACAATTTCGAGAAAGCGATTCAGGAGAATACCAAGGCAGTATTCATTGAAACGCTGGGAAATCCGAATTGCAACATCATTGACATTGATGCCGTTGCTGAAATAGCACACCGTCACCGGATTCCTCTGATTATAGATAACACCTTCGGTACTCCTTACTTGATTCGTCCCATAGAGCATGGGGCAGATATTGTAGTCCATTCGGCAACGAAGTTCATCGGAGGGCATGGTACGTCCTTGGGTGGTGTTATTGTAGATAGCGGCAAGTTCGACTGGGTGGCCTCGGGGAAGTTTCCCCAACTGACGGAACCGGACCCGAGTTATCATGGAGTACGTTTCGTCGACGCTGCCGGTCCTGCTGCCTATGCCATCCGTATCCGTGCCGTATTGTTGCGTGATACCGGTGCCACAATCAGTCCTTTCAATGCTTTCATTCTGTTGCAAGGATTGGAGACGTTGTCGCTTCGCGTGGAACGTCATGTGGAGAATGCCTTGAAAGTGGTTGAATTCTTGAAGAAGCATCCCAAAGTGGTTGCCGTGAACCACCCGTCCCTGCCCGAGCATCCTGACCACGCGCTTTACGGGAAATACTTTCCGAATGGAGGCGGTTCTATCTTTACGTTTGAGGTGCGGGGCGGTGTGAAGGAAGCGCAGACGTTTATTGACAGTTTACAGATATTCTCGTTGCTTGCCAATGTGGCTGATGTGAAATCCCTGGTTATCCATCCTGCCACCACTACCCATTCCCAATTGAGTGCACGGGAATTGGAAGAACAAGGCATCAAACCGGGCACGGTCCGCCTCTCCATCGGGACAGAACATATCGATGATTTGCTGGACGACTTGTCCCAGGCATTTGACAGAATTTAAAAGAATAACAGTATACGATAGAATGAATATTGCTGTATTATTGTCGGGAGGTGTAGACAGCTCCGTGGTGGTACATCTCCTTTGCGAACAAGGTTACCGTCCTTCTCTATTTTATATCAAAATAGGGAGGGACGATGCCGATTATATGGACTGCTCTGCGGAAGAGGATATGGAGATGGCTTCTGCCATTGCCCGGCGTTATGGATTATCGTTGGAAGTAGTGGACCTGCACCGGGAGTATTGGGACCAGGTGGCGGCTTATGCCATTGATAAAATAAGACGTGGCTTGACTCCCAATCCGGATGTGATGTGCAACAAGCTGATAAAGTTCGGGTGCTTTGAGCAACGTGTGGGGAAGGATTTCGATGTCACGGCAACCGGGCACTACGCCACTACGGTGTTGAGGGATGGAAAGACATGGCTCGGTACCGCTGCCGATTCCGTGAAAGACCAGACCGACTTTCTGGCACAGATAGATTATCTGCAAGTTTCCAAACTGATGTTTCCATTGGGCAGACTGATGAAGAATGAGGTTCGTGACATAGCCCTGCGTGCCGGATTGCCCAGCGCCAGACGTCGTGACAGTCAGGGCATCTGCTTTCTGGGAAAGATTGATTATAATGATTTTGTGCGCCGTTTCCTTGGCGAAAGGGAAGGGGATATTGTGGAGTTGGAAACGGGTAGAAAGTTGGGCAAGCATCGGGGCTATTGGTTTCATACCATCGGCCAGCGTAAAGGATTGGGGTTGGGTGGAGGACCGTGGTTTGTTGTCCGCAAGGATGTGGAGGAGAATGTGATTTACGTGTCCCGCGGATGTGATACGGCATTGCAATACGGCTATGAATTCCGTATGTACGATTTTCATTTCATTACGGATAATCCCTGGAAGGGAGCGCAGGAAGAGGTGGAGGTGACTTTCAAGATACGCCATACGCCGGAGTTTGTCAAAGGCAGGTTGCAAAAGGAGGCGGAGGGTTACCGCATTGTTTCGGAAGAAAAGCTGCAAGGCATTGCTCCGGGCCAGTTCGGAGTGGTGTATGATGCTGATGCCCGGCTGTGTGTCGGGAGCGGGGAGATTTATATATAATATTCCACCAAGTCTACGATGCCTGCCTTCATGGCATATTTGGTGGCTTCGTGCGCATTGTTTACACCCAGTTTCCGGAAGATATTCTTCCGGTGGCTGTTTACCGTATGGAAGCTGAGGTTTCGTTCGGCAGCTATTTCTTTGGTTGTTTTCCCCAGGGCTATCTCTTTTAGGATGCTCCGTTCGGCAGTAGTCAGTAAATCATCTTTGATGGTAGGATGAGTGGGGGAGGAGGAACCGTTGCCTGCGAGCAGCAGGTTACTGACGTGATTACAGATGAATCGCTCCTTGCGTGAGGCGCATTGTAGTGCGGTCAGTATCTCTTCTTTGGAATTATCCTTCAGCGCTACGCCGAATGCCATGCTGCTGAACAATACCTGGCGCAGGAACGGTAGGCTCAATTCGTCGGAAAAGAGTAGCCAATCGGCTTCCTTGAAGCGTTCGTGAAGTACCATTAGCTCTTCAGCTCCCGAAAAATCAAAAAGGGTATAGTCCAGAATGACAACGGCGGTGGGATGCAGGCGTAGTTGCTGTATCAGTTCTGCCTTGTTGTCGGCTTCCAGCAGCAGGGAGGTGTCTTTCTGTCTGCCCAATAGGAACATCATGCCTGCTTTGGTGATATCTTGATTGTCTGCAATGATAAATTCTCTCATGACATTGGTATATAAAAAACTCCGCTACAAATGTACACTTTTTAGTGTGATTTGTGGCGGAGTGGGAATATATATATTTATATAAGGGTTTTACCAGGAACGTCCCTTGAATATGTTGGATTGTTCCAGCGGAACCAGGTTCCCGCTCAAAGTCATGGTGTTGGAGTTGAAGTTCGGGCTGATGGTTACGGTTGCGTTGTTCCCGCCATCGGTCAGCGTAAGGAATATCTGGGCGGAAATGCCGATACCCTGGATGCTGAAGTTACAATTCACGTTGCCCCGTTTGTCGGTAGTCATTTGGATGTCCGATACGGTTCCGTCTACTGTTACACCGCCAATGCCGTTAGGACCTGGGTATACGGTGTTGAAGGCTACCTGCACGGTGCCACGTCCTTGGTTGACCAATACGAAGTTGGTGTTGGAGTTTACAAATGCGGTCTGTCCGTTGCGGAACATCACTTGGTCTGCCTCCATTACGAACTGGTGAGCTTTCAAGGCCGCCATTGCGTCATCGTACGAAATGGCATCCTGTGCTTGTTCTTCAGCTTTCAGGCGTGCACGTTCTGCGTCTCTTTGGGCTTTACGGTCTGCGCGCTTTTCAGCTCTACTCTCTTGTGCATACATGGTCGTTGTTGCCATGCTTACCAATACTACTGCTGCTAATGCAATAAACTTTTTCATAATCGAATCTTTTTTTGTTTAGGTTTAAATAAATTGTTCGTTATAAGTTTATTGCAAGAACAATGCCTATCCAGGATTGTTCACCGGTTTTTTAATTATTTTATATCCGATAGCAGCAATAAAGATACTCATTACCGGACTGATAAGGTTGAAGAAGCAATAGGGAAGGTAGGTCAGTGTGGGTACACTCAAAATGGTGGCTTGCGTCATGCCGCAGGTGTTCCATGGGATAAGCGGGGAGGTGACGGTAACGGCATCTTCCGTGGTACGGCTAAGTAGCCGGCTTTCGTAGCCTTTCTTTGCGTAAACGTTGCTGAACATGTTTCCGGTGAGGATAATGCTGATGTACTGGTCTGCCGTGGCAAGGTTCAGGAACAATCCGGAACATACGGTGGATGCTACCATGCTGGCTGTATTCTTCATGAAGCGGACGAATAGGGAAGTGATGCTTCCTAGCATGCCGCTTGCCGTCATGGCTCCACCGAAACACATGGCGCAGATGATGAGCCAGATGGTATTCATCATTCCTGCCATACCTCGTGTGGCAATCAGTTCTGTCAACATGTCACTGTCAGTTTGTAGACTGGTACTGCCATAGAATGTCATCATTATCCCTTTGAACATATTCCCACCTTCCGCTATCTCATTCAGTAGTCCCGGTTGGAAGATGAAGGCGAATATCCCTGCCAGCAGAGTGGAGAGAAAGAGTGTGATGACGGAAGGCACTCTCCGGGCAATCAGTATTCCCGTAATCACGGGAACAGCCAGTAACCAGGGAGTAATGTTGAATTTGGCGTCCAATGCTGCCGTAAATTCCGCGATCTGTTGTGTATTGTTCGTTTCGTGTGTGAGTCCCATTACTGTAAAGATGACAAGGGTGATGAGGAGAGAGGGGACGGTGGTGATCATCATATAGCGGATATGGCTGAATAACGGTGTTTCCGTTACGGATGAGGCAAGGACCGTGGTATCCGATAACGGTGAAATTTTGTCTCCGAAATAGGCTCCCGAAATGATGGCACCGGCTATCCATCCCTCTTCAAAACCTTGTGCCTTACCTATGCCCAAAAGGGCGATACCGATGGTGGCGATAGTGGTCCATGAACTTCCCGTCATTACTGATACCAATGCACAAATAATGCAGGTAGAAGCAAGGAAAAAATTCGGATGGATAATCTGCATACCATAATATATAAGGGTAGGTACCACCCCACTTATCATCCATGTGCCGCTCAAAGCACCGATAATCAATAGAATAATGATAGCTGTGGCAACACCTGAAATGTTGTTGGTGATGGCAAGTTCATAATCTTTCCAAGGGATGCGGTAGAAAGTCATGCCGATAAAGACACACATACCAGTGGTGGCAAGCAGGGAAATCTGGCTTCCTCCACTCAAGGCGTCACTTCCGAAAGTATGGATGGTGGCGAACAGCATTCCTACGAGAAAAGCGATGGGAAATAGAGAAACGAGTGGAGAGGGTATTTTCTTTGCTGAATTCATAGGGTTGTTTTTGACTATGCTTGGTTGACGAATCTATTATCAATCTGTCGTTTATAGTTTGATGCGACAAAGGTATAACAATTCTGTTCAATATCTTCCTTATCCTTTGCATGACAAATAAAAATTATCAAATCTTTGCGTTTGCTTGGAAAAATGATAGTATCCTTGTTATTTCTTGCTGTAAAGGGTGATGGACAACGATATTATTGTTAAAATAACGCCGGTGCCGACCACGCCACTCCATCCCCAAGTCTGCCAACTGCTTCCTGCAAGGAAGGTACCCAAAGAGCCGCCGATGAAGTAAGTGGTCATGAAAATCGTATTTACCCGATTGGAGGCAGACGGGTAGATGTCGAAAATACTGGTCTGGTTGCTGAGTTGGATACATTGCATGCCTATGTCTATAAGAATGACACCGGTAATGATACCTGCATAGTTGTTTCCGCAGAAAAAGAGCGAGGCCCATGCAAGCAGAATCATTCCGCAACCGATAAAGTTGAAATTGCGTATGCCTACCTTTTTTACATATTTTCCTACAAAAGATGCGGTTAAGGCTCCGGCAATGCCGCAGAGCCCTAGTATGCCGATGACATCGCTGGATGCATGGAACGGGGCTTCTCCCATTTTGAATGCAAGGCAGGACCACATGGCAAGGAATGAGCCAAAGGCCAGTCCTGCACGTATCGAGTAGATTCGTAGAGAGGGGTATTCTCTTACTAATGAGAAAAGAGACTTCATCAGCCCGGAATATTTGCCTTGGAAAGTCGGTTGTATGTCCGGTAGTACCTTTAATACAACGATAGCGCATAGTAACATCATTCCAGCGGCGATGAAGTACATTTCACGCCAGCCAAGCACTTCACCCACAAATCCGCTGACAACACGTGATGCAAGTATTCCAGTCAGTAATCCTGAGATGACGACACCTACATTCCGTCCCTTGTTTTCGGGGCGTGAGAATTGCGAGGCAATCGGTACAAATATTTGGGGTATCATGGAGCAGATGCCGGTAATGAGTGATGCTGCCCAGATGATGTAGATGTTCGGTGCCATGGCAATGGCTAGAAGGGAAAATATGAGTAGGAAGAAATTCGTTAGGATGATATTCTTGCGTCGATAGAGGTCTCCTAATGGGACGATGAACAATAATCCCAGCGCATATCCGATTTGTGTAATCATGGCAATGAGGTTCGTTTTGAATTCAGAAACTTCCAATTCATGCCGCATGATATTAAGCAGGGGTTGATTGTAATACAAGTTGGCTACGGACACGCCAGCTACGATAGCAAGTGTCCAGAGTATATGTGCCGGTAATCCTCCGTTTTCTTTCAGTTCTTGTTTCATGCTGCAAAGATAATGTCTTTCTGTTTCATGCGCAAGATATGTGAGTATGATAAGAATATGTGTGAAGTGGTATCATCTTTTTAGCCTTTCCGTTTGTTATACTATTATTTTGTTTGAGAATAATTGATTGGAGCTATCTTGGATAAGCGGAATGTTGTATTGATATTTAAAGATACGTTGGGCATGGGAAATGAATGGTTTAGAGAGTTGCTGGGTATGAAATACAGGTGGACGAAATGCAGGCTCTGCTAGCAAACGAGGGTTGGTAAGGTGAATTCGATGACTCAAGGAACCTACCGTTCCCCCATTAGACCGCCTCCTGATGACATACTTGGGATTATCCTGCTATTGACTGAAAACTCGGGTATATATTAGTATGAATCATTATTACTTAAACTTATAATAGTATGAAACATTTATCGATAATAATAATAGTAGTGTCATTATGCGTTTTCCTGCTATCCATCGGCGTATATCATAAGGTTCCCTGGTCTGTTCTGCCAATAGTGGCTAGTGGAATCTGTATATTATGTTGGCTTTTGTTCCATTTACTCTGTATCAGTGAAGAAAGAGATTTACTGAAAGAGGGAAATCAGTATTTCATTGATACCTTTCAAAACATACGTAATCCCATTTCTTTGATTAAGACACCGTTAGGGGCAGTTTACGAAGGAGACTGTCCGGAAGACATAAAGAAGGAACTGGCTGTTGCACTTCATCATATAGGCGGGCTGGAGCAGCACTTGATAGCGTTGATGGAGTTGAAACGACTATTTGGCAATTCTGGTAGCCTGGTAGTTGCAGAACATGAAATCGGCGCATTTATGAGGAAGAAAGTGTCTTTTTTACAGTCTCATGTGGCCGGGTTACAGATGAAGCTGGATTTGGTTCCGGATTTTGACTATGCAAGCGCTTGGTTTGATCCGGGAAAGATATCTCCGGTTATCGACCGGTTTGTATTGAGTGCCATCGAGTGTTCTCTGCCGGAAACGCATCTCTCGATGCAGGTTTCGTTGAAGGGAGATTACTGGGCAATCAGGATTAAGGATACAGGCAACAAGCGATTTCTGAAATGTTGCAGATGGTACTCGTCGCGGCTTCCTATTCTGCGACCTCTGCATGGCAAGCAGTATGGCATGGGCGGTGTGTTTTTTGACAAGTTGATGAATATATGTGACGGGAAAATACTGACTTTGGAAAAGGAGGCTCTGCTTCGATTTCCCATAAGATGTTCGTGTGCGGTTTCGGGGGGGTATACATCCTTAAATATTCCGGACACTTTTCAGGTGAATGAGTCGGAAATAGCTTTCCATGGTTTCTCGAAGAAAAAAAATATGGATAGACCTTTAGTGATACTTGCGGATAATGACAAGGGATTCAAGGATTATCTTGAGAAACGTTTATCGGAATGTTTTGTAGTGAGGAGCTTTGATGACGGTCAGGAAGCATTGGAGGTAATATGTGAAGAGTATCCGGATTTGGTGATTTGTGATATCATGTTGAAAGGTATGAGCGGTGAGGAACTTTCTTCTAAACTGAAGACGTCGAGGGACACCTCCTTTATTCCGGTGATATTGATGGGGGCGCACATTGATGTGAAACGGCGGGAAAAGCGTTGTTCTTCTCAGGCTGATCTCTTTGTATGTAAGCCCTTTAATCTGGAGGACCTTAAAGTGGAAATATCCATATTGATAAATAATAGCCGTTTTCTTCGGAAGACATTTCTTCAGAAAGTTTTTGGAGAAGATTTTTTAACGAAACCTATGGAGCGGGCTCAGCAGGATGCCAATCTGGCATTTTTGAATGAAGTGAAGCTTTACATTATGGAGAATATGGATAAAGAGGATTTGACAGTAGATGATATTGCCTCCAGGATGTGCATGAGCCGGACAACCTTTTATAATAAGTGGAAGTTGTTGACGGGAGAAGCACCCAAATATTTGATTTCGAGAATCAGGATGGAGAAGGCACGGGAACTTTTGGAAAGCGGAAAATTTTCTGTGACTATGGTTGCTGAAATGGTGGGTATGCGAAATCTGAAAAACTTCAGAGGCAGGTATAAGGAGTATTTTGGAAAAACACCGAAGGAGTTTATGAAAAAAGTATGATATTTATCTGAAGAAAACTTTCATAGAAAGGCTGTCACATATTAGATAATGGACAGCCTTTGTTTTGAAATGGGAGATAGGAGAACTGAACATCCTAAGCTATCTATAAAGGAAAATCTCTCATCGTTTTCGTTTTGGGGATAACTGGGTATATATGATTAGCTTTACTTGCCGATGCAGCATATTATGTCAGTTGACTATCAATAGTTTATGGATTAAAAGATAGACTGCTCGAAAATTCACTTGTTTTTTCGTCAAAAATCGCAGATTTAACACTTTTCTTCGTTACTAATCTCAAAACAGAGGGAAAATGGGGAAAATCGCTCTCTTTCGCCCCGAAACCTCCAGTTCGCAAAGATAAGGCATATCGGTGATTATTTCGCCGATTCGGGCTGCAAAATGGAAGGCGGATTCACGGATTTTCGGATTAGCTTTTGTCATCATTTTGTGCCTTGGTCGGAATTGTGTTTTGCTCTGTTTTTGATTTAGGTTATTTCTATTTTTCGCAGCCAAAAGAGAGTGTCTGTAGGTCTGATTTGACTCAGTCATGGCGAAGCCATCTCTTTTTCTCCCTTTGTTAGCTTTACTTTAATGCACGTATATATGAGTACGGAGATAAAGTAAAGTTGGTTTTGGTAATTTACGCTGTGATTCGCTTGAAAAAATGTTGTGCAATGGAGGTGATTCGTTGGGAAAAGTGTAACGAATCCGATTTATTCGCTTGAAAAAGTGTAGAACCCTTGTATTGTGCTTGTCTTAGCCTTCATAATTTGCGACTCAAAGTCTCTATAAATTATACCTATACTGATATAATATCGAATATTTGTGCCAACTTTGTACCCGGAAAGATATAAAGAGATTCTGCGTCATCAAACTGAATAACATTCAAAGGTATAATTCTATGGATATATTAAGTCTCACCAAAGTAACATCATCGTTCATCCTAACTTTAATAGAAAGAGACGATGGACAAAAGAAACAAATTTTGGAGACGCCAACAAATGGCTCGTGTGTTTAAGGCTCGCATGATTCTTTATGCCGCTTATGGTCATTGCATCATTCGTGAGGATGGAAGCTATTATGAGCATCCCCGTTGGTTTGAATTGGCAAAAGAGAAATGGGCACAAGTTTACAAAACAACAGGTACTCCGTGTAGTTGTTGGATGTGCAGAGGATTTGAATATGACCGCAAGGAGTATAAGAAAGATACTCTGCGAATTATTCGGGAATCAATGGAGTAAGCTAAATGACTGGGAACTGAATCTGTGCATTAATTGCATAGGTTCAGTTCTTATTATGAAGGGCTACTTCTTTTAATCTTGTGATTTTTTACCTTCAACATATCATTAAATAGATAAAAAGTAATATCTTTGCATATTATATGATGTGTTGAATATGTCTAAAAATACAATGGGGACCAAGTTGCCCCGGAAATTGGAGCAGAAGATGTTGGTTGTGGGAGAGCAAATTAAACTGGCTCGCTTGCGCAGGAATCTGAGTGTGGCTCAGGTGGCTGAACGTGCCACCTGTTCTCCGTTGACCGTATCCCGAATAGAGAAAGGCGCACCGACAGTAGCAATCGGAATCTACTTGCGTGTGCTGTATGCTTTACAGCTTGACGATGATATTCTGTGGCTGGCCAAAGAAGACAAATTGGGAAAAGCCTTGCAGGATTTGAGTTTGAAGACGAGGGAACGTGCTTCAAAAAAGGAGTAAACGATGAAGACACTATATGTATATGCCGATTTTGATTGGCTCAAGGAAACAGAACTCGTTGGCGAGTTAAGCTATGAATCTCTTCGTGGCTCGGACAGCTATTGTTTTACCTTCAACGATGGATGGTTGAAGAAACACGGAGATTTGTTCCTGAGTGATGACCTCAATAATTATCCGGGACAGCAATATACGCAACCGGAGAAAGATATATTCGGATGTTTTTCGGATGCTTTGCCGGATCGTTGGGGGCGAACACTGTTGTTGCGACGTGAGCAGATTGCTGCGATGGAAGAGAAGCGACCGGTGCGGAGATTGTCTTCTTTCGACTATTTGATAGGTATAGATGACTTTTCCCGGATGGGTGCTTTCCGTTTCAAGGAGTCAAAAGACGGAGGATTTATAAATGTAAGTGAGTCTTTGAAAATCCCACCTCTGACGGATATAAGGGAGTTGATTGCAGCCAGTGCGGAAATTGAGAAAAGCGAAGAGGGGAATGTCCTGCCTGACAGGAAATGGGTTGCCCAACTCGTGCAACCCGGTTCTTCATTGGGAGGTGCAAGACCTAAAGCCAGTGTGATTGACACGGATAAAACACTTTATATTGCGAAGTTCCCTTCTCGTAAGGATGATTACGATGCCGGACTTTGGGAGCATTTTAGCCACCTTCTTGCTGCAAAAGCCGGTATAAATGCCGCCAAGACCAAAGTGCTGGCTACCGGAGAGAAATACCACACATTGCTTTCTCAACGCTTCGATAGAGTCCAAGAGGGAAAACGAATTCACTTTGCTTCTGCAATGACTTTATTGGGACTCAATGACGGCGATAACGCAACTACAGGATACGGTTATCTGGATATTGTCGATTTCATAATCCAGAACTGTACAAACGTGGAAGAGAATCTGCATGAACTTTATCGCCGTGTTGCTTTCAATATCTGCATTGGCAATAGTGATGACCATTTCCGCAATCACGGTTTTCTTTTGACAGCAAAAGGTTGGACACTTTCTCCTGCATACGATATGAACCCCACTTTGAATGAGTATCAAAGTCTGCTGGTTTCATCAACCTCTAATAAAGCAGAACTGAGTATTTTGCTGGATGTTTGCGAAGACTACATGCTAAATCGCAAAACAGCAGAAAAAATTATTTTTGAGGTAATTGAAGCTGTAAAAGGATGGAGAGAGTTGGCAACACGATTAAGTATTTCCAAGAGAGAGGTGGATATGTTTGCGGGCGTAATAGATGAACGGTGTAAGTGGCATAAATATTCTTGTGCATAAAAATTTCGAGTGAGATGAGGCTGTTGATTTGTTTTACACGCAATAATAGGGATTAGGTTTTAGATTATGCAACAAAAACATAATGTTTGTGTGACATAATAATCCCCAAACGATTTGTAAAATATGGAGTGTTATGAATAGAAACTAAAAGGTTGGTATGACGATTATTTATTTTATAATATTATTCATTATTTTCAGCATTCTTCGGTTTAGACATCGCAATCAAGATGTGTCTTTTTGGCAAGATTTACTTCGAGTTGTCACATTGAAGGTGACAGATTACTTTTGTAAAGGTACACCAACAAAAGTAGTAATGTTGTATTTGAAAACTTCGTGCATCCTTTATGGTGGAGCTTCGTTGGCTTATCCTATTATCCGTGCTGTGCTAGAGTACGACAAGCAGAATGGCTTTGGAAAATTATTTCTTGAATTTCAATGGGATTCTTTTGGAAGCGCTTCTTCTTACATATTTTTAATAATCAACAGTTTGGTCGTGATATTTTATTTTTGGCGATACAGGAGTGATGATGTTACTGAAACGATAAAAAAAATATTGCATCGTACAAAAAATATTGAAAAGCAGAATGAGCAACTCCTTTCTAATGATAAAAATATGGGCGAAAAGTTGAATGAGATTCTTTCTAGGTTAGGAAGTACGTCATCGTCTGTTAAGAGCTTATTACCCAATCTAAAAGAGAGTATTAATACACTAAAAGTTGAAACTGCCAGTAAATATCTAGATACGATATGGAGTGAGGTACAGGTTCATTATCAAGATGACTATTCTCTGCAGGCAACCATCTTATATTTACAGGGAGAGTGTGCTCGTTTTGCAAAGGGTGGTAATAGTAAATCATATCATGAATGTGCGTATAATTTGATGAAAAAGGCAGAAAAAAGTGATGAGCATATTCTTACAGGAGCAATTTATGAAGCCTGTCGTTCTCGTGATTATGCTAATGCTGATATATACTCAAAGGAGTTGAGAAGTGTTGCTCCCTATAATTTTTGGGGATATGTATCGGAATTAATGCAGACAGACGATTTGACTGAGGCCGTTAAAGCAATTCCTGCAAATATTGACTTAGAGAAAGCGTTGGCGACTTGTATTATGCTTGGAGGTGGAAAGAATGATGATTTAGGAGTTGATATTGCCTGTTATCATTATCATTCCCTTAATTCCATTACTATAGAGAACTTTGTGTTATGGATAATGGATTTGTCTGTAGCAACAACTCGTTTCTGCCAGTCTTTTATTCTTTATAAGAATGTAAGAGACATGAATACTCTTCAGTGCAAGGAACTCTTTGGACTTTTGGATAAGTTTTTGACTGAATTGGGAAAAACGGAAATTGAGAATCCTCTTCCCGATACTATATTTCTGCATGCGGTAACCGGATATTTCGGTAATCAAGATAAGTCTTGGCTTACTGCATTTACAAGTTTTAAACCATCAAAAGGCATGGAGGAAATATACAACCTTGCATATGCTATTTTACTTAGTGATGTAGGACAATATAATAAGGCTAAGGAGTTGCTTGGTCTGTATACAGGAGATAGCCTTGTTTCAATCTTGAATATGAGATTCGTTCTTGCTATAAGACATAATGACTTACCGGAGTGCATTGAGATACTAAAATGCGCTTGCGAGAAAAAAATCTCAATTCCTGATCACTTTGCTCACTATTTTTTTGCAACTATATATAATTTCTACGATTCTACAAAGGAATATGTTTACAATCTACGTTTTGAAAGTGAGATGGCTAAAACTGCTTTCTCTTTGTTTTTAGACTTCAAGGATGGCAATAAAGTTGATACGGATTTTATTTTACAGCATAAAGATGATTTTCCTGATTCTATTGCACCTTATATGGCTATTATAGTAAAAGAGAAGGGAAATCTTCCTGATGCTATTGAAATTCTTGAATCTACTGCAGACCACAAGGTTCTTGATATTCGAACACATCTATTGATAGAGTACTATCAATATGATAAATCATATAGTCAAAAATTATATCATTTGCTCATCGAACTTCGCGAGGTTGGGCAGATGGACCCAAATACGCTGTCTCTTGAATTGGATATATCTAACCAAATAGGAAATTATGAAAGCTGTCTTTTAATAACATCTGAATTAGTCAAACAAATTCCAGATGACATAAATGCATGGGTAAACCATGTTCTGTCATTATATCGATGTGAAGGACATGAAAGTGAAATAATAGAACTGAAGACTAAGTTTGTAAATAAGGTTCTTCCGGCTCAAACAACAATAATCTTATTTAATGTTTATCATGCCATCAATGAAACTCCTTTTGCTCTTGACTTACTTTATGACCAGATTGTTCGAACTCAAGATCAAAATCTTAAAGATTTCTTGTTCACTATGCACATAAATCCTGGCGTGGATAAGTTGGTTTCAGAAGAGAAAGATTCTGTTGAATGCGGAGATTTTATTACATTATTCTATGAAGGTAATACAAAAGAGTGTGTTGTGTCTAAAGGTTCTATCTATGAAGAATTAATAGGTTGTAGAATTGGAGATAAGAAAGAGATTATTATTAAAGTGCCTGTTTTGGTTGAAGTTCAAGCAATACATTCAAAATACTTCAAATTATTACGTGATATTTTAAAGGATATTAGTGATAATCAGGGTAGTAAAAATATTAAAATGTTTTCCGTAGATGACTTTGATTTTGCAAATGATCCGATTGGAGCCCTTCGTAAAATGGCAGGAAAGACAGACGATGTTATTGCAAAGGAAAAGGCATTGCTTGCTCAATATCAAAATGGAGAGATGTCTCTTATCAATTTTATTAACGATCATGAATGGATGTCGGATACATACGAAAAGTTATTTGGGCAACAATTCATGGTTTGTTCTATACCTGTCAAATTTTTTAAGCTTGTCTTTGAAAAATGTAAAGGATGGGAGCAAAAAGAAATAGCACTGGATATAACCTCTTTGGTGTCGCTCTACGAATTTGACCGTAGATATGGGCTTAAGTATGACAAACAATTCTTCTTGCCCAAATCTGTATCTTTACTTATAAGAGAGCAACTTCTCAACGAGGAAAAAGGAACGCCTAAGTTTATATCTCAACATATTGTTGACAAGATTGGCTATGATGTGATTGATGAACGTAAAACTATTCTTTGGAATAAGTTAAAGTCGCTTGAAAATTGGATTGGAAAACATTGTTGTGTTGAGACTATAGAGGAAATTATCAATATGGATCTTGCACAAAATGACAGTCAGTTATGGAGAATAGAAGTGGAAAGTTTGCTGCTTATACGAAAAGGAATGTTGTTACTAACGGAAGATTGGTGTTTTCAGAAGCGTTTCATAAATCTATTCCCAACACTTTCAGTATATCAGTGGCTGACATTAATGGATATTGAGAATGCAGATACATGGGGACAGTTTATGCTTGAGTGTGGAAATGTCGGTTATCCTATACTATCTGAATATATTCGGTCTCAATATGATTTAATGTCCAATAACAATCCGAATAATTATCAAACATGTTTGAAAAATGTGAAATATAACCCTGAATCTATTGTAAGTGGTCTAGATGCAGCTAAGAGTTTGATTGAAGGGATAATTGAGCCTTCAAAAATCGCAGGTGCAACAAATATGCTATCCGTGATGTTCTCTTCGATAACTCCAGAAATTTGTGTGTCGTTAATTCAAAAAGAATTTATTTGTTATAAAAACGATATATGGCATCAGTGTCTAATGGACGCACTTCGGATTAGTCACCCGTTGATAATTCTCTCTTAATAAAAAAATAAATTGATGATAATCATATGATATTTATTCTGCAAATAGTATATGTTAATTTAGTGATAGTAAAAACAACCTGAAAGTTGTGCCGTCTCGATTATTTATAGTACCTTTGCCTACAGAGTAAGGCAAAGGTATTTTTGATGTACACAATGGCTGAAGAACAGATAGACACGGTTTTAGGATTTGACGTAGAAACGGTGGAAACTAAAGACGAAAAGTGGATGTGCCATTCGCAGGCTATAGCAGCAATCATGTCGAACCGAATGGGAGAACTTGGCATGACACAACGAGCGTTGGCCGAGAAGATGAATTGCACTCAGCAATATGTCTCCAAGGTGTTGAAAGGTCGCGAGAATCTGTCATTGGAAACCTTGTGCAAAATAGAAAATGCATTAGGTGTCAGAATACTGCAAGCCGGAATAGATAAGTAATAACACTATAACAGGGTGCAAGAATATGTCAATACAGAGCGAAGCGGCATTGGAAGCCGGACTGATAGCCACACTTCGGCAAATGGACTACGAGTATGTTCAGATTACCGAAGAAGATAATCTTTATGCCAATTTCAAGCGGCAGTTGGAAATTCACAACAAGAAACAGCTGGCGGAAGTTGGTCGTAACTCATTTACGGATGAAGAGTTTGAGAAGATATTGATATATCTGGAAGGTGGTACTCGCTTTGAAAAGGCAAAGAAACTTCGTGACCTATATCCTCTTGATACTGCTAACGGACAGCGCATTTGGGTAGAATTCCTTAATCGTACCCAATGGTGTCAGAACGAGTTTCAGGTTTCGAACCAGATTACGGTGGAGGGGCGAAAAAAGTGTCGCTATGATGTGACGATTCTTATCAATGGTCTCCCTTTGGTTCAGATTGAATTGAAACGTCGGGGTGTAGAACTCAAACAAGCATACAATCAGATTCAACGTTATCATAAGACATCCTTTCATGGGCTGTTCGACTATATTCAGCTGTTTGTTATCTCCAATGGCGTAAATACTCGCTATTTTGCCAACAATCCCAATGGCGGATATAAGTTTACATTCAACTGGACGGATGCTGCAAATCTGCCGTTCAATGAACTGGATAAGTTTGCTGTGTTTTTCTTGGAAAAATGTACGCTCGGCAAGATTATCGGGAAATACATCGTATTGCATGAGGGTGATAAGTGCTTGATGGTGTTGCGCCCATACCAGTTCTATGCTGTAGAAAAGATATTGGATCGGGTACAGAACTCCAATGATAACGGTTATATCTGGCATACGACAGGAGCAGGAAAAACATTGACTTCATTCAAGACTGCACAGCTTGTTTCGGAGTTGGATGATGTAGATAAGGTAATGTTCGTTGTCGACCGACATGATCTTGATACACAAACACAGTCGGAATACGAAGCCTTCGAACCTGGAGCCGTTGACGGCACAGACAATACCGATGAACTGGTAAAACGCTTACATAGTAACTCCAAGATTATCATTACCACCATTCAGAAACTCAATGCTGCCGTAAGCAAAACTTGGTATAGCAGCAAGATTGATTCGATACGCCATTCTCGTATCGTGATGATATTCGATGAGTGCCACCGCAGCCACTTTGGGGAGAGCCATAAGAAGATTATGCAATTCTTCGATAATGCCCAGATATTCGGATTTACCGGAACTCCTATTTTTACAGAGAATGCAGTTGATGGTCATACGACCAAAGAGGTGTTCGGCAACTGTCTGCATCGTTATCTGATTAAGGACGCCATTGCTGATGAAAATGTACTTGGCTTCCTCGTGGAGTACTATCATGGCAGTGAGGAAGTGCAGAACGGCAGTACCAACCGCATGACGGAAATTGCCAAATTCATCCTTAATAATTTCAATAAGTCAACATTTGACGGAGAGTTCGATGCGCTGTTTGCTGTGCAGTCAGTGCCGATGCTTATCCGCTATTACAAGATATTCAAGGAACTGAATCCCAAGATTCGTATAGGGGCAGTATTTACCTATGCAGCCAATGGAAGTCAGGATGATGAACTGACAGGAATGGGTACAGGTTCTTATCTGAATGACAGTGCAGGCGAAGTCGATGAGCTGCAAGCTATCATGGATGACTATAACGAAATGTTCGGTACATCGTTTACGACAGAGAACTTCCGTGCATATTACGATGACATCAACCTGCGTATGAAAAAGAAGCGAGCTGATATGAAGCCGCTTGATCTTTGCCTTGTTGTCGGAATGTTCCTTACCGGTTTCGACAGCAAGAAACTCAATACGCTCTATGTTGACAAGAATATGGAATACCACGGTTTGTTGCAGGCATTCAGCCGGACGAACCGTGTGCTGAATGAAAAGAAACGCTTCGGAAAGATTGTATGTTTCCGTGATTTGAAAAGCAATGTAGATGCAGCTATCAAATTATTCAGCAACAGCAACAATCCGGAAGAAATAGTGCGACCTCCGTTTGAAGAAGTCAAACAGGAATACAAGGTGCTTGCTACCGATTTCCTGAAGAAATATCCGGACACAAATTGCATAGACCTTTTGCAGAGTGAAAAAGCTAAGAAGGAGTTTGTCTTGGCATTCCGTGATATTATCCGTAAACATGCTGAAATACAGATATACGAGGATTATAATGAAGAGTCTGATGATCTCGGCATGACGGAACAGCAGTTTATGGATTTCAGAAGTAAGTATCTTGATATCCATGATACTTTTGCACTTGTCGATCCAGCACCGTCACCCAAACCGGATGATAATACAGATACTCCGGATGATGGAGACCTCGGCGATGTTGATTTCTGCCTTGAACTTTTGCATAGCGACGTTATCAATGTGGCATATATCCTTGAACTCATTGCAGAACTTGACCCATATAGTGCCGATTACGCGGAACGCCGCCAAAATATCATTGACACGATGATTAAAGATGCTGAAATGCGCAGCAAGGCCAAACTTATCGATGGCTTCATTCAAAAGAATGTGGATGACGATAAGGAAAACTTCATGATGCAGCGAGGCAAGGTTGACGGTACAAGCGATTTGGAAGAACGGTTGAACCGCTATATTGCCGTTGAACGAGAAAATGCCGTCAACTCATTGGCTGAGGAAGAGGATATATCGTCATCAGTATTGAATCACTTTCTCAAAGAATATGATTATCTGCAAAAAGAACAGCCGGAAATCATACAGAAGGCGTTGAAAGAGAAGCATCTCGGACTGATAAAGACGAGAAAGGCGTTGACGAGGATTTTAGACAGATTGCGTAATATCATACGCACTTTCAGTTGGGATTAAAAGAAATACTGATATGGTAAAGACAAATGAACCCGGATATGTGTATATCTTGACTAATCCAAGTTTTCGTGAGGATTGGGTCAAAATCGGTAAAAGTGCGCGGCCTGTAGATATACGTTCCAAGGAACTTGATAATACGGCTGTTCCGTTGCCTTTTGAGATTTATGCAACTATTCAGACGATCAAATATAACGATGTTGAAAAGCATGTACATAAGACTATTGATCGGTTGACGGATTTGCGTATTCGTCAGAATCGGGAGTTTTTCAATGTGCCGCCGCAAATAGCTTTGGATATATTCAATGACATAGCCAAGATGATTGATGATGCGGTTGTTACGGTCTATGTAGATAATAAACCGGTTTGCCATAACGAAAAAGATTCATTGCCTGTCGTGCAGAAACGAACCGTAAAGCGAGGCCGTTTCAAATTCAGTATGGTCGGTATTAAAATAGGAGAATGCGTTACATTTATTCCTACGGATACGGAAGTCAAGGTGGCAAGCGATGATTCCGTTGAATACGAAGGGCGTATTTATAAATTGTCCCCTTTTGTCGGTACGTTTATGCCGGAAGAGAAACGGAATACATCGGGTGCATATCAAGGGGCAAAATATTTCTCATATAAAGGGAAAGTGCTAGATGACCTGAGAAGTATAATAGAGAGCAATATACCATTGCCGGAAAGTGATGTAATACAAGATAATATAGAGCAATAAAGATATGAGCGAAGAACTGCAACAGAAACTCCGTGACCAGCTTTGGGAGGTCGCAAACCGTTTGCGCGGCAATATGTCGGCAAGCGATTTCATGTATTTTACCTTGGGCTTCATTTTCTACAAATACCTGTCGGAGAAGATAGAAACATACGCCAACAGTGCATTGGAGGATGATGAAGTTACATTCAAGGAATTATGGGAAATGACCGATTCGGATGCTGCGGAATTGCAGGAAGAGGTCAAGAACCAGTGCTTGGAAAATATAGGCTATTTCATTGAGCCGAAATTCTTGTTTTCGTCTGTAATCGAAGCTATCAAGCGGAAAGAAAATATCCTTCCGATGCTGGAACGTTCATTGAAACGCATTGAGGATAGTACGCTCGGACGTGACAGCGAAGAGGATTTTGGTGGTCTGTTTTCGGATATTGACCTTGCTTCCCCTAAGCTCGGAAAGACAGCCGATGACAAGAATACGCTTGTAAGCAATGTTCTGCTTGCACTTGATGATATAAAATTCGGAGTGGAGGCCTCTCAGGAGATTGATATTTTGGGCGATGCTTATGAGTATATGATCAGTCAGTTTGCTGCCGGTGCAGGCAAGAAAGCCGGTGAGTTCTATACTCCGCAAGAGGTCAGCCGCATATTGGCGGAGATTGTTACTCTTGGGCATAACCGGTTGCGTAATGTTTATGATCCTACTTGTGGTAGTGGTTCGCTATTGCTCCGTGCGGCAAGTATTGGTAAGGCAGCATATATCTACGGACAAGAGAAAAATCCGACTACTTACAACCTTGCCCGAATGAATATGTTGCTGCACGGTATCCGATTCAGCAGCTTCAAAATAGAGAATGGCGATACGCTTGAATGGGACGCATTCGATGATATGCAGTTCGATGCAGTGGTTGCAAATCCTCCGTTCTCTGCCGAATGGAGTGCTGCCGACAAATTCAACAACGACGACCGTTTCAGTAAAGCAGGACGACTTGCACCTAAGAAAACAGCCGACTATGCTTTTATTCTGCATATGGTTCATCACCTCAATGAAGGTGGTACGATGGCTTGCGTTGCTCCGCACGGAGTTCTGTTCCGAGGGAATGCAGAGGGTGTTATACGCCGCTTCCTGATAGAGAAGAAAAACTATATCGATGCTATTATCGGTTTGCCAGCCAATATATTCTATGGTACAAGTATTCCGACCTGTATTCTCGTATTGAAGAAATGCCGTAAGGAAGACGATAATATCTTGTTCATTGATGCCAGCAAAGAGTTTGAAAAGGTCAAGACCCAAAACAAACTCCGCCCTCAGCATATACAGAAGATTGTAGAAACCTACCGTGACCGCAAGGAAATTGAAAAGTATAGTCATCTTGCTACTTTACAGGAGGTTGCCGAAAATGACTATAATCTGAATATTCCTCGCTATGTCGATACTTTTGAGGAAGAAGAGCCTATCGACATCAAAGCTGTGATGGCTGAAATAAAGGAATTGGAAGCCAAGCGAGCCGAATTGGATAAGGAGATAGAGGTATATTTGAAAGAATTGGGGCTGGTTGAATAATTACACTATGGCAGAGATAGACAACATCCCCGAAATGCGTCCATCATTCGGCAATATACGCCGTCAGGATGAGGGCGGAAACGAATACTGGAGTTCTCGCGACCTGTGCGCTGCTATGGGCTATTCGGCTTATTGGAAATTCCAAAGAGTCATAGACAAGGCTATCAAGGTGGCAGGTGAAAAAGGAATGAATGTAGACGACCATTTCAACCAAGCGGTTGATATGGTAAGGATTGGAAGCGGTTCATTCCGTAAGGTCAATATCTTCCGTCTGTCTCGTATGGCATGTATGATTGTTGCCGAAAATGCCGATGTCAAAAAAGTGTTGGTACAACAAGCTCGCGATTATTTTACTCGAACAATTTCGACAAACGAATTGATGCGAAATTCGTTGAGTTCTAACATTTTGCTGTATAAAACGGCGCAAGGCGAGGCACGAATAGAAGTGATATTCAACAGTGAAACATTTTGGATGTCACAAAAGCGTATGGCCGATTTGTTCGGGGTGGATGTACGGACTGTCAACTATCATCTTGGTCAGATTTACGAAACAGGCGAGCTTACCAAAGAGGCAACTATCCGAAAAATTGAGATAGTTCAATCAGAGGGAGAAAGGGATGTGGAACGTACACCGCTGTTCTATAATTTGGATGCTATTATTGCGGTAGGTTATCGTGTCAATAGCTATCAAGCCACCCAGTTCCGTATCTGGGCTACATCTGTATTGAAGGAATTTATCATTAAAGGATATGCGCTTGATGACGAACGCTTGAAGCAGGGAAAACACTTTGGCAAAGATTATTTTGACGATTTACTGGAGCGTATTCGTGAGATACGTACCTCAGAGCGCAGATACTACCAAAAGATAACAGACATCTATGCCGAATGCAGTGCGGATTACGACCCGAAGTCGGATTGTACCAAATTGTTCTTCAAAATGGTGCAAAACATGATGCACTTGGCTGTAACTCATCGTACTGCTGCCGAAATAGTATATGAACGTGCCGACTCGGAAATGCCGCACATGGGACTGACCACTTGGAAGAAAGCTCCCGATGGCAGAGTCCAGAAATCCGATACGATTGTGGCAAAGAACTACTTGTCAGACAAAGAGGTTTCCGAACTTAACGGCGTAACTAACGCATTTCTTGAATTTGCAGAGCTGCGAGCCCAACGCCATATCATTACAACGATGGCCGACTGGAAGCAACGTCTTGAACAGTTTCTTGCTACAATGGACTATCAAGCACAAGATTCAGCCGGTAAAGTTTCTCAAGAAGAAGCACAAAAGAAGGCGTATGGTGAGTATGAAAAATACAAAGTGATTCAAGACCGTTCGTTTGTCTCTGATTTTGACCGGTTTAATGATGGTGACAAATTGTTGCCGTTTGATATCAATCCCGATAAAGAATAATGATTATGGCAGATAATAACGAAAATAAAGTCCTTAATGTTCCCCATTTGAGATTTCCTGAGTTTACGGATGAGTGGGGAAAATATAAGTTATCAGATGTATGCTCTTTCTTTTCAGGAGGAACACCGTCTTCTTCAAAGAAAGAATATTACGATGGCAGTATTCCTTTTATTCGTTCAGGAGAATTGCATATGAATAAGACAGAACTTTTTATAACCGAAGAAGGTTTGAATAATTCTGCTGCTAAAATGGTGGAGATTGGTGATTTACTTTTAGCATTATATGGAGCTACAAGTGGTGATATTGCAATTGGTCAAATTAAGGGGGCTATTAATCAGGCTATATTATGTATTCGTACAACACAGAATAAGAAGTTCATTGAGTCTGTTTGGAAAAAGCATGTCGAAAAGTTACTTCAAACTTATCTACAAGGTGGTCAGGGTAACTTATCCGCTGATATTGTGAAGAATATTTCTTTCTATTTTGCAAATAGTAGCGAACAAATGAAATTGGCAAAGTTCATTTCGTTACTTGATGAGCGCATCGCCACCCAAAACAAAATCATTAAGGATTTGAAGAAATTAAAGTCCGCCATTGTTGAAATGCTATTGTGTAATCGAAATAGTGAATTGCTCAAATTAGGCGATATAGGTTATTTTGTAAGAGGATTAACTTATGCAAATGAAGATGTTACAGAAAATAAAGCTGCCACGGCTGTAATCCGAGCAAATAATTTGAATTATGGTAACCATGTAGACAAAGGAGAAGTCGTTTATGTGAGTAGGACACCTGCTACAAGCCAAATTCTACGAAAAGGGGATATTGTTATTTGTATGGCTAATGGCTCTTCTGCACTTGTAGGAAAAAACTCATATTACCCATTTAACGATGGACAATCTACAGTAGGTGCATTTTGCGGTATCTATCGGACATCACATCCCCTTGCAAAATGGTTAATGCAATCACGAAGATACAAGAGGTTAGTGTATCAATCACTGCAAGGGGGTAATGGAGCTATTGCAAATCTCAATGGCGATGACATATTGAATATGAGTTTTCCTGTGATGGAGAAAGAAAAATCTAAATCAATCATTTTTATCCTTGAAACGATAGAGAAAACATTAGCAGTAAATAAATGTTTACAAATGTCGTGCTCCACACAAAAATCACATTTACTGAAACAGATGTTCATATAAACATGGTATTCAGTAAATAAGACTTTTGTCTAAACAAACAGGATTGTTTCTTAATTTCAATGTGAAGTTTTGCATCAATGGCGTTTATTATTGTAAGGATGCGTACCTGTTCCTGTATGTTTGGAAGGGTAACTGTCATATTCAGCCATTCGTCCACATTGATAGAGCGTCCATCACGTATGCCGTATGTTACAAGTTTAAGAGACTTAATAAACAGTTTTGATGTGAAAAAATGAGACAGATAACCATATCCCACTAAATCATTTGGACGTAGGATTGTATACGCCGGACTACATATTCCTGTTCTATCAGAGAAAGCAAAACCTCCTTGAAATGAACGAAGATGTACTACATAATCACCATTGCGGACAATCTTATACCCACTAATACTGTCTTGTTCAAATTTGATGTCTATGTTTATATCGCTACGCTCAATCATACCAAGTTCTTGGCTGGCAGAAAGAACATTCTTATAGATAAGTTTTTTATTCTTCTCATTGGCTACTTCAAAAAGTTGATGAAAAGAATAAGTCTCGCCATTTATAGATGAATAGAGTCTATCAACAATGGCGGACATAACCGAAAAATCATCCTTAATTCAGGCAATGTGTGATGCTTTAATAGAATCAGAACAACATAAAGTTAAATTGTCCTTTAACGATTTTGGAGAACCGTATTCCGGCTTATTAGGTAAAAGTGCAGAAGATTTTGGTGAAGGCTGTCCGTACATAACATATATGAATGTCTATCAGAATCAAATCATTGATACGGCTAATGTAGGTTTAGTCAAAATCAATGAAACAGAACAACAATCAGTTGTCCATTATGGCGATATTCTTTTCACCTTGTCATCTGAAACGGCAGAGGAAGTTGGAATGGGAGCTGTGTATTTGGGAGACACTTATCCATTATACCTAAATAGTTTCTGCTTTGGCATCCATATTATAGATGAAAATAAGATTTTCCCTCCTTTCTTAGCATTTTATGTTTCAACAAAATCGTTTAGAAAGGTGGTTTTTCCGCTGGCGCAAGGCAGTACACGCTTTAATCTACAAAAGAATGACTTTATGAAGAAAGTTTTTTCTTTTCCAACAGTAGAAAGGCAGAGGAAGATATATTCAGCCCTCAAAACCTATTCAGATAAACTTTCCGTTGAAAAGAGCATAGCCAAGCTGCTTTGTGAACAGAAAAATCACCTCTTAAGCCAGTTGTTTATATAAACATCTTACTCAGCAAATATTGTTTCTCCTTTTCATATGACCGCAACATTTTTTTCTCTATATCAATCTTTTTCTGAATGCTTATCAAGGTATTCGCAATATAGATTGCTTCATTCTCTGCTTTGGGGAGAGGGATAGAGTTTTTCAAAAAACGTTCGTTAGTAATGTTGATGGTATTCTTTGCCCCTTTCTGTATAAGTGGATGCAAATAATTGAAAGCGTTGCTTGGTTGCATGAAATAGAAGTGCAGAATAACCCCGATGTAGTCATTTACCGGCATATAGACACCGTATAGTGGTGAAACCGCAACGTCATTTTTAATATAGCTGCGTTTCACGATACCATACGGAAAATCTCCGGTAGGGCTTTTCGTGTAAACAATGTCACCGTATTTAACGACATTGTAATGAAGTGTTTCTTTTGCCGCAAAAGAACGTCCAAGATATTCAATCTGATTAACGACACCTTTACTGACGGAAACAGAACAAATGATGTGACCATTTATATTCTTTTCGATTCGTTCTTGCAGAACGTTGCTTAATTCCGTTTTCTGCCAATCACCTTTGCTTATTCCAGCTGTCTTTTTCTGATAAATAATTGCCTGAATTAAGGATTCATATTTCTCAATGATTTTGTTTTGGGTAGCGATGCGCTCATCGAGGAGGCTAAGTAAACGGGATATTCTATTCTGTTCCTCTATAGCTGGTATTGAGAACTCAAATTCTTCCATTTGTCGTTTATCACCTCTTGGCATTTTTACGCCTTTTGCCCCTGACATTGCGTAGTTTATGAATTTGTCTGAGGCAATGATATTATACAAGAAGTCGCTTTGACATCGAGTAGTCCTAAGAACAAACACATCGGCACTACAACCACCAAATCGGTCAGACTGCCATACCTTTTTCAGATATGGGCGGATGTTAGATATAAGAATATCATTAGGTTTAATTGCCATTACATTTCCATCGGTGGGAATTGAGGAAGCCTCCTTAATTCCTCCAAAATTTGGGATAAGATTCTCGGTAGAGATATAACAGGATGCGTCTAAACTATCTGCGGGAATCCTTGATTTTTGGAACTCAGCGACATCTTTAAGCTCGACTCGTTTCCACTCCCCACTAAACTCAGGAAATCTCAAATGGGGAACATTACCTATTATATTTCTCTAATTATTAGAACCAATTAAATTCGAGATTATGATTCAGAAGACAATTAGAGAAATTTCGGACGCATGGCGAGAAGACAAGCGACCGTATGTAAAACAGTCAACAATGGCAGCTTATATGTTGATTCTCGAAAATCATATTTTGCCAAAGTTTGGTGAGAGTAACGAACTTCATGAACATGATGTACAAGGATTTGTACTTGAAAAGTTGGAAGGCGGATTGAGCGTAAAATCTGTTAAAGACATTTTGATTGTTCTGAAGATGGTTATGAAATTCGGGGTGAAAAACGAATGGATGAACTATTACGAATGGGATATTAAGTACCCAACAGACGTTGCTGGTAAAAAGTTGGAGGTCTTGTCCGTGGCAAATCATAAAAAGATTCTGAACTATATTCAGAGCCACTTTTCCTTTCCGGGACTTGGTATCTATATCAGCCTTAGTACCGGTCTGCGTATAGGGGAGATCTGTGCTTTGAAATGGAGCGACATCAATGTATATGACGGGATTCTAACCGTTAACCGGACGATAGAACGCATCTATATCATAGAAGGAGAGAGAAAACATACAGAGCTGGTCATCAACACGCCAAAGACAAAAAACTCTTGCCGTGAAATCCCGATAAACAAAGAATTGCTTACTATGTTAAAGCCTTTGAAAAAAGTAATTAATGACGATTATTACATTCTTACTAATGATGAGCGTCCGACAGAGCCACGCACATATCGCAACTACTATAAAAGGCTTATGGAGAAACTTGATATTCCCAAGCTGAAGTATCATGGACTTCGCCACAGTTTCGCGACTCGCTGTATAGAAGTCGGTTGTGACTATAAAACAGTCAGCGTATTATTAGGGCATTCCAACATTTCAACTACGTTGGATTTATATGTTCATCCCAATATGGAGCAGAAAAAGCGTTGCATTACCAAGGTTTTCAAGTCACTGGGTAAATAAAGTTATGTATAGAGCGAGGGAATTAATACTGTAATTTCTTCGCTCTCAATTGTTCTGTGATTCAGAATTATGTTGTATATTTGAATGTCGTTTTAGGAGGTAGTTATGTTATTTGAGATTATTGTTGATTGTATTATGGCCTTGGGAGCCTTGGCTACAGCTGCAACTTTTATTCTTGTCTTAATAAATCAGAAAGGGACTCAGAAACAGATTGATAGTTTGTCGCAAATGGCTGAGATGTACTCACGTCATTATCAATTAGAGCGCATTCAAGCTGGAAGTAACATATATCCCAAAATTCAGATAAGTTTGAAGAATGATACGATGTGGGGATTGAAGATCCAGATTAAAAATAATTCGTATCCGGTAGAAGTGTATCGCATTATGATAAATGAGGCTCGTCATCATTTAGATGTAAGGTTAAAACCAAAAAGCGATTATATTCAAATACGGCAAGGAGAAACAAAGGCTATTTTGCCCGGAGAATTATGCCGTCAACAGATATACACATTTGATGCATCAATAAAGATATATCTCATAACTCCTTTTGAAGAGGCATATGAGGTAAGATATATAAATACAGATAGGATAAACTACTATCAGTCTGAACCAATTCCTATTCTGTATTCAAAAGAAGAGCATGAATCTTCAAAAGCTCAAACTACTCAAATCAAGCAGTATTCTATACATGGCGGTATTAAAGGAACTATTAAAGATAATTTCCCTGAAGTTGCAAGGGATTTAGAAGATTAATTCAAGTATGAAAATAAAGTCTCAACCGATAGTAATTCTATCCAATTGAGACTTTTCGTTTATTTACGCCTAGCCAAAAACTTCTGCACAATTACCGCTATTCCAATCCCCCAAACAGCTATGAGAATACAACCAATAGCAACTTTCCAAATCAATACCGAGTGCAAAATCTCTGCATTAGCTATTATAATGCCGGCGAAAAAAGAAGAGAGGACAACCAGAATGATAATCAGAATATAGAATACCGAATGCGGTATGAGAATATAGTTGTCTGCCTGGTGGATTTTCCGTTCAGTTTCATCCCATTTGTCTTGAATTTGGCCAAGGAACTTATCAAGTACAGATTGCCCGAATTTTTCGGCTTGCTCCTGCGTACTTTGGGCAGTAGTTAACTTATACTCCCGTAGAAATTTAAGTAAATTGTCCAGATTTATAAAGTAAAGCCCTAAAATGAAAACAAGAGCTAAACAAGTGCAAATAAAACCGCTTATTTACAATTGATTATAGTGTACTTGATGTTTTCAGTTGTTTTCTTTCTTTTCAGTTGATTGGTTCTTTTTCGGTACAATTTTGTTTCTCGTTTGTTTCTCAATATCGACCTTTATTCATATCTTTGCAACAGAAACAAAATTATGAAGGGATCGATATGCCACGAGTAAAGAAGCCTACAAAAGTAAAAGAGCCTGTCCGCCTTCGGACAAAGAAGCTGGCAGATGGAAGCCAAAGTCTGTATCTTGATATATACCGTTTCGGAAAACGAACATACGAATATCTTAAGTTGTATCTCATTCCGGAAACGGATAACAATGCCCGTCGGCAGAATCAGGCGACTATGAATGCCGCCAATGCCATCAAGTCCAAACGTATTATCGAGCTGACCAACGGCGAGGCCGGTATAGAAACCAAAGAGAGAGTTTACCTGCTTGACTGGATGAATACCTACAAGGAGAACCAGGCCAAGCGTGGCAAAAAGGACGGTTATCAAATTGACATCACTATACGCATCTTGAAGGATTATGCGGGAGAACGTATGTTGATGGATCAAATAGACAAGACATTCTGCCAGAATTATCTTGACTACCTTCAGTCCGAATACCGTTCCAGAGGCAAACGAGTGTCGAATTACACACTGCATACTTATTACCGGGTATTGAACGGAGCCTTGAATGCGGCTGTCAGGGCCGAGATCATCAAGTCCAATCCTTTCACGAAAATCAGCAAGTCGGAAAAGATCCGTCTGCCTGAAAGCAAACGGTCATACATGACCATTGAAGAGGTGCGTGCATTGATCGCAACCCCGATGAAAAATGAATCCGTGAAAGGTGCCTATCTGTTCTCTTGTTTCTGCGGTCTGCGAATCAGTGATATAATCAAGTTGCAATGGAAAGATGTATTCGTTGATCGTGGACAATACCGTCTGTCGGTTTCAATGCAGAAAACCAAGGAACCGATTTATCTTCCGCTTTCCCCGGAAGCGTTGAAGTGGATGCCTGCGCGTGGAGACAAAACTCCTGATGACCATGTGTTTGACCTGCCGTCCCCAGCAATGGTCAATATTCTTATCAAACCATGGGCAAAAGCGGCGGGAATAAACAAGCGTTTTACATTCCATACGGCGCGGCACACGTTCGCGACGATGATGCTGACACTCGGAGCAGACTTATATACGACATCCAAGCTGCTCGGCCATGCTGACGTGAAAATGACACAGGTGTACGCCAAAATCATCAACCAGAAAAAGGATGATGCGGTCAACCTGGTCAACGGATTGTTTGAGTGACCAATGATATACCATATCATGTCAAATTTACAAGTAGATATTTTAAGGGCGTCATCGATTGCAGATACAATCGAAAAACGATACCTTTATGATGATATATTATTATAAACCAATAAAATGTAAATCGACATGACAAGAGCTGACAAAGGCCTTCTCTCTTTTTGAGGGGAGCAAACACCCGCATCACATTGAATCGGCACAGGACGTGGCGGAAGAACTTTTCGCCCTGCTTACCGAAGCAAAAACAGTTTATCTCCAGGAGGTCAAAATCCACGGCAAACAGTATCGCCGTTATGTGGAGGATTTTGTGAACAGTCACCGGTATATTGACTGCGATAACGCGGTCTGTCGGAACTGCCACGAAATGAACATCCACATCGTCAAGGGACTGCTGACCGACTGCCCCTACCTTATCCAACCGCTTTTTTCCGCCCCGAGCCTCTCTTTCGAGGAGTGCATGGAACTAAAGCGGAAGTATGACACATCGGAACTGGCATCTTCCGATTGTAATCCGGCAAAGTTTTCATTTCTTTCTTTTGACTGCAGTCTTTCGCGCAAACAACTGGCCGGTATCGTTTCTTGCGCCAATACTTATCATCTGTTCTGTTCTCCCGTAACTATTGACGACATGGAATCTCTCTTCTCCTGCAAGATAGGTTTCTGTCTTCGGGTGAACAGCGTGCGCCGTGTGGCTATCCTGTTCGATGCCCTTCTTGAGAATTCATTCATTCAGCCTTACTGGCAATCAGTCCTCGAAAGAGGGCGTTTCCTGCAATCCAAGGACGGCTCGCACTTCATATCCGCAACGAGCATATCCACCACGCTTTCGTTGGTCAGGAACAAAATGACTTCAACCGCTTACAATATCAGAAAGTTTGTAAGCCAACTGAAGGAATGAAAGGAAGTGCTAAGAAGTCAACCATGTGAAAAGCAAAAGTATGATAACTGATATGCTACCAAACCGGTATCATACTGTCATCCAATGCTTTTAGATATTCACACTCTACCTTTGCCTCTGTATACAACGCGTTACAAACAGAGGTGCATCTCTTATTGTCTAATTTAATCACGAATAATATGTCCAACAGATTGACATTCATGGAAAGGTTGAGCGAACGGCTCACGGCCCTTGAAGCGATTATCCGGAAATTGGAACCGGTCGAGAGCTTTCTGGAACGGGTGGAATTGCTGGAAAAGAACATTTACGCGACCAAAAAGGTCTTTACTTTTTCGGAAGCCTGCATGTACATCGGGGTATCAGAAAGTATGCTGTATAAACTTACGGCCAACAAGGAGATTCCTCACTACAAGCCTCGCGGCAAGATGATCTACTTTGCCAAGGAGGAACTGGACGAATGGCTCCTGCAGAATCATGAACTTGCCGTCGATGATGCCACGCGGATGGCACACGAGGCGGCAGCAGTACAACCCTTCTTAAACGAGAAACGCCATGGAAAACGAAAGAAGAACTGACCAGAAGACGGGAATGGGATTGGAAGAGACCCGTCTGTCAGATATTCTTTCAGCTTCCCAAATCAAGGCGACGGATACATACGAGACCCCGCCGCAAATTATCTGGATTGACAATTCGACCATAGCGACTCTCGGCAATTTCAGTGCATCGACCGGCAAGGCAAAATCCAAGAAGACATTCAATGTCTCCGCCCTTGTCGCCGCTTCCCTGGCAGGTAAGCAGGTGCTGAACTACCGGGCGCATCTGCCGGAAGGCAAACGCCGGATCCTGTATGTCGATACCGAGCAGAGCCGCTATCATTGTCACACGGTGCTGGAACGTATTCTGCGTCTGGCCGGGCTTCCTACCACAGCAGACAGCGAGAACCTTGATTTCATCTGCCTGCGGGAGTATTCTCCGACAGTCCGTATAAGTGTGATAGACTATGCCCTTCGTCAGGGTAAAGGTTACGGGCTGGTTATCATTGACGGTATCCGCGACCTTATGCTGGACATCAACAGCACCAGCGAATCGGTGGAGGTAATCAACAAAATGATGGAATGGTCCTCTCGTTACGACCTGCATATCCATTGCGTGCTGCACCTGAACAAAGGGGACAACAATGTACGAGGCCATATCGGTACGGAGATGAGCAACAAGGCGGAAACAGTACTGGTCATCAGCAAATGCAACGAGAATCCGTCTGTCAGTGAAGTCCATGCCCTGCATATCCGGGAAAAGGAGTTCAAACCCTTCGCGTTCACCGTGGACGACAACGGGCTCCCGGTCATCGCCGAAGGGCACACGTTCGGTGACACCCCGAAGCCCAGGCAACGGACAAGCTTTACGGAGCTGAGCATCGAGCAGCACCGGGAAGCCCTTTCCGCTGCCTTTGACGGCAAACCCATCAGGGGCTTTGAGAATGTACTGCAACGTCTGATCGCCTCTTATGAAAACATAGGCTTCAAACGTGGCCGCAGTGTCATGATAAAACTGCTGCAGTACCTGACGGACAACCTTAAACTTGTTGTCAAGCAGGACAAGCTGTTCTACTATGACATGACCCCCGCGGAAGCAAGGCTTTTTGATGAAGAATGAAGCCGGGCGCGGGCATATATATTTCAGTTTACTTTAGTATGTATATATATAGGGAATAAAACTAAACTAAACCATTTCCGTGTGAACAAGTGAAAGAAAACAGCCATGACTATAGAAGAAGCAAAACAGGTACGCATAGTGGACTTTCTGGCGCAGCTCGGCCACCATGCGCAATACGTTAAATCGGATCAGTACTGGTATCTCTCGCCGTTAAGGGATGAGCAGTCGCCGTCGTTCAAGGTCAATGACCGGTTGAACGAATGGTATGATTTTGGGGCGGCCACCGGAGGCGACCTCGTGGAATTGGGTAAATACCTTTACCAGACTGAAAGTGTAAGCGAGGTACTGGCATACATCGGGCGGCATTCCAGCGATATGCCTTTGCCGAAAGTCCGTTTCCAGGCTCTTCCGCCCCGTCCCGTGGAATCGGATATGAAAAATCTGATTGTCGTCCCGTTACGGCATCACGCGTTATACTCTTACCTTCAGTCCCGGAAAATAGATGCTGACATAGGACGTATGTTCTGCAAGGAAATCCATTATGAATTGCGTGACCGGCATTATTTTGCCCTCGCGTTCGGTAATGTTTCGGGCGGATATGAAATGCGCAACGCCTATTATAAAGGATGTATCAAGAACAAGGACATCTCCCTGATCGGACATCAGTGCGGAGAGATACAGGAACGGGTCTGCGTGTTCGAGGGGTTCATGGACTTTCTGTCTTACCTGACATTGAAGCAGTCATGCAACTGGACCATTTGTATAGACCAGCCTTGCGACTACCTTGTCATGAACTCCGTAAACAACCTGAAAAAGGCATTGATGTACCTGCAGAGATACCTGCATATACATTGTTATCTCGACAACGACCTTGCCGGGCAAAAGACCGTGGAAACCATAGCCGGACTATACGGCGAACGGGTCAGCAACGAAGCTGTCCGATATAGCGAATACAAGGATCTGAATGATTGCTTGCGAGGCAAGAAACGCTGACCTAAAAAAAAGCGAATCTGCCAATGGAAGCCCTCCTGAACGGAGGGCTTTTTTTATGCCCTGACTTCTTCATTTTTCCCGTTCATTAAGGCGATATAGTACGATTTTATAGTACGATTTTCAAAATCGATATAAATCTTGTAAAGAAAACATCCGTTTAATACACAATTATTTCGTAGTTCGAAATTCTCCTTTTTTATTTGTGAAATCAAACTAATACAAAATTCAATATCCATACTAAAAGATATGAGATCATATTTCATTTTTGCCATTGTTCTGACGGTCGCGTACCTCATTTATTACGCGGTCATCATTATGCAGGATCTCTATGGAAAAAGGAGAACCGGCAAGACAGAGGAGGAAGTTTTCGACCTCGGCACACTGGAGGACGAAGAGAGTGTTGCCGTGAGCGAGAGTGAAACCGGGTTCCGTGTCGGCAACGAGCAATACGATACTGAAACAGCATCAGGCGGCGATTCTGCCACCGACCAGAAGCCGGCGGACAAAAAGCCGGAGACAAAGGAGACCCCGGAAGAAAGACTGGAGCGTCTCAAAGCCAAGGCGGAGGAAAAGATGGAGGAAACCACGCCCTACCTGTCTGATGGCTTCAGTGCAGATGAAATGTACAAGGCGATGCTTTCCAGGGGCAAACTGGAAAATCGTCCGGAGATGGCCTGGAAACCAATTAAAGACAAATTGTAGCATGTCGATTAAGCAAAAGATAGTATGCCTGTTAATTCTTGTACCCTATGCGGCTTTCGCCAAGAGCGGCAGCGTGAACTACAGCTGGGGAGCGGATGCGCTGGCCACGATGCACGACTTCGTGGTCACGATGATGCTGTATGTCCTGTATATATGCTACTCCATCGCATCCGTTCTGGTCATCGTGTCCGCCTTCCAGATCTACATCAAGATGAACACTGGAGAGGACGGCATCGTCAAATCCTTTTTATCGCTGCTTGGCGCGTGCCTGTTCATCATCGGGGCCTCCATCGTACTTCCGGCATTTTTCGGTTATCGCATATAAGGCTGTTTAACAATCCAATACATAAATATTAACTCAAAAACGATCAAGTATGTTTCAGAAAGTAAAACAAATGTGCCGAAAGGCAAAAGGATTCATCCAAGGTGTTTCCACCAAAGTGAAGATGCTTGCACTCACTTTGTTCTCTGGTACCACGGCAATGGCCCAGAGTACGGCCGGCGACTATTCAGCCGGTACTACCGCACTATCTACCGTGGCGGAGGAAATTGTCAAGTATGTACCAGTCATGGTCAAGCTCTGCTATGCCATCGCCGGTGTAGTCGCCATTATCGGCGCCATCTCCGTTTACATCGCCATGAACAACGAAGAGCAGGATGTCAAAAAGAAGATCATGATGGTGGTTGGTGCATGTCTTTTCCTGATTGCAGCAGCACAGGCTCTTCCTTTGTTTTTCGGCATTGACGCATAAAAGTACCGAGGGATGAAAAGCAAGGAAACACGTTATCCGGACTATCCGCTGTTCAAGGGGCTGCAACGTCCTCTTGAAGTGATGGGATTGCAGGGCCGCTACATCTATTGGGCGGCAGGAACGGCAGGCGGAGCCATCGCGGGCTTCATAGCCGCTTACTGCCTTGCCGGATTCGTGGCCGGACTGGCCGCGCTGACAGTCATTCTGTCGGTGGGCATCGTGCTAATCATCTTCAAGCAGCGGAAAGGTCTGCACAGCAAGAGAACGGACCGAGGCGTGTTCGTCTATGCCTACTCGCGTAAGGTCTGACAAAATTAAACCATCACAGCAATGTGTGGCTATATTGAATGTTGAACGCGGGTAGGTTCGTATGAGATACGGGCCTACCCCTATTTAATTGAACGTATATTGAAATGACCCTATACATTATCCTGATTTTCGTTGCCTTATGCGCGGGTATGGCCATATCCGTCCATGCGTTCGGTACCGGAGGCAAGCGCAAGCGTATCTTCCAGGACATCTATTTCTCGGTGGAAGACACGGAAGGCGTGGGTGTCCTGTACACCAAGACGGGCGAATATTCCGCCATGCTGAAGATCGAGAATCCGGTACAGAAGTATTCGGCGAACATAGACAGCTACTACGATTTCACGCATCTGTTCTCCGCCCTTGCCCTGACCTTGGGAGAAGGTTATGCCATTCACAAGCAGGACATCTTCGTGAGGAAGCGTTTTGTCAACGAGGATACCGGGAAGCAGGAGTTCCTTTCTGAATCGTATTTCCGGTATTTCAAGGGAAGGGCGTACACGGACAGCATGTGTTACCTGACCATCACGCAGGAAGCCAGGAAAAGCCGCCTTTTCTCGTTCGACAACAAGAAATGGCGTGATTTCCTTGTCAAGATCCGCAAGGTACAGGACCAGTTGCGGGACAGCGGCGTGCAGGCGCGTTTCCTGAACAAATCCGAGGCAAGCGATTACGTGGACCGGTATTTCGCCATGAACTTCAAGGACCGTATTATCTCGATGACGAACTTCAAGTCGGACGACGAGAGCGTCTCGATGGGTGACAAGCGCTGCAAGGTGTACAGTCTCGTGGACGTGGACTGCATCTCGCTGCCTTCGATGATCAGACCCTATACCAATATAGAAGTGAACAACACGGAAATGCCCGTGGATCTTGTCTCGGCCATTGACAGCATTCCGAATGCCGATACAGTGGTCTATAACCAGGTCATCTTCCTTCCCAACCAGAAGCGTGAACTTTCGCTGCTGGACAAGAAGAAGAACCGGCACGCGAGCATTCCCAACCCGAGCAACCAGGCAGCGGTCGAAGACATAAAACGTGTACAGGAGGTGATTGCCCGCGAGAGCAAGCAGCTCGTGTACAGCCATTTCAACCTTATAGTGGCCGTGTCCGGCGATACGGACCTGCAGAAGTGTACGAATCATCTGGAGAATGCTTTCGGTAGAATGGGAATCCATATTTCCAAACGAGCCTACAACCAGCTGGAGCTGTTCGTCGGCTCGTTCCCGGGCAACTGCTACAGCCTGAATGAAGAGTATGACCGGTTCCTGACCCTATCGGACGCGGCGATGTGCCTGATGTACAAGGAACGTGTGCAGCACAGCGAAGACACCCCGGTGAAAGTCTATTACACTGACCGCCAGGGAGTGCCTGTCGCCATCGACATCACCGGCAAGGAAGGCAGACAGAAGCTGACGGACAACTCGAACTTTTTTGCCCTCGGGCCGAGCGGTTCCGGGAAATCCTTCCACATGAACTCTGTCGTGCGCCAGCTGCACGAACAGGGTACAGACATCGTAATGGTCGATACCGGAAACTCCTACGAGGGATTGTGCGAGTATCTGGGAGGCAAGTACATCAGCTACACGGAGGAACGCCCCATCACGATGAACCCGTTTCGTATCCACAAGGAAGAGATGAACGTGGAAAAGACCGGCTTCCTAAAGAATCTTGTCCTGCTGATCTGGAAGGGCACGCAGGGAACAGTCACGAAGACGGAAGACCGTCTGGTGGAAAATGTAATCACCGATTATTACGATGCGTATTTCAACGGCTTCGACGGCTTCACGCCCATGCAGCGGGAAGACCTGAGAAAAAGCCTCGCCATAGACGAACGCAACCGTGACGGGAACCGTGAGGAAAGCGAGCAGGAACGGAACAGCCGTATCGAGTGCATGATAGACGAAATGGAACGCAGGCGCAAGGAGTTGAAGGTGGAAGAACTCTCGTTCAATTCATTTTACGAATACTCCGTCCAGCGTATTCCGGACATCTGTCACGAGAACCACATTTCGGGCATAGACCTCTCGACTTACCGCTACATGATGAAGGACTTCTACAGGGGCGGCAACCATGAAAAGACCCTGAACGAGAACATGGACAGTTCGCTGTTCGACGAGACCTTCGTGGTGTTCGAGATTGACAGTATAAAGGATGATCCGCTGCTGTTCCCGCTTGTCACGCTGATAATCATGGACGTGTTCCTGCAGAAGATGCGAATCAAGAAGAACCGCAAGGTGCTTGTCATCGAGGAAGCCTGGAAAGCCATTGCCAGTCCGCTGATGGCCGAGTACATCAAGTTCATGTACAAGACGGCCCGTAAGTTCTGGGCCAGCGTGGGCGTTGTGACACAGGAGATACAGGACATCATCGGCAGTGAAATCGTTAAAGAGGCCATCATCAACAACAGCGACGTGGTGATGCTGCTTGACCAAAGCAAGTTCAAGGAGCGTTTCGACACCATCAAGGCCATTCTCGGGCTCACCGATGTTGACTGCAAGAAGATATTCACGATCAACCGTCTGGACAACAAGGACGGCCGTTCGTTCTTCCGGGAGGTATTCATACGAAGGGGAACGACAAGCGGCGTGTATGGCGTGGAAGAGCCGCATGAATGCTACATGACCTACACGACCGAACGTGCTGAGAAGGAAGCCCTGAAACTCTACAAGAGGGAGCTCCGGTGCAGCCATCAGGAAGCCATCGAAGCCTATTGCCGGGACTGGGATGCCAGCGGCATCAGCAAGTCCCTGACATTCGCCCAGAAGGTCAACGAGGCCGGACGGGTACTGAACCTGAAAGCAAAACAATAAAATCAGATACAATGGGAAAATTTGATATAGACCGACCTATAGCGGAACTGTTCAGTGTTGAGCCTTACGCTCTCCGCATCCGCAACGTGTGCAACAGCCACGATATTGCCACCATCCGGGAACTGTGCCTGCACAGCAACTGGGACTTGCTTCATTTCCGCCATTTGGGGGAAAGGAGCATCGCGCACATGGAAGAAATGCTGGGCAATTTCGGATTGCGACTGGGCATGACCGAAGAGGATCTGGACGCATATATGAGATTTGAAACCGAGGATGACAAAGACGTCACTACCATCATGCGTTTCGAGGAATCGGAGGAGGTCAAGTGGGACCAGCGCCGGTATGAAGTAGCCAGAGACCTGTATGTCAGATACAGGGGTCTGTCCCCATACGAGGCTATGGAGGAAGCAGAGAAGCTGATACTGGCCCTGCAGGGAGTACCTGAGAAGAACAACCGCAGCAAGCGGAGAGGTAATATTTTCAACCGTTGAACAGAATGAACATGAAGCGACTGTCACTTGTCTTTGCAGTTCTGCTGCTTGCCTTCACGCAGCATGTCCACGCCCAGTATTACAGCGTGAACTATGACGCACGTACCGTGGCGGCAATGGCAGCCGCGTTCGGTACGGAGGTCGTGGCTGAAAGCTACTACCGTGAGCAGGTCGATGACATCCTGAAGCACTATACGGCGGCGGAGGTGGCGGCAGCCGGAATTTTCTCTTCCAAATTTCTGGAACACAAAGCACTCTCGGACCTCGGTATCTGGTGTAGCAGCACGGAAAACTACTATTACCGCCGTATCTACCACATGGTGGCCGACAAGATCATACCGAAAATCTGGGTGGTGGCAAAGCAGATGCTTCACTCCCCGCAGACAGCGATCCACTGGGGTAGCTACCTGATGAAGGTGTGCGATGAGACGAAGAGCCTGTGTATGCAGTTCGAAAGCGTTGTGACAAACAGTACACTTTCGTTCTCGGACATCGCTTTTCTGGAGATCAACAGCGAGGTCGTGCCTCTGCTGAAACTTTCGGAACTGGGCGGTATAGACTGGCAGCGGATGCTGGACGATTTTTCCCGGATTCCTGACCGCTTTACACGGGAGAACCTGCAAAGCGACCTTGACAATCTCTACAATCTGGGTGTCGGTCTGGCAACGGCCGGTGCGGGTAATCTCGGCGATGCCCTGCTGCCTGAAAGTATGTTCCATAACCTGCTTTCGGGCAAGGTCAGCGAGATTGCCAACCTGTACGACCATTACTCCGGCCTGTTCGAGGAAGCGGAACAAGGTATCGGGAACCTGCTGCTGGACAAGATCGGCGGTCCTGACAACGTGGCCGGCCTGTTCGAGTTCGGGGATTACGACCTTGCCGGCTGGATCAGTGACTATATAGACGACGAAGCCGGGACTTATTACACGCAGCGCTGGTACATCGCCAGACGTGACCAGGGCAGCGTGTCATTGTGTGACTATTACCCGCCCACGGACGACAACAGCATCCTGAACGGCGGTGAGTGGACCCGTTTCGAAACGAGCGACCCCGGTTTTTATCCCAATGCCTCGCAGCGGGAACAGGCTCTCTCCAACTCGGAACGATATGCCGGATGGTCGAGAAACCGTGTACAGCAGCTCAACAACCAGAATGACGGCAACACTTACAGCATCAACTACTGGCAGAACGCCTACATCATCAGCCGCGGCGGCAAGCAGACAAAGAAGGCTTACGCCTACGAGATACATGTCAAGAAAAGCTGGAACCATGAGGAAATCGTGTATGAAGAGATATTCGATTCCTACACTATGGATCTGGAGACCTTCAAGGCGCAGCTCAATGCCCGTCTGTCGGAATTCAACGAAAACGAGGACGGCTATGTCTATTACATAGCTTCCGACGCGTGGAACTACTATCAGGCAACGGATGCCGCCAAACTTAAAGGATGCGAGAGCGTGACCATCAGCGTCACCTGCTCGGACGGGGCTACTCTGGGCCAAGGTTCGACCCAGTACAAATGCAGGAAATGCGGCGGTTCACCCAATGCCCATACCAAGGATTGCTCCATGCAGACCTCCGTGACGGAAAATGAACTTGACTTTTCGGAATTGGATGAGCTGATACGGGAGGCAGACAACCAGGTAGCCATGCTTCAATCACAGATCAAGGCACTGGAGGATGAGAACAAGGAGCTGCTGAAGAAAATATCCGAGGCCAGTGTGGAGGATGCTGCCGTTTACAGGCAGCAGTACAACGCCAACCTGACGCGTATCGGAGAGTTGAAGGCAGAACTGGCCGAGTGGCAGAAGAAACAGAAGGAATACGCGGATGCGAAGCAGGAAGCGGCAAACGACAATGACGTGCCGACGGACGACTACTACCGTATCCCGGCCATCATGCAGGACTGCAAGACTGCCTACAGTCTGTCGTGGCAGGACGGCGGTTCGTGGAACGGATACACGTTCGTCCGCAAGGCGACCATGCCGAATATAGACGGCGAGATAACTTTCAAGGCAACCATCAGCATAGCACGCAAGCCGAAATACTTCCTCGGCATCAAGATTCACCGTGCCATTGTACAGATCAGCTGGGAACTGACCTCGCAATACACCGACACGTATGTGGCCGACGTGCTGACATTCGACCCGGACCTTCCGGAAGAAGAAAAAGAGCGGATCGTGAATGAACGTATCGCGGAAATCGCCCGGGAGCATCCGTCATGCAAGATCACGACGGAATATGCCCGTACCACCCCGATGGAAGATACCTCTACCGGAGAGGTGTACCACCTGCTGTGGTCAAGTGACCGTCTTGAAATCGCGCGTGAAGTGGATTCCCGGATTACGCAGATATACGCCGACCTGGTATCCCTGGAAAAGATGATGCATTACAAGCGCAGCATCATCGACGTGCTGAAGGATGTCCTTCCGGATCTGAATATGGACGAAGGGCGACGCCTCACTCTCGTGGAAGAATGCCATGACCGTTGGGTGGAAAACGCCCGTAGCCTGCGAAGCGGGAGAAAGGAGGAAAGACCATGAAACGGGCCTTGCTGATAACCATAGTGCTGCTTGCACTCCTGCCTGATGTCGTCAAAGCACAATGGACATTCGACGTGGTGTCCGTTGAAGCCTATATCAATGACCATAAGAAGCAGCGTAGCTTGTTGCTGGCCCGAAGTACCCTTGAGTACAGCAACCAGCTGCTGCACGAATACAGCCGCAAGGAGGTCGGCGAATACAAGGAACTGAATATCGACCTTGACCGGTACACCCGTGCCTTTGATGTCATTGATGTGATGTACCAGTCGTTACGCACGGTATTGAACGCAAAGAACACCTACAATACGGTAAGTGACCGGATAGCGGACTACAAGTCGATGCTGGAGGCATTTCACGAGAAGGTGCTGAAACGCGGACGCATCGAACCCTCCGACGCCCTGCTCATCACCATCAACGAGAAAGCCATACGGGATATAGCCCATGACGGGGAGCAACTCTACAAGTCGGTCAGCGACCTGGCGCTGTATGCCACGGGAGCGGCGGCCTGCTCCACTTCGGATCTGCTGATGGTGCTGGAGGCCGTGAACAGGTCTCTGGACGACATCGAACGGCATCTGAACCGGGCCTATATGGAGACCTGGCGATACATACAGGTAAGAATCGGCTACTGGAAGTCGAAGATATACCGTGAACATACCAAACAGGAGATAATTGAAGGAGCCTTCGGACGTTGGCGCAACTCCGGAAGGCTGGATTACTAACGATAAAAGGGAAAAAAGATGAACAGAAAACTCATGCTCATGACGGTTGCGATCATTGCAACAGCAACGGCACAGGCGCAGTATGTGACCTATAACCACGACTCGCCGAAGCAGAACCAGATTACGGTCATGGAAACCGGTGCGGGCTCCCTCACGCCGGAACTGTACTACTGGGCATTACACAACAAATACAAGAAATCGGCAGCGGCAAAGAACAAACTGGGGTTCCGCACGACAGCCGGCATCAACCTCTATAACCAGACGGACGAAGCCGAATCCATCGATTCGGCATTGGTGAGCCGCGCGAAAATAGAGGCCCTGAACGTGGCAGACCGACAGGCTGATATCGCCTGGCTTGCCGAAGGTGACAAGATCAACGGCCAGATGGAAAGGATGAAGCGTAACATCGACCGTATCCTTCCTGCCGGGGGCACCCCGGAGGACAGGGAACGCTGGACGGAATACTACCATGTTTTCCAGTGCGCCATTGATGCTACCAGGGATGCCTATATGCCCAATGCGCAGCGGAAGAAAGAGTATCTGCGAATCTACGAAGACGTGGTGCAGCAGAATGAGATTCTTGTCAGCTATCTCGCCAAACGGCAGAATGCCACCCTGACGAGCAACCTGCTGAACGCGACCTCGGACCGTACCTTGGACAAAGGCAGCGTCATCAGGGAAGCCATGAGCCGCTGGAACGAATCGCGTCTCGCGGTGCGTGGCTCACAGTCGGGCGGCAGTTCCGGAGGTGACGGTGAAGAGAGTGTAAACAGGTGAAACTAAAAAGACAGACGGCAAATGGCAGACGGAAATATACTCACTGATTTCGGTATCAATCTTCTTGAGGAGGAGATTGACGATGTGATTTTTCAAACGAACGAGTTCCTCACGGACGCGACGTTTACGGGTTCGCAGGGGCCGTTCTGGTGGATACTGCAGATGTGCATGGCTCTGGCCGCCTTGTTCTCGCTTGTCATGGCGGCAGGTATGGCCTACAAGATGATGGTGAAGCATGAGCCGCTGGATGTGATGAAGCTGTTCAGACCGCTGGCTGTTTCCATCGTTCTCTGCTGGTGGTATCCGCCTGCAGACACGGGTATGGCCGGCAGCGGAAGCAACTGGTGTTTTCTGGACTTCCTATCCTACATCCCGAACTGCATCGGTTCGTACACGCATGACCTGTACGAGGCGGAAGCCACACAGATAGCGGACAAGTTCGAGGAAGTGCAGCAGCTCATCCACGTAAGGGACACGATGTACCACAGCCTGCAGGCACAGGCGGATGTCGCCCACACGGGAACATCAGACCCCAACCTTATCGAGGCGACCATGGAACAGACCGGTGTGGATGAAGTGACCAGCATGGAAAAGGATGCGGCGGAACTGTGGTTCACCTCCTTGACGGCCGGTGTCGTCGTGGGAATAGACAAAATCATCATGCTGATTGCCCTTGTCGTGTTCCGCATAGGCTGGTGGGCGACGATCTACTGCCAGCAGATATTGCTCGGTATGCTGACGATATTCGGCCCGTTGCAATGGGCGTTCTCTCTGCTGCCGAAATGGGAAGGTTCCTGGGCAAAATGGCTGACACGTTACCTGACGGTACATTTCTACGGGGCCATGCTCTACTTCGTGGGCTTCTATGTATTGCTCCTTTTCGACATCGTGCTGTGCATCCAGGTGGAAAACCTGACCGCAATCACGGCCAGCGAGCAGACAATGGCGGCCTACCTGCAGAACAGTTTCTTCTCCGCCGGTTATCTGATGGCGGCAAGCATTGTAGCCTTGAAATGTCTGAACCTTGTACCTGACCTTGCGGCGTGGATGATACCGGAGGGCGACACGGCCTTCAGTACGAGAAATTTTGGAGAAGGCGTGGCACAGCAGGCCAAGATGACAGCGACAGGCGGTATCGGGGCAATCATGAGATAAGATAAAAAACATATAAACAACAATCCTTAAAAATAAAAAAGTATGAACGTACAAGAACAAATCAAAGAATGGTATCAAGACAGACGGTTCGTGAACTATGTGAATATGCGCGTACAAGAAGAAATCCGTCATGTATCGGAACAACGTCCCGACCAGAAGTACAAGGAACTGGACGATGCCTTTGACCTGGATGATCGGTATTTCGTCCCACTGACGACTTATCTGACCTATCGCCTGCAACTCGCCAAGTTGCAGAAAAACAGATCGAAACGCAGGCGTGGCATCTGGTGGGTGTTTGTGCAGATAGTCATACTGAGACTTTATACGGAAATCACCACCAAGGAGTTTGAGAAACTCCAAAAGGAGTCATACGGAGCAATCATACCGATGCTGCACAATGAATATGTAATGAAGTTGAATAGAATAAGACAATAAACCGATATGATTATCAAGCATCTGGAAAACAAGATACGGCTGGTGGGCATTATCTGCACGGCTTTTCTCGTGGGATGTGTCATCATCAGCGTATCGAGCATCTGGACAGCCAGGACAATGGTGTCGGATGCACAGAAAAAGGTGTACGTGCTGGACGGCAACGTGCCCATTCTTGTCAACCGCACCACAATGGAGGAAACGCTCGATGTGGAAGCCAAAAGCCATGTGGAGATGTTCCACCACTATTTCTTCACCTTGCCGCCTGATGATAAATACATCAAATACACGATGGAAAAGGCGATGTATCTGGTGGACGAAACAGGTCTGGCGCAATATAACACTCTTAAGGAGAAAGGTTTTTACTCCAACATCCTCGGCACGAGTGCCGTGTTCTCGATTTATTGTGACAGCATCCGCTTTGACAAGAGCACCATGGAGTTCACCTATTACGGCCGCCAGCGAATCGAACGCAGAAGCAACATCCTGATGCGTGAGCTGGTGACAGCCGGTCAGCTCAAGCGTGTACCGAGAACGGAGAACAACCCTCACGGTCTGCTGATAGTGAACTGGCGCACTCTCCTTAACAAGGATATAGAACAGAAAAGCAAGAGCAACTATTAAACAATCAAGGATATGAACATCAAGGGATTCAGACGGATGCTGCTGGGCGAAAAGATGCCTGACAGGAATGATCCGAAGTACAAGGAACGCTATGAGCGTGATGTGGAAGCCGGACGCAAGTTTGCCAAGGCGACCCGTATAGACAAGGCGGCAGCCAAGGTGCAGGGCTTTGCCAACGTGCACCGTACTCTTTTTCTGGTCATCGTGTTCGCTTTCGTGCTGGGCGGGCTGGCATGGAACATCTACCGTATAACAGTGGTATATCGTCACCAGCCGGCGGAGAGGACAGCGACAGAGATGCAGGATTCGGTATTGAGGGAGCGGCACAGGATGTTGCAGGAAGAGGAACTGAGGGAAACCGGGACAGGAAATACAAACCGTAGCAAAACAGACTTGCCATGAAAAAGATATTTGAGAAAATCAATTTCAGACAGCCGAAGTACATGCTCCCTGCCATTCTTTATATCCCTCTGCTCGGTGCGTCCTACTTCATATTCGACCTGTTTCATACTGAAACGGCGGATATACCGGACAAGACGCTGCAGACAACGGAATTCCTGAATCCGGAACTGCCGGAAGCGCAGATCAAGGATGACGGCATTGGCAGCAAATACGAGAACATGGAGAAATCGTGGGGCAAGATACAGGACTACTCGGCGGTCGGCAACATAGAAAGAGACGAACCTGATGAAAACAAGGAAGAATATGAATCACAATACACGCAGGATGACATCGCCCTGCTCGATGAGCAACAGCAGGAAAAAGCAGCGGCAGCGGAAATTGCCGCCGCCAAAGAGCGTGAACAGGAAGCACTCGCGGAGTTGGAAAAGGCCCTTGCCGAAGCACGGCTGAAAGGACAGAACATGGTGATGCCCCCTGAAGAGGCGGATACCACGGACACCGTTCCGCCGCAGAATGTACCGGAGGCCGGCACCATCGACGAGGAGAAACGTCCGGTGCAAGCACCGTCGGCAGACGAACCGCCCAGCGCGGTAGTCCGCAAGGTGAAGACCACCTCGGACTATTTCAACACGCTGGCGAAGGATGCCCGTGAACCGAAGCTGATCCAGGCCATCATAGACGAGGACATCAAGGCTGTGGACGGCTCGCGCATCAGGCTGCGCCTGCTGGATGACGTGGAAATAGACGAGTGCGTAGTGAAACGGGGTACGTACCTGTACGCCACGGTAAGCGGCTTCTCGTCCGGACGTGTCAAGGGAAACATCAACAGCATCCTTGTGGACGACGAGCTTGTGAAGGTCAGTCTCGCGCTTTATGACACGGACGGTATGGAGGGCCTGTATGTACCGAACAGCCAGTTCCGGGAAACGAGCAAGGATGTGGCCAGCAGTGCCATGTCGGGCAACATGAGCATGAGTACCGGAACTACAGGGAACAGCCTCGCCCAATGGGGAATGCAGGCGGTGAACAACGCTTACCAGAAGACGAGCAACGCCATCAGCAAGGCCATCAAGAAAAACAAGGTCAAGCTGAAATACGGGACTTTCGTCTATCTGGTCAATGGTCAGGAAAAAAGGAAATAAAAAGGTTCGAGACAATGGAAACAGATATTTCAAAACTACATGAGGGAACGGACGGCTTTTACTACGATGACTTCCTCGCTCCCGACAAGGCCGAAACATTCGTCGGGCAACTCGTGAGTACCCAATGGTGGCAGAAAGGTGGACGCTTCGCCCTAATATGCAACTTTCTGGCAGAGGACGGGCGGAAAATCGCCTTGTTCGCCTTCCAGAAATACACCGGCTTTTACGGGCCGGGAGACGGGGCGGTCAATTTCAAGCACGCGGAGATGAATACCTTCTGGGAGTGTGAGGTCCGGGAAAACCGGAAGGGACGTTGTACTTGGGCGAGTGCCCTGCAGCTTGGAGGGCCGAAAAACAACGCGATATGATAGAGACGGACAAGATATACAACATGGACTGCCTGGAAGGCATGAGCCGTATGCCGGAGGGAAGCGTCGATGCCATCATCGCCGACCTGCCTTACGGTGTATTGAACCGCGGCAACCGGTCAGCATGTTGGGACAGGCAGATACCCCTCGGTCCGCTGTGGGAGCAGTACCGTAGGATTATCAAGCCGGACAGTCCGATAATCCTGTTCGCCCAGGGAATATTCTCCGCGCATCTCATGCTTTCCCAACCGGGAATCTGGCGTTATAACCTCGTATGGCAGAAGGACCGTGTTACGGGCCATCTCAATGCCAACCGGATGCCGTTGCGCCAGCATGAGGACATTCTGGTGTTCTACATGAAGCAGCCCGTGTATCATCCGCAGATGACACCGTGCCCTCCCGAAAGGAGAAACCATGGACGCAGCATGACGGAAGGCAGTTTCACGAACCGGTGCTACGGGGAGATGAAGCTGGTACCGGTACGCATGGCGGACAACAAATATCCGACATCGGTCATTTTCATCCCGAAAGAACACAAGACAGGGGCATTCTATCATCCGACCCAGAAGCCTGTGGCACTGGTCGAGTACCTGATACGCACCTACACCGACGAGGGGGACACCGTGCTGGACAACTGCATCGGGTCCGGAACGACTGCCATTGCCGCAATCCGTTCGGGACGGCACTATATCGGATTCGAGACCGTGAAGGAGTACTGCGACATCGCCGAACTCCGTATCCGGGAAGAACTGGAGCGAATACATACGACGACATAAGGGTAAAAGAAAAACAAATGGAATATAAACAATCAACGACATGAATATGAATCTCAAGAAAATCGGAACGGTATTTCTTCTGACAGCCGGACTGCTGGGAACGCGGAATGCACAGGCGCAGACGACCTACGAGGAAATGGAACAACTGACGGTCAACGAACAGGTGACGACCGTCATCACGGCATCGGAGCCGGTACGCATGGTGGACATTTCCACCGACAAGGTGGTTGGCGACCAGCCTTTGGACAACATTGTACGGCTGAAACCCAAAGAAGCCGGGCACGAGGACGGCGAGGTGATTGCCATCGTGACCGTCATCACGGAACGCTACCGCACGCAATACGCGCTGGTTTACACCACACGGCTTAAGGAAGCCGTAACGGACAAGGAGATACTCCCTCACGAGCGCAACGCCTACAACAATCCGGCAGTATCGATGTCAACCGCCGAGATGACGCGCTTTGCCAGACGGATCTGGAACTCTCCGGCGAGAATCAGGAATGTGGCCACCAAGGCACACCGTATGGTGATGCGCCTGAACAACATATACTCTGTCGGGGACTACTTCTTCATAGACTTTTCCATAGAGAACAAGACGAACATCCGTTTCGACATCGATGAGATCAGGGTAAAGCTCGTTGACAAGAAACTCGCCAAGGCCACCAACGCCCAGACTATCGAGCTTACTCCGGCGATGATACTGGAACCGGGAAAGACATTCCGACATGGCTACAGGAATGTGCTTGTCATCAAGAAGATGACCTTCCCGAACGACAAGCTGCTGACTGTCGAAATGACGGAAAAGCAAATCAGCGGCCGCAATATCAGCCTGAACATCGATTATGAGGATGTGTTGTCTGCCGATTCGTTTAACGCTGACCTGCTGGAGGAGGAATGATTATGAGAAAGACTCTGATTCTGATGTTTGCCTGCATGTGCCTTGCCTTCAGCGCGAACGCACAACGCAACAGCGGCCGTCTTTCACTGGGGGTCGGGCTGCTTTACAGGAACGGTATGGACGTGACGTTTTCATACGAACATGAAATGAACTACCGGCACGCGTGGGAGTTCTTTGCCAACGGCTACCTGCAGTGGGCCGAATGCGGCCCGTGCGGCCATATCTGTCCGGAATCCTTCTGGCGCAACTACCGCACCTATGGCTTTGGCGTGGCATACAAGCCTTGCGTGGTACGGGGCCGCAATCATTACGGCAACCTGCGTATAGGAGCTTCGGCAGGAAGCGACACGAAGAAGTTCCTGGGCGGCCTGCATTTCGGTTACGAGCACAATTACGTGCTGCGGTCCGGATGGACGCTGTACTGGCAGGCGAAGAGTGATTTGATGATAAAGGGCGCGGATCTGCTTCGGGTAGGTGTAGCCCTTGGTGTGAAACTACCGATAAAATAAGGGAAAAGATGAAACAGAACATTTTCAGAAAGGTGAGCCGGTTCGTACCGGTACTTGTCGCAGCAGTCGCCGTGACAGGTTGTGACGCGCATATAGACGTACCGGACACGGCTGTCCGCCCGGGACATGTCCTGTGCGAGGACGGAACGGCCTTGTCCTACACGGAATACCAGCAATCCGGGAAAAAGGCTGTGGCCGTCGTGTTCGACACCCGGCAGCATGAGGGTGCGGAAGGAAACGGCTACGCGGTTTACCTGTGGGACATCACCCCGCAGGCATTTGCCGACAGCCTCGGTATTGCCCAAGGCACATCTGCGGACCTCGCGGCACATGACGGCAATGCCAATACATTCGCTCTATATGAAACGAAGGAAACGGCTTCGCCGATGGCGGAAGCGGTCTTTGACCTCTGGTGTTACGGGCAGAGCGCATACGTTCCGTCGGTGGCACAGATGCGTCTGCTATATACTATCCGGGAAACGGTAAATCCTGTCATCGAACAGTGCGGGGGCGATCCGTTGCCCCTGACCGACGGCGACTGCTGGTACTGGACATCCACGGAAGTGGCCGAACAGGAAACGGCAAAAGCCTGGCTTTACTCGATGGGCAGCGGAGCCATACAGGAAACACCCAAGACACAGGCGCACAAGGTACGCCCGATTATAACCATCAACCGGTAAACCAGAGATATACGATTGCGTTCTTTGACATTGTTGGACAACATACGATTACAAACCAGAGCCGAATTCACGCAGTAATGCCATCAAGCGACGTATGCTTTCCTCGACATCCGAGGGGGCCGGAATGGCACGATATGCCAAATCCGGGAGTTCACCCATGTAAACTGTCTGCAAGTTGCCCCAAACCTGCGGCAGATCTGTCATCAACGGGGACTCCTCCAGTCGCCGGTCACGCCAGCCTTCGGGCTTGTCAAAGCTCTGCCGGTCGTGTTCGAGCAGTGACCTGAAATCTTCGGGGAAAGCATCGCTATGAAGATACGTGAGGCACTCTTCATCTTTCAGCAGATGATGCAGATCGTAGAAATGACGGATTTTGGCCGTCAACTGCGGCATATACAGATTGGCCAGCGAGCATCGGATGAGTGACACCAATTTCTCGGTCAGCGTGCGGCGACGGTCAAGCACATTGACCTCGAACGGCTGCATCCCGTATTCCTCTATCATACGGTTGTTGCCGGTAGCCTGCAGGAACTCTGTCAGGAAACTGCAGAGAGAACGCCGCTCGAAAGGATATGGATTGGCAAAACTGTTGATTTCTACCAGGAGTTGCCCAGCCCGGATTGCTCCGACCTGTTCCGTATCTATGGCCCGTGGATAGGTGTAAAACGCCTTGTGGTAATGCGATCCCTTGCTTGTCATGCCGGGGATGACCAGTTCCTCCAGTCCGGCTGTCATATTCTTCGATGTACGGCGTATGAGGTTCTTTAGCTGGTTTCCGCTCAGTGTCCATGCTTCGGCGATGGCCACGTCAATGTCCTCGGAGAAACGTGCCCCGATGCCGTAGGCCTTGGTCAGGGAAGTTCCGCCCTTGAAAATGGCACGATTATCCTTGTCTCCGGTAGCCATAAGCGACAGCGAACGACAGATCCAATAGTCTTTCTCGATAAAGATACTCTTGATGCCGAGTCCGCCGTCCTGTACCGGACGTGCAGCCGCTTCTATGGCATCGGCAAACAGTTGCTGATTCTCGTGTAGTCTCATACGATGTTCCATTTTAATTTGGTGGGTAAAGCCTGTGCGGTGACAGGAAGTTTGTAGGTCGTGACCCCATTGAGTGTCGCACGCAATTGTCGGGTGTCAGCTCCAAGACTGTCCAGAATGGCACCCAGCAATGCCCGGACATACGGCTGGTAATTTTCGGCCAGGTCCGCCAGTTTCTCCAGATCGCCTTCGGACAGAGCGGCTATCAGCCGAGCAACGCCCCGCACACAATCGTCAGGTGATGTTGCCGGAATCTCACGGAGCAATTTGAGCGCGTCAAGGATCAGCAGCAGAGGAATGTTCTCCCGTGTGATTGCATTAGGCTGTACAAGGAAGGACACGCTGTATTCGCCCCGTTTCATAGGCCGGCGGTATTTGTTCGTGCCTATCGTAATGGCCGATGTGATCTGTGTCGTCAACCCCAACTGCGCAAATGCTGCCGTACCGGTCATATAGCCGATTGGCTTGCCGTTACGTTCCAGAAGGTCCTTGACCACCTCTGCCACCGGAGGCTTCAATGTGCCGAACACCGTCTGTTTAGGCTTGTAGTACCGTCCTTTGGCAATCTTGCAGATAGAGCCTTCTGCCACCAGACGGCTGAGTGCCTTGACCAACGCAGGCTGGTACTCCGGCAGCACATTGAAATCGGCAATGGTAAGCACCTTGCCCGGAGGCGTGGCGTCCAGTATTTCCTGTACCTGTTTAGTAATCACCATAATCGAATCGTTTTGTTCCGGATGCAAATATAAGAAAAGTCTTGTTTTTTACTGCAAAAACATGACATTTATTTTCGTCTGAATCAAAATAATCAAGTCCAACAATATCCGAGGCGATCAGAACCACAACCCAATAAAAAAGCTATAAAAAATGGAAGAAAGCAAAGAGTTACAAGGATTCTACAAGATATTCCGTGCAGTCGTCTATGTGTCGGTTCTGCTGGAGTTCTTCGAGTATGCCATTGACCCGGCAGTATTCGACCAGTGGGGCGGCATACTGACTGACATCCACGGACGTATCAAGCGATGGACGATCTATCAGGACGGCCATCTCGTGTACAGCAAGATAGCCACGATACTGCTGATCTGCATCACCTGTATCGGTACGAGGAACAAGAAGCATCTGGAGTTCAACGCCCGCAAGCAGGTGATTTTTCCCCTGACCGGCGGACTGCTTCTGCTTGTCCTGTCCGTATGGCTGTTCGGACATCCGATGGAAATGCGGCTCTATACGCTGCCGCTGAACCGTATCCTATACATGGCGGCTTCGCTCGTGGGAGTGATACTGGTACATATAGCCCTGGACAATATCTCCAAGTTCATCAAGGAGGGCCTGATGAAGGACCGCTTCAACTTCGAGAACGAGAGTTTCGAGCAGAGCGAAGAGATTCAGGAGAACAAATACAGCGTGAATATCCCGATGCGCTACTATTACAAGGGGAAGTTCCGCAAGGGATGGGTCAGTATCAGCAACCCTTTCCGCGGGACGTGGGTCGTGGGAACTCCCGGCTCGGGTAAAACATTCAGTATCATTGAACCGTTCATCCGTCAGCACAGTGCCAAGGGGTTTGCCATGGTTGTATATGACTATAAATTCCCGACACTTGCCACGAAACTTTACTACCATTACAAGCTGAACGAGAAACTTGGAAGAGTTCCCAAGGGGTGCAAGTTCAACATGATCAACTTCGTGGACGTGGAATACAGCCGTCGTGTCAATCCTATTCAGGCAAAATACATCAACAACCTGGCGGCAGCCAGTGAGACGGCGGAAACCCTGCTCGAGTCATTGCAGAAGGGCAAGAAGGAAGGTGGCGGCGGAAGCGACCAGTTTTTCCAGACATCCGCTGTGAACTTCCTTGCTGCCTGCATCTATTTCTTTGTCAATTACGAACGGGAGCCGTATGACAAGGACGGAAACATGCTGTATGCGGAGAAACGTCAGGACCCGGAAACCAAATTCTGGAAGCCGACCGGAGTCGTGCGTGACAAAGAGGGCGGCAACATCGTGGAGCCGGCCTACTGGCTGGGAAAGTATTCGGACATGCCGCACATATTATCGTTCCTGAACGAAAGTTATCAGACCATCTTTGAGGTACTGGAGACTGACAACGAGGTGGCACCGCTGCTCGGGCCGTTCCAGACTGCCTTCAGGAACAAGGCCATGGAGCAGTTGGAAGGTATGATCGGTACGCTGCGTGTCTATACGTCCCGTCTGGCGACCAAGGAATCGTACTGGATATTCCACCGTGACGGGGATGACTTTGACCTGAAGGTGAGCGATCCGAAGAACCCGAGCTACCTGCTCATCGCCAACGACCCGGAGATGGAGAGCATTATCGGTGCGCTGAACGCCCTTATCCTGAACCGTCTTGTCACCCGAGTGAATACAGGCCAAGGGAAGAACATCCCGGTGAGCATCATCGTGGACGAGCTGCCGACGCTGTATTTCCACAAGATAGACCGACTGATAGGAACTGCCCGAAGCAACAAGGTGAGCGTGACCTTGGGATTCCAGGAGCTGCCGCAGCTGGAGGCCGACTACGGCAAGGTAGGTATGCAGAAGATCATCACGACCGTGGGTAACGTGGTCAGCGGTTCGGCCCGCTCGAAAGAGACACTGGAATGGCTGTCGAATGACATTTTCGGTAAGGTCGTGCAAGTGAAGAAGGGCGTGACCATTGACCGTGACAAGACCAGCATTAACCTGAACGAGAACATGGACAGTCTGGTGCCGGCATCAAAGATTTCCGATATGGCAACGGGATGGATATGCGGGCAGACAGCGAGGGACTTCGTGAAAACCAAGACCGGCGTAGGCGGCTCGATGAACATTCAGGAGTCGGAAGAGTTCAAGACCACAAAGTTTTTCTGCAAGACGGACTTCGATATGGGAGAGATAAAGAAAGAGGAAGCCGCGTATGTGCCGCTGCCGAGATTCTACACCTTCAAATCGAGGGAGGAACGGGAACGCATCCTGTACAAGAACTTCGTGCAGGTGGGTCAGGACGTGAAGGAGATGATCAAGGATGTGTTGAACAAACGGGGTGCGAAATGAAGCACGTAAGGATGTTTGTCATCATACTGCTGGTATCTGCAGTGGCAACAGTCTATGGGAAGGAAAGGCATGGGACAGAAACGGGAACTGCCCAACTGTCCATATACAAGCTGCCACCGCTGGAGAGGGCAATCAGATGCACGAAATACTATGAGGGTTGGCATGGTGAGAAAAAACATTGGCCCTATGTGGGATGGGGTCATAAGGTTCTTCCCGGAGAGAGTTTTACCAACGACATCACAAAAGCTCAGGGAGACTCCATCCTGCGAGCGGACATGATGAAACTTTGCCGTCTGTTCAGCAGATTCGGGCGTGATTCTACGTTGCTCTCGTGTCTTGCCTACCAGGTAGGCCCGTACCGGCTTTTAGGTAGCAAAGACTTTCCCAAAAGCAAGCTGATACAAAAACTGGAAGCCGGAAACAGGGATATTTACAAGGAGTACATTTCCTTCCGCTGCTATAAAGGCAAGGTAGTTCCGAGCATCGAGCGGAGAAGGAAGGTGGAATATCTGCTGCTTTTTGAAGAGTAAAAAAGAAGGGAGAATCTTTCGGTGTATTTCCGTCAATTTTCCAGGATAGAAAAGAAATATTTCACAAAAGCGAGAGAACAAGCCTATTACCGCCGATATCCTGAAAAAAAAGGATAAAAAATATTTCTGGCTTCAGTTACTATTGCCGCTTGGTCTGTGGCTGATTGATTTGTGTTTAATCTTCTGGCTTTTTACTTGGTATCATTGAATGGAATATGGAGAAAAGAAGACATGAATATAATCAGGGAAAGAAGGATGCTGTTCTGCCGTTTCAACATGCAGTTCCTGCTGCCTTGACATTAACAAATACAGATTATCAAATGAAAACAACCCGCATCATGAACAAGATTATCATTTATCTGAGTGCCGTATTGCTGCTGTGCAGTTGCGGCAGTGCAAGACATTATGCAGCGTTTCAATATGACAACGGAGACGACTATGTAAGTGAAGGACTGTACCGCATAGTGGACCGGAAAGGGCGTATCGGTTACGCAGACGAGACAGGCAAGACCGTCATCCGTCCTCGTTTTGCCTTCGGCTATCCATTCGAGGGTGGCAAGGCGAAAGTCACCGATTCGGGGGAACGGAAAGAGGTGGCAGGCTCCGGCAGCGAGCACTGGTATTGGGAAAGTGATGACTGGTACTACATTGACAAACAAGGGAACCGGTGTGAGAATCAAGATACAGACAAGGACAAAACACATCCATAACACAGCAATAACCCCGGAGGTTCAGATGCGAGCCTTCGGGGTTAGCCTATAAGTACAGTACTTCCTCAATTGCCAAATCCGAATGACATGGCTGCCTGTTCACAGAAGCGTGCATATTCCTCTTTGTCAGTTCCGCTTTCAATATGGCGGTCTATCAGTTCTCCCAGTTCATCGAAGCAGACTTCGTCACTGAGGCACTCTATGTCTGTCCCGTTCCGGAGATATACTTCATAATAGTCCGAGCCGTTCAGACAGATCAGCACTTCCCCTTGGAAGAGTCTTCCGTTTACATGGAATTTCAGTCCCGGCAGGTCATTGAATACTGTTGCCATAAACTCCCCGATGCCCCATGACATAAGGACCGGCGTGTCGGTCATCGTTACCAGCTGTTCGCGAATTGTCGCAGCCACTCTCATTACATACTCTTTATCCATAATCTTGATTTTTAATAGATTTATATATTCATTTTATTCAAACCATTCCGGGTTGTCTTCTTTCAGCATCTCAACCAGCTCGTCATCCGGCAGCTCAAGACTTCCGGCATCGGTGAAGAAAAAAATCTCATCGTATAATTTCTCAGCCTCCTTACTCGCAAAGCCCTCGTTCTCGCTGTCGAAACTACCGGGCTGGAGTGCGTCAAGCAAACCTGTTGAGCCGATAAGGAGTTCTTCACCTTCATTTGATTTCACCACACGGCAAGAATAAGTTCTGCCGGCAAATTCCACCTCTTTCTTTTTCATCGGTCTATCACTTTAATGGTATGTTTCTCCCGTGTTCTTTCAGGTACTCCATGATACATTTCGCTTCCTCGTGCGAAGCCATATTGCGTTCGTCGTACCTGCGGCTGTCATCCGCCATAACCTTGATGCACTCTTTAATCAACCTATACAGGCTTTGCTGCAGTGTCGGGTGCATGGTCGGTATTGCTGCTGCAAATCGAGCCGGATTGAAACTGTAATTGTTGACTGCCATTTCCCAGTCTTTAGCGAGACGGTACTCTCTGCTTTCTTTGATGTCCTTGTCCATAATTCTGATATTTAACGATTTTGTTTTTCTTCCCTCTGTTCGGCCTCCTTTTCGGAGGAGCCGCTTCGGGATTTACGGTGCATCGATAGACGGTCGTCAAAGCCTCTCCCGATGTTTTTTCCTGCCAATTACTCTTTCAGAGAAAGGAAGAATTTGCAGGAAATGCACTTCAAAACGGAGGGAACAGGCTCGACCGCCTACATTCGCACCAGTAAAGTCCACGCGGCGACGGGAAGGACGACGAAAGAAGAAATGACTCTCATGTCAATACAAGAGGGAAAATAGAAAGGGATAAGGGTGGTGGCGGGGGCTTATGACGGACGGCGTTAAAACAGGTGCCGCTATAAAGGTTCCCGGAGCGGCCGATGGCAGAATACGGCCCGTGCCGGATTCCGTCATCAGCCACAGATCCGGACCGGAGTGCTTACAGCAGCCCAGGGCTGCCGTCGTGCATGAAGGTTTTATAACAGTCTCCGCCTGGCGCACATGAGGGCGGCAGTATAACGGGATTTGCCGTGAAAAGAGATGCTGTCAAAGCATCCCTTCGTCCGCGTAGCTCAGATAGCCTGTATCCGAGAGGATGATATGGTCAAGGAGAGTGATGTCAAGGATTTCGCAGGCTTTCTTGAGTTTGCTTGTGATGGCATTGTCACTGGAGCTGGCCACCATGTTGCCTGACGGGTGGTTGTGGCTGAGGATTATGCCCGAGGCATGGGCCAGAAGAGCCGTCTGCAGGATGATACGGACATCCACAACGGTCTGGCTGATGCCGCATTTTGATATGCAGGAGAGTCCGAGAAGCCTGTTGGCTTGATTGAGGAACATCACCCAGCATTCCTCATGATGCTGCATACATTCATCGTATGCCTCCTTGAAGATGTCGTAGCTCACTCTGGAGGAGTTTACCAAGGTACGTTTTGCAGCATCGGCATCCTTGTAATTTACTGAAATCTGAGGGAAAGAAAATGTATTCATAATAACGAAGATTTAAGGTGAAACAATTTTTTTCGCCCGTGCACAGCTCTGTCTGGACTTCGTGCAAGATTTTGGGAAAGAATACTATCCGCAGGATTGGAGATTGTTTCCCAAATTCACCCGGATCTTGCGTTTGTCCGGAAAGATGCTGTAACTTCGCTGAAAACAAATGTTGAGACTACCGGGGTATTATAAGAGGTCCGGCTATAAAGGTTATCCGGGCCGGCCGATGACGGAAGACCGCCCGTGCGGCCTGTAGGAATCAGCCAGAACCCGGTCCGTACTGTTTCAGCAGACGGAGACTGCCGAAAGACAGGGAGGTGTATAAAAAAGGTCAGGCGGCGCCGGTCTGCCTCCGGCACTCAACAGAAAAGCAGGACGGATTTCTCCGCCCTGCATCTGAAATCAACTATGAATTATGGTCAAGCAGCAACCTCTTGGGATTGAGGTTGTTTTTCGTTGTCCGCATCGGCTTCAGTCTGCTCTGCTTCCTGTTTGGCCTGTTCCTGCACCAAAAGGACGGCTTTCTTTTCTTCGATGCGCTGATGTCTTTTTTCGTAAACTTCATTATGTCCGTTCTCGATGTCGGCAAGTCTTTCCGGCATGTGTTTTCCTGCAAATTCAAGCAACATGTCGGCTATGGCGTTGCTTCCGTATGCGTTCTTGAAATTCTCAATCAGGAAATCCCTGCGGATGACGGCTTTTGCCTTTGGGGTAAGATTGGCCACAATATTTGTCTTGTCCTCGTTGGACAGATAGGGCGAATGTTCTCCCTCTATGCCAACGGCGGCAAAGTGTTCCTTTCTCAACGATGAAAGCAGGAAGAAATAAATCATCTTTTCTTCGTCAGCCCCGAACTTGGTTTCGGTCATATCCACTTCCAAAATCTGTTTTTTGGTATCTTCCACGGTCTTTTCCCTGGCAATCTCCTTGTTTCGCTTGTCCTGCTTGTCCAGTTTTTCAATCGGGGAAAGCTGTTCCTGTCCTGCCTGTTGTCCACTGACGGCATTCATCATGGAATTCTCCACATAACATTTGACAATGTCTTCGTTCCCAATCCGTGCGAAGAGCGATATTTCGCCTACTTCTGCCCTGCGTACAAGTTCCTTGCCCTCTTCCATATAATCGTTCATATCCTGCTCATACTCAACCTTAGCTTCCTTATATTCGTCTTCCGTATCATATTCTCCGGCTTCAGGCTCTTCGGGAAGTGTCGGGTAGTCTTTGTATCTGCATTGCAGTGCCACAACCTCATAGCCCATTTCCTTGAGGCGATTAACCGCATCCGCATTATAGCAATATGCGTCATGGCTTAGAGATAGTGCAGGATAAGCCTTAATGGTCTCTATTGCCTTTTCCGTCAAAAATGCGGCATTCATTTCATCAAGACAGCCTTTGTTGGCGCATTTTCCGCATGTTCCCTCACAGAACAATGTCATGTTGTTGGTATTATGGGGGCATGACAGGCAAAGGGTCTTGTCAAAGTTGTAGCGTTCAAGGTCTGTCGTGAAGTGGCGCTCGATGTTCTTTGCCACCTCGGTCGCTTTCATGCCTCGCCAACTGCCAAACATGATACCCTCTTTCAAGTGCTTGTCGAAAACCTCTCTCTGGATGTCCTCGCCATATCGGCAAATTTCGCTTGCCACGCTGATAGTGATTTCATCCTTTTCCAACAATTCTGCTATTTCGGGGATAAGGGAGACGAACTTCAGTCGGGTGCGGATATAGGTCTCGTTCTTGCCGAACTGCATGGCCAAAGACTGAATGTCGTGCCGTCCGCTTTCTATCAGCCTCTGATAGGCGTTTGCTTCCTCGATAGGGGTTACATCCTTGCGTTGCAGGTTTTCCGTCACCGCCATTTCTTCGGCGGTCTCGTCCGAAACATTCAGAACGATTGCCGGAATTTCTTCCAGTCCTGCCATGAGTGAGGCACGATACCTGCGTTCCCCGAATATGATTTCAAAGCGGTTCTCCGCAATGGGACGCACCCCGATAGGCTGGAGGACGCCCTGCTGACGGATGCTTTCCGCCAATTCCGCAAGGCTTGCTACATCAAAATTCTTGCGTGGGTTATAGTTACTCGGCTGAATATCTGCCAAAACTACTGATACGATGTTCTTCTCTGCTACTGATTGAATGTTCATTGTTTCCATAATTCATAAATTTTGATTTGTTATACATTGATTTTCTGATTACTGCTATTCCTGTTGGTTGGTGTCATACTCGTACATTTGCGTATTGTCGTACCCCCCGAACGATAGCCGGAACGTGTCGAAGTCTTTCCTGCCGGCCAGCCTTACGGTATCGTTCTTTCCGATGAAATAGGGTTCAAGCATTGTCCGGAACGGTGCGCCGAGCGTAGTCCTGTCTGCCAATGTGCAAACCTTGTCGGGTTGTTGGGGCATGATATAGCCCAGTGCATATTCGTTGTAAACTACCAATCTTATTTTATCCATGTCGATGTCAATTTTGAATTGTTTTTTTATTTCCCTCTGGTCGGTTCTTTTCCCGTTTGAACCGCCTTGGGGTTTTATGGATGCGGTTTACAGCTGTCGGTACAGCTTCATACGACGGCTTTTCCTGCCAATTACTCTTTCACAGAAAGGAAGAATTTGCAGGAAATGCACTTCAAGCCGGAGGATCAAGCGCGACAGCAGACCTTTGCATCTGATAAAACCAAGGCCGGTGCGGCGGGAATGAAGCCGGAAAGCGGTAAAAGATGAATTATAAAAGAAATGTTCTATGGAACTATAAAAGAAAAAGATTACCGATAATTTACCGGTAATCTATAATATAATAGGGAGATGTCTTCTTGAAGAAGATGACATATATAAGAGGTTGTCCGTCTTTAGTAGGATAGTGAGAGATCTTTAAGCATGACAAACTCCTCTTCAGTCTCATGGATGATCTTAAATCCAAGTTTTAGATACATTCGGACGGCATAGTTCGCCTTTTGTACGGACAGAGAGACGCGACTATATCCTTTGCTCTCAAGTAATCGAAACATTTCACGCATAAGATGGCTTCCTATGCCTTTACTCCTGTATTCCTTATATAGGGATATGGAGAGCGATGGGGTCCTGTCATCCACATGTCCGTAATCATTCATAATACGTACCCATACTGCACCGACCACTTTCCCTTCACAGTCTGCGACCAGACAAAAGTCATCTTTTTTCTTTCCGAAGTCCTCAATATACAGTTTCAGTTCAGGTAAATCCACCACGTCCTTTGAGGGCGGTTTGACTCCTTCAGGGATATAAATCGCTTCGTAAAGAAATTCTCTTAGCAAATGGTTCTCACTACCTTGCAAATGGCGTATTATATACTTGGCCGATCCGTTCATTCTTGTTCACATTTTCTTTTCAGGTCAGCTATATACCGTTTCTGCTGTAATTTCAAATACAACAATGCAAAAGGATATAACCACCATTTCTTTAGGCTAATTGACTCTGTAAAAATCACTTCCGTTCCATTTTCAGCCTGTCTGAAATGTCCCGTCCACTCCCCGGAAAAGTTCACATTATCCATAAGAAATGAATATTTTAGAAAAGGCTCTATAACAGTAACAGTAAAACAGGTGACATAGCCTTCATTACTTATCTCCCTGAAATGGCGCTCGTCGGAAACTTCTATGTCCTTTATGTCACTTCGCCATGAATAGTCGTAAAGTGAAGTGACAGAATGCCAGACAGATTCCAAATCAGCCTGTATAAATGATTTTATCGTAGTTCTTATCATGGGACATTTTTATATTTCTCTTACCGTTTTTTCCAGTCCTCTCTGGTAAGCAAAGTAAAATGTTCTGTACGGATATCTCCTAACGGAGAAGTCTTTCCTTCTTCTGTGTGATGGTACTTGAATCCACATTTTTCCATTACCCTGCGGGATTTGATGTTTCCGTCATAATGTCCACACCAGACCCGTTTCACATCAAGTTCGACGAAGCAACGCTTCAACAAACGTTGTACGGCTTCCGGTATAAGTCCCTGTCCCCAATAAGGAACACCTATCCAATATCCTATTTCTGCATCTCCATCCTGCATATCCGCACTGTGTACGCCATCAGCGAACATAATTCCGACACTGCCTATCGGTTCATTGGTTTCTTTCAATACTACAGCGTATGTCTCGGGTGCAGAAAGGATATCGCGTATTATTTCTCTGCTGTTTTCCACAGATGTATGAGGAGGCCACCCGGCAATGGGGCCGATAGCAGGATCTTTGGCATAATTATAAAGAGACTCTGCATCGTTTTCTGTCCAGGGACGAAGTATCAATCTTTGTGTTTCCATATTCATCGCTATACAAGTAATTTATTGATTTCCTGCTGCAAGCGATCCAGGAACTTTGCAGCATGTGCCCCATCCATTTGAGTGTGATGGAATTGGAATGAAACCGTCAGTGTCGTCCTGAAGAACCCCTTACGGTACTTGCCCCATATTATAAACGGATTGTTGAAGATACCGCTGTACATACCTACCGCACCGTCAATTTCATATTGGGCCAGTGCGGAAGTTCCTATTACCATGCTTTCAGTCAAGTCGTGGTTCTCACAGCTTTGTGCTACTTCCGTTGTCAATTTCAGATAATCTTCATTGAATAGCTGCAAATCATCAGAAAAGGGCACATCGCATGAACTGACCTCATTGTCCTTGTTCATAACAATGGTATTAACCGCAATGGCATCATATTGCATCAATTTGTCTCCGACAGGCAGCATATAAAATTCCTTGATACCGCTTGCCGCCTTGCCGATGCACCAGCACATCAGCATATTGAATTTCATACCTGACTTTTTGCTGATTTTGACCAGACGACTGACATCCAAAGTCTTGAAAAATGTAACCATCGGCATCGGGGCTTTCATCCAAAGCTCAAATGCGTATGCACGGGTGGTTTCTTTGGGATTTATTTCTCTCATAGTGCGTCTTTCAAATTTTCAATCATTTTTCATGCTTCTCCAGATATTCTCTCATGGCCTCGTTGACGATGTCACGGAGAGACATGTTCTTTTCGATGGCCAGGTATTTCATCCTGGTATGAATGCTCTTGTTAATGACGAAGTTGCAATGCACCGCCGGTTCCTTTTCCGCCTTGGCCGGAACCGTTTCTTTTTTCTGCGGGGATTTTTTGGTTGATGAAAGCAGCCCGTCAAGGCCGCTTTTCATACCGTCTTTCAATAAATCGCTTTTGCCCATATTGTTTTTACTTTAGTTTCAGTACCTCCAGCGCCAAGTCCATATAATCCTTGGCCCCGTTGCTGTTTTTGTTATACTCGAAAATGTTCAGACCCTTGATAGGAGCTTCCGCCAGAGCCACGTTGTCCCGGATGACGGTCTTGAACACCTTGTCGCAGAAAGAATCGTTGATGAGCTCGGACACGCTTTTGTTAAGCGTCTTGCGCTTGTCGAACTGGGTGATCACGATACCTCCGATGCTCAGTCCCGGATTCAGGCGTTCCCTGACGATTTTAACCACATTCGTAATCTTTGCCATACCGCGCATGGCGAGGAACTGTGCCTGTACCGGGATAATCAGGAAGTCCGATGCGGTAAGCGCATTGAGCGTGAGCAGTCCCAGCGATGGCGGACAGTCAATCAGTATATAGTCGAATTTCCGGCTGTCAAGCAGCTTCGCAATCAGCCCTTTCAGTATCAGTTCCCGGCCAGGTTCGTTGATAAGTTCCGATTCGGCAGCCGACAGGTCAAGGCACGAGGGAACGATGGCAAGGCCGTTGTTCAGTTCGACCAGCGGCAAAGGGTATTCGCCCTTCATCGCCCCGTACACGGTCTGTTCTTCCTCGATGGACAGGCCGCAGGATTCCGTGAGGTTTGCCTGACCGTCCATGTCGATCAGGAGCACACGTTTTTTCTTCAGCTGCAGTGCGGCAGCGAGATTTATGGTAGTGGTTGTCTTTCCGACCCCACCTTTATGATTCAGAACTGCTATAATTTTTGTCATGATTCAGAGTCTTAATGTTCTGGTACAAAGATAATACTATTTTTAGTCTTCACTACAATTAGTATTTACTATTTTACTACTATAACATATTTTAGTATCGTAGTATTTACTACTCTACTAAAAGACTTAGCCACTAAATGTAGTATCTACTATTTTTCGTAACCCGGGATTTACTAATCTCCTAAATTACTACAATTAGTAAATACTACATCCGTGACCGTTTTCCGGAAGATGTCAGAACGGAAGGTCTTCCTCCCCGTCCTGTGGCATGTCCGCCGGAGGAACTGGTGCGTTATCGGCAGCTGCGGCTTGGCCGTCGGCTTCGGAGGTTGTACCTTCCCGTTTACCGGTATTGATGAACTCCAGGGCATCCGCCGTGATGGAGAGCTGGATCTGGCTGTCGCCGTTTTTGTCCTTCCACAGTGAAGTTGACAATGTTCCCCCGACAAGGACCATGCGCCCTTTGGTGAGGTATTCGGAGAGGCGGATATGGTTTTCCTTGTTGCTGCGTACCCTTACCCATGTGGTAACGGCGTTTCCGTGCGAGAAGTCATCTACTGCCATGTCAAAAGCAATAAACGAACCGTGTGTACCCTCGATAACCTGACAATCCTTTCCGATGCGACCGATAGTGTGAATGTATAGCATAATTTGAAAATGTTTTGCGGCAAGGTGGTTAGTCCTGCCATTACCTGTGACTTTGTTTTTTTCTTCCCTCTGGTCGGATCCTTTCTGCCGGACCGCCTTGGGGTTTTATGGTGCATGACAAGGATGTCGGTACAGCCCATTCGACGTTTTTTTGAAGCAAAATACTCTTGCCCGGCAAGGAAGATTTTCCTTCAAAATGCACTTCAAAACGGAAGAATCAGGCGCGACAGCCTACATTCGCACCTGATAAAACCTACGCGGCGGCAGGCAAGGTATGACGAGAGAAGGTAATCCCGATACAGATATAAAAGGCAGAATTGTCCCGTATATATAAGGGGATGTTTATAAAAGTGATGAATGACGGCTTGGGCGGGTAAAAGAAACGGTCTGCCGGGCAAACAAAATGGGGACTCTTTCTGCCTGTGACATGCCGGAGGCACGACGGACGGCACAAGCAGAATGTGTCACCGTTTGCCCACGACGCCGTCGGCCCGGAAAGAAAAGCTACGGACAGAAGGCGGAATGTGCCGGAGCAACAACCAGGCAGGATGCCCATATAGCGGAATACCGGTTGTTTCGACAGGTCGAAGCTCCGGCATGAAGCGGTATGATGCAGACTGCCGTTGATCGGGCACAGCCTTCCGTACCTTGGAGTGGAGGGCGGACCGCGGCACAGACATCATACCTTAATTTTCGGGTGGGGAAAGCCGGATAGAAAAGGATTCAATTTTGAAAGATGTAGATCTTGATGTAATAACACATGTATTTACAATTGTTTTATCATATTTGAAATAGCTGTTGCACCGAGCGATAATACATTATTTGAAACCGACTGGGAATTTGATTTATCTTCATTTAAGCCGAAATACTCAAAAGCCCTTTTTTTGTCTTTATCTAATTTCTTACTATTTCGATGAAGCATATAGGAACGTAAGGATTGAAGATTCCTGAGAAATACAATAAAATTGTAGCCTTCAATATTGAGTGTTTCTAAAATTCTATCAAGATGTGATAAGGGTTTTTCTTTAGTTGATTCCTTAGTTTTTTCACCATTTACTACTTTTTCTTTGATTTCAGTTTTAGCAGGAATAATCATTTCCATCATTTCCAAATCAAGGCTTTCTTGTAGCAATAGTGATAAATATTTTACAAGGTCAGTAAGAGCTTCATAATCATCTCTATTTAGAATACAAATTTGATTGAAATATTCTGCCTGGATTCCATTTAATGACTTAAACAGTTTCCAACCATACTTCTCCTCCCATTTAGCGACAAAGGTTTTATACAAATCTCGAAAGACAAAGTCTATAGACTGTGCAACACCATTCCATTTGCCTTCAATTATCGTTTTTTGAAAAAGTTTGCTAAATGTTCTGCCGTCAGGAGTAATATTAAAACCTTTCCATATACATTGTTCGCGATAAGGAAGGTCTTGAATATCACGTAAAAACACCACCACATAATCATTATGGTCATTATCGCACCTTAAGGTGAAGTTAGGACTTATGATACGTAATTCTTCTATACGGCATCCTTGATAATTATAATACGCTTGTACTTTTTTATCAAAAAAAACAGGAGTATAAGGATCTGTTGCAACCGTAGAAGCTATCGGAGCACCATTAACATCTGTTCCTATAATATAGTTGACACTTGTCTTCATCCGTTCAATAATACTTTTCAATGATTCATGGTTAAATATGATCTTACCATTAAACCAGCTTTGAATTTTAGCAAAGTGTGGTGATATACAGATTTGATAGTTAGATTTAGCATTTGGGCTGATATCCTTAAATTTACCATTTGTACATTCTATTTCGAATGGCAAATCAATAGCTCCTAAATCAAATTCAATTTCTGACTGGCAACAACATATCAAATCCATTCTTTTAGCGGCCATAAATTCTACAAGATATTGATTCAATATTTTTACAGAATCTTTGTTAATCTGATTCTCCGCAAACACACCTAATATTTTTAGTATATTAGCGCTCAAAAAGCAGGGATTATGAACATATTCAGTTTTACGGCTCATTTCGGTTCGGAGGAAGATTGTCGTTTGCATTTCAAGGAGCAGCGTGATAAGGAAGGGGTTGTCTGCAAGCGATGCGGGGGCACTTCCCATTATTGGTTACAGGGTAAATGGAGTTATGAATGCAAAGGTTGCCGTTTCCGCACCTCGTTGCGCAGCGGTACGATCATGGAGAGCTCCAAGCTGCCGTTTCTGGTGTGGTACAAAACGATGTTCCTGATGAGTTGCACAAAAAAGGGATTCTCCACCAACGAACTCCAGAAGCAATTAGGATTGAAGCGTTACGAACCGGTATGGGCGATGGTACACAAACTCCGCAGGGCGATGGGCAACCGGGATGCAAGGTATACACTGGAAGGGATGATAGAACTGGATGAGGGTTACTTTTCGGTGGCCAGTAAGGAAATCGAGCGAGGCAAGGGTACACGTGGCCGGGGAGCCGAGGGAAAGCAGAACGTTGCGGTGATGGCCGAAAGCACCCCGTTGGAAGATATCGAAACGGGCAAAAAGGAGAAGCATGTGCGTTATTTCAAGGCCAGGGTACTGGATAGCCATCAAAGTGAAGGAATCAACGGCGTGGTCAGGGACTGCATGGAGGATGATGCCATCGTATTTTCGGACAAAAGCACTTCTTACGTTGACATCTCCGATCTGGTGGAATTGCACGTCACCGAGAAATCAGACGCCAAAACCACCAAGGAAACACTCAAATGGGTGCATATCGCAATCAGTAATGCAAAACGGACATTGCTGGGCAACTACCATAAAATCAAAAGGAAATACTTACAGTTGTATCTCAACGAGTTTATTTACAAATTAAACAGACGGTATTTTGGAGACAAACTCTTTGACAGACTAGTAATTGCGAATATAACAGGTGCATAAACGGATAATCAGAAAAATCTATATGAACATTATAATTTAAAACCATATGTCATAAGTTATATTGACACAATGTTATTTGCAGATAAACTTGGGATGCCTAAAAAAATAAAAGATTTAGCAGAGAGTTTGGACTTAGAAGTAACAAATCATCACGACCCAGAATTCGATGCAAAACTTTGTGCTTTAATATTTGGCGAATTGACTGACAAGTATCCAAGTTATCAAGAACTAATAAGAAAAATTGATGACCAGCCTAAAACAAATAATAATTATTTCAATCAACCAAGTGAAGATGTTTTAGAAGAAAATGAAGAGCATTTATCAAATTATCAAATAACTCAAAACGAACTTGAAAACATTGATTTAATAGGAAAAGGAATAGTTATTACGGGCAACTTTTCAATAGAAAGAGAAGAAATAAAAACTTTTCTAATGAAAATTGGTGGACAAATAAAATCAGGAATAACAGGTAAAGTAGATTTTGTTTTTGCAGGTGAAGATTGTGGTTGGTCAAAAATCCAAAAAATAAACGACTTAAACCAATCAAAAAAAGCAAACATTAGAATTTTAAACGAAGCTGACTTAAATTATCTTATCAAAAAATACGGCATATAACATCGCATTGGCAAAATGGCGGGTTAAGTGCCAAACTCAACTTTTGTGCATTTTATTCCGCCGAATGTGTTCCACATTCAGCTTTTTTTAATAATTTAGCTTCTGTGGAAACACATCGGCTACGTCACTGCTAAATTGAACTTTTTGTCCAATTTATCCGCCACTTCGCCAATGCGTTTCCCGTTAGTGGCAACAAAAACAAACGATAACCTCAAATCCGCAACTAAGCTCTTCAGCGTCCTTCTTGCGTCTAA